>NZ_CP022529.1:1212500-1515625 GCF_002237595.1 Labrenzia sp. VG12
CGAATTGACGCGATTGTCGGCACCAAGACCTTCGAGCGGATCCTGCATTTGCCATATTCAATGCTGTCGGAAGCGCCGATCGGCACACAGGTGATGCGGCTGCGTTACTTCGATAGCGTCCGGGACATTTTCCAGAGTTCGCTGTTCAATGCCATTGTCGACATTCCCTTCACGCTGATCTTCATTCTCGCCATCTTTCTGATCGGTGGGCCGGTGGCCTTGCCGCCCCTTGCGCTCCTGGGCATCTACACCCTGATGGCGGTCTACGTCCTTCCGAAGGTGCAGCGGGAAGTGGCCGCCGTCGGCGAACAGAAATCGAAGCTCAACAGCTTCATGATCGAGACCTTCCGCAATCAGCGTGCGCTGCGCAACCTGTCGGTAGAGGACATCTGGCTCGACCGGTTTTCGCTTCTCTCGACGCAGTTCAACAAGCTCAACGTGCACGCCCGCAACATTACCCACGTCCTGCAGACAGTTTCACAGACCCTTATGACGATCTGCGGCGTGATGGTGCTTGGCATTGGCGCCATGCAGGTGATGAACGGCGACATGAGTCTCGGCGCCCTGATCGCGACAATGGCACTCAGCTGGCGCGTTCTGAACCCGATGAACCAGGCATTCCTGAGCATCACCCAGCTTGCCCAGAGCCGGACGGTGATCGATCAGATCAACAATCTGATGCAGGTTCCCCTGGAACGAGAACCCGGACACCTGCCAAAGATTGCCCGTGATATCCGCGGGGACCTGAAGATGTCGTCCCTGGTCCTGCGTTATCCGGGAGCGACAGAGGCCTCGCTGAAGGGGCTGGACCTGACGGTAAAACAAGGTGAAATCCTGGCAATCACCGGGCCGAGCGGTTCCGGTAAGACAGCCCTGTTCCAGTCGATCATTGGTTTGTTTCAGCCTCAGGTGGGTTCAATCCTGTTTGACGGTCTCGACGTGCGTCAGCTGGATGCTGCCGAGTGGCGTGCAGCAATCGGTTTTGCGCCGGACGATCTCGATTTCTTTTATGGAACGGTCAAGCAGAACTTGCTGATGGCTGACCCGGGCGCAACGGATGCCCGGCTGGCAGAGGTCACCGACCAGCTTGGACTGCTTGCCTACCTGGAAGACAATTTCGAGGGGCTCGAGACCCGTCTCAATGGTGAATTGCTGAAGCAGATCCCGGACAACATGAAACAACGCATCGTTCTGGCACGGGCGCTTGTGAAGTCAGTCCCGCTTTACCTCTTCGACAATCCGGGCACGCATCTGGATTTCGAAGGGGACAAGAAATTCATGGCGATGATCGAGGAGCTGAAAGGCAAGGCCACGATCATCATCAACACACAGCGCCCGAGCCATATGAAACTGGCGGATCGGGTGGTTGTGCTGAAGTCCGGCCAGATTGCCATGATGGGACCGCCGGACCAGGTGGTGCCAGCGCTGATGGGACAGCCGGCGAAGGCGGGATAGTTATGACCCGGCATTATTTGCGCCGGGCTGATTATAGCCTTCAACCCTGGTTTGAATCGTCATGCCAGTGAATGAAGGGTGGTGCCTTGTTTTTGGCGCGAAAATACTCCAGCGCCTCTCGGACCTTTTCAACTGGCAGGGCCCAGGCCGCGGGATACCAATCCTGCTGCCCGTTCGACAGTATGTAGTCGATTTCAGACGACGGGTCGCCGGTGTAGTTCGGATTGCGTGAGCTGAAACCGGTGTCGCCACTGTGGCGCAAATACATAAGCCAGCCAACGTCTCCATTGATTAGCGCGCATATGGAGGAACCATCTTCGGCGTTGATCCAGATTTCCTGATGGTTGTTCATGTAGCTTTCGCATTGCCGGGGTGCCCAGTGATATCAGGAACAACCCCAAACATCCAAGAGCCAAGTCTTGGCATCAGCAGGATGCCAAGATTGTTGAAACACAGGACTATCAGCGAGACTGCGGAAAAACCGATCTGACCGCCTTGACCGTTGCCGACACGACTTCGTCGATTTCGCTTTCGGTGATGCAGAGCGGCGGTGCGAATCCGAGAATGTTGCCTTGTGGCATGGCCCGGCCGATCACTTTTTCCTGCAACAGGGCGCCGGCGATCTGAGGGCCAGCCTTTGCTGCCGGATCCAGGAAGGTTCGGCTGTCTCTGTCCGCGACGAATTCAATCGCGCAGAGCAGACCGTCACCGCGGATATCACCCACATTCGGATGGTCTCCAAGTCCGTCCACCAGCGCCGCCTTGAAGTAGGCGCCTGCCTTGCCGGCATTTGCTACGAGATCCAGCTGATCGATCAGTTTCAGGTTGGCAACGCCTGCGGCCGCGCCGATCGGATGGGCGGAATAGGTCCAGCCGTGCCCAATTGGCCCGTTCTCGTCGGTGCCGTTTTCCAGAACCTTCCAGACCTTGTCGGAGACGATGGAGCCGGAGAGCGGTGCATAGGCGGATGTCAGGCCCTTGGCAATGGTGATGAAATCAGGTTCAAAGCCATAATGAGCGGAACCGAACATGGTCCCGAGACGGCCGAAACCGGTCACGACTTCATCGGCAATCAGCAGAATGTCGTGTTTCTTGAGGATTGGCTGGATCGCCTGCCAATAGCCTTGTGGCGGCGGCACGATGCCACCCGTTCCCAGGATGGGTTCGCCGATGAAGGCCGCAATCGTGTCGGCACCTTCACGGGCGATGAGCGCCTCCAGTTCAGCCGCACAATGGGCGACAAAATCCGCTTCCGACATGGACAGATCTTCCCGGCGGAAATAGTCCGGCGCCACTGTATGCAGCACGCTTTGGAGCGGCAGATCGAATTTCTTGTGAAACAGCTCCAGGCCGGTGAGCGAGCCTGTCATCAGCCCTGACCCGTGATAGCCGCGCCAGCGGGAGATGATCTTCTTCTTTTCCGGCCGGCCCAGGATGTTGTTGTAGTACCAGACCAGCTTGATGTTGGTCTCGTTGGCATCAGAACCACCAAGCCCAAAATAGACCTTGGACATGTGATCAGGCGCCCGGTCCAGTATCATCTTTGCGAGCGTGATCGAAGCCTCGGTGCCGTGACCGACATAAGCGTGATAGTAGGCAAGGTCCCGGGCCTGCTCGGCTATGGCGTCGGCGATCTCCTGGCGGCCGTAGCCGACATTGACGCAATACAGGCCGGCAAAGGCGTCCAGCAGGCGTGTCCCGTTCCGGTCTTCGATGAAAACGCCGTCACCGCCAGTGACAATCCGGCTGGGGCTGTCACCGCGTGCATGCTGGGCAAGATGGGTCGAGGGGTGAAAGAAATTGTCCCTGTCCCAAGCGTCAAGTTGATCGTTTTTCAGCATGGTTTTTCCTTTTTGAAAGTGAGGGGGCTCAACGCCAGTCCCTGCAGACGAATTTGATGTCGGTGAAGGCTTCCAGTCCGTAGCGGCTGCCTTCGCGGCCGAGGCCCGATTGTTTGACCCCGCCGAAGGGAATGGGATAGCCGGTGACCTTGGTCCGGTTGACGGCCACCATGCCGTATTGAAGGGCGCGGCTGGCACGGTAGATCCGCCGCGGATCCTGCGTATGCAGATAGGCGATCAATCCGTATTCGCTGTCATTGGCGCTGGCGATGACTTCCTCTTCCGTGTCAAACGGTACGATGGCCGCGACAGGTCCGAAGGTTTCCTCTTTAAAAATGGACGCCTCCGCCGGGACATCACATAGAACCGTCGGCTCATAAAACAGCGCGCCTGCCGCGTGCCGCTTACCGCCGGTTAGCAATTTGGCGCCCCGGTCCAGCGCGTCCTTGACCTGGGCCTCCTGTTTCGCGACAGCACGCTCGTGCATCAACGGTCCGATATCCGGATTTTCCAGTCCGGGACCAAGGGTGAGCGCAGCAGACTTTTCGGCAAAAGACTTGCAGAAAGCGGCATAGGCCGGACGTTCGACCATGATCCGATTGGCACCGAGACAATCCTGTCCTGAGGTTGCAAATTTTGCTGCAATGGCCTGCTCGACCGCATAGTCGATATCCGCATCCGCAAAGACGATGAACGGCGCGTGGCCGCCCAACTCCAGTACCAGTCGCTTCACCGTCGCAGCGCCCTGTGCATAAAGCAGCCGGCCTATTTCGGTCGATCCGGTGAAAGAGACGGCCCGAACGCGCGGATCTTCCATCCAGGGCGAAACGATCTCGGGTGCCTTGCCTGGCAAGACGTTGAAGACACCGGGCGGCAGGCCGGCCTGGTCGGCAAGCTCGGCCAGCGCCAAAGCCGAAAACGGCGTTTCTTCGGAAGGATGAACCAGGACCGTGCAGCCGGCGGCAAGCGCAGCCGCGGCCTTGCGTGTAATCATGGCGGACGGGAAGTTCCAGGGCGTGATCAGCGCGGCAACGCCCAAAGGCTCGCGCCAGACTTCCATTTCCGCATCCGCCAGGTGCGACGTAATGCTTTCGATATTCGGCCGCTTGGCTTCTTCGGCGTAAAACTCGATGAAAGACGCGGCATAGTCGATCTCGCCTCGGGCCTCTGATATCGGCTTGCCCTGTTCGCGCGTCATGATCAGCGCCAGGTCTTCTCTGTTTTCCAGAATGAGCGCGTGCCAGGCTTTAAGATGTTTTGCCCGGTCCTGGGGCAGCAGGGCCGCCCAATTTCGGAATGCATCGTTGGCTACACCGATTGCTTCTTGCGCCTGATGGCCACTCAGCCTGGCGACTTCGCCGAGAAAACTGCCATCGGCCGGGTCTGTAACGGAAAACACAGCGCCGCCCTCAGCATCCTGCCAGCGAGCGCCGATATAGCCGAAATGACGGACAAGGTGTTTGTTTTCCACCTGTTGGTGGAGGGTGTTGCCGAGCGGCGCTACCACTGGAGTCACGTTTTGCATGACAAGGCCCTTCTGTTCGATAGGCTTAGGGTAGAGGCGCCTGCAGGAACGAAACGACCAAAGTGGGCATGAACCAGAGTGGTTTCATTCCAATTCTGCCGCGCCCGTCTCCTCTTCCGTTCCCAGGAAGCCGGACAGGAGCTGTTCCAGGGGAGGGGCCGCCATCTGCTTGACCGGCTTGGTGACCACATAGGTGAAGTAGCGGACAATGCTGAGTTCCCGGTCGAGCAGGCCGTCCATGAACCTTTGATAGGCGTCAATGTCCCGGGCAACGATCTGCAGCAGATAGTCCAGACCGCCACCGATGGCCCAACAGGCAACAACCTGATCGCAGTCGCCGATCACGCGCTCGAATTTCTGAAAATACTCGGTGCGGTGGTGTTCCAGTTCCAGAGTGACGAAGACCGTCACGTGCGGGGCCAGGTTTTTCAGGGAAAGACTGGCGGCATAACCTTGAATGATGCCGGCCTTTTCCAGTCTTTCCAGGCGCTTCCAACAAGGGCTGGGGCTCAGATTGATGCGTTTGGCAAGGTCGGCTTTTGAAATGCGGCCCTCCGAGGCCAGTACCTTCAAGATCTCCAGGTCGCGCCTGTCGAGTTTGAGCATTGTGACCTTCTTTGTCAGGCGGTGACGGTTGTTCCGGCATTTGTACGCCGAACCTTTCCGAGCGCAAGCGTGGCAATCGCCGTATCCTGAACGCCCGTCCCCGTTAGATCGCAAACTGTAATGTCGTCTTCGCTCTGGCGTCCATTGCCGGTTCCGGCAATGACGTTGCCGAGCTCCGCGGCTCGGTTCTTGTCTTCCAGGGCTCCCGTTTCCAAAGCGCTGCGCAATTCTCCGAGGAGTTCGCACTGGCTGATCCGGTCGCAGACAAGCACATCCGCGCGGGCAAGGATCGACGGATGGAGTTCATTTTTATCCTCCTGGTCGGACCCCATGGCGGTGATGTGCAATCCCTCGTGCAGCCAGTCGGCGTCAAGTATGGGTTCCTTTGACGGGGTTGTGGTAATCACCACCTGGCTCTGCGCCACCAGGTCGGCCCGATCTGCACACGCCTTGACCTCGATTCCCAATAAAGCGGTCATTTCGTCGGCGAGTTGTTCGGCCTTGCCGGCGTCACGTCCCCAGATCAGCGCGTTCCGGGCAGGCCGTACTTTGGCGGTTGCAATCAGTTGCAGCTTCGCCTGGACCCCGGTCCCAAGCACACCGATGGTCGACACAGTGGCTGGTGCCAGATGACGCGCGGCGACGGCGCCTGCAGCCGCTGTGCGCACATCGGTAAGATAGCCATTATCGAGAAACACCGCATCAACCAGCCCGGTCCTGGCGGACAAAAGCACCATCAACCCGTTGAGACTCGGCAGGCCGAGAGAGGGATTGTTGAAGAAACCCGGCGAAACCTTCAAGGCAAAGCCGTCAAGACCTGGCACAAAGGCGGTTTTGACGTCGACCTCGGCATTGATGTCGGGCAGTGCCATCGACATGACAGGCGGCATGACAACCTTGCCCGTTGCAAGCTTTGCAAAGGCTGTTTCGATGCAATCGATTGCCTCCAGGTCAAGCGGAACCACCCGGCGCAGTTCCGTTTCGGTGACGAGTTTGATGTCATGCGCCATAGGGCGTTCCCTTCAGGTGATAGTCGCCCAGCTGGATATCCTGCCCGGTCACGACCCTGGTAAACTGATCCATATCGACATTGCGCCCCGTGATGATGGTCGCAACCGGACCTTTGAGGTGGCTTAGTTTGCCGGCAAGGCAGGCAGCGATGCCGACGACACAGGCGCCTTCGGCGACATGACTGTCTTCGTAATAAAGGACCTGCATGGCGCGGTAAATTTCATCTTCGCTCACCAGAACGATGTCGTCGAGCAGGTCCCGGCACATTTGAAAGGACAAACGGTTGTCCAGCCCGATGCCGCCGCCGAGACTGTCGGCAAGGCTCGGAACTTCGGGAACCTCAACGGGCCTGCCGGCATCGATCGAGGCTTTCATGGCCGCGCCGCGGTCCATGGTCAGACCGACAATGTGGATCGCCGGATTGACGCTCTTGGCGGCAAGGGCGACACCGGCAGCCAATCCCCCGCCCGACAAAGGCACCAGCAGGGTTTTCAGCTCCGGTAGATCCTGCAGGATTTCCAAACCGAGCGTACCCTGACCGGCAATCACGTGCGGATCGTCAAACGGTGAAATCTCAACAACGCCTTCCGCACCGGACAGCTTTTGACATTCGCGCAAGGCATCGTCCTGGCTGGTCCCGACGATTCGTGCTTCCGCGCCAAGGGCCTTGATGCCATCGACCTTGGTCCGGGGCACCAGGGAGGACATGCAGATCACCGCCTTGAGGCCGCGTTCGCGGGCTGCATAGGCAACGCCGCGGCCATGATTGCCGGTGGAACAGCAAACCAGCGTATGTGTGCCCGCCGGAACATTCTGCGCCGCATTGGTCGCCCCGCGCAACTTGAAGGCGCCGGTCGGCTGCATCGATTCCATTTTCAGGAAAAATGGGGTTCCGGCGACGGCACTCAAGTGGCGCGACGGCAAAAGCGGCGTTCGCACAACCTTGCCGGAGATCGCCTTCTGCGCCGCCAGAATATCGCTCAGCGTCAGGTCCATGAAAGCCTCTTTATCTGGGGTCTTGCGGGAGGTGCGAGTTCATCCGAGGCAAATCATGCCCTCGGTTATTTGTGTACAAATATGCTAATCTGGATCCTGCAATTCGTCAATAATGCAGAAAAACCTTGCAAGAAGACGATGACATGATGTCAGTTGTATACAAATAACCAGTCAAGAGGAGCGAACATGCCTGGTTTGGATCTGCCGTTCACCCGCGCCGAGTATGACCGCCGGCTCGGCCTAATTCGAAACGAGATGACTGCGCGCGGGCTCGATGTCCTGTTTTTGGAGGACCCGTCGAACATGGCCTGGACGACAGGCTATGACGGCTGGTCCTTTTATGTGCACCAGGGCGTGATCGTGTTCCATGACGAGGATCCGATCTGGTGGGGGCGGAGCCAGGACGCCAACGGGGCGCGCCGCACTGTCTGGATGAGCGACGACCGTGTGGCCGAATATGCCGACAATTACATCCAGTCCTCTCATCGCCATCCGATGCAGGACCTGGCCCGACTGCTGGAAAAAAAGAGTTATGCCAACAAGCGGATCGGCGTTGAACTTGAAAACTACTATTTCTCGGCGAAGGCATATCTGACCTTGCGCGAAGAACTGCCGAACGCGGAGTTTCTGGACGCAACCGGGCTCGTCAACTGGCAGCGCTCCGTCAAATCGGAAGAGGAACTGGTCTTCATGCGCAAAGCCGCACGGATTTCGCAGAAGATCATGGACGGGGTGTTTGAGCGGGTTACTCCCGGGATGCGTAAGGCTGACCTCGTCGCGGAGATTTACGCCGACGCGATTCGTGGCCTGGATGACGCCTGGGGAGACTATCCTGCGATCGTGCCGCTCTTGCCGAGCGGGGCTGACGCGTCGGCCCCGCATCTGACGTGGGACGGTCGTTTCATGCAGGAAGGGGAGGCGACTTTCTTCGAGCTTTCCGGCTGCTATCGCCGCTATCATGCGCCGCTCTGCCGTACTGTATTCCTCGGCAAGCCGCCGCAGTATTTGCTGGATGCCGAAAAAGCCTTGGTGGAGGGCCTGGAAGCCGGCCTGGACGCAGCGAGGCCCGGGAATACCGCTGGAGACATTGCCCGCGCACTGGCAAAACCTTTGGAGGCTGCCGGCATTGAGCGTGGCGCGCGCGCCGGTTATCCGATCGGTATCTCCTATCCGCCTGACTGGGGCGAACGCACCATCTCCATCCGCGACGAGGATACCACTGAATTACAACCCGGCATGACGTTCCATTTCATGCCGGGCCTTTGGATGGATGGCTGGGGATTGGAAATTACTGAGAGCATCCTGATCCGCGAAGGCGGCCAGGCTGAATGCCTGTGCAACCGACCACGTGAACTCTTTGTAAAGGCATGAGCTGACCATGGGACCGCTGCACCTGCTTGACCGGACCGAGACGATCCTGGAACAGCTTATCGGCTTTCCGACCGTTTCCGCCGAAAGCAATCTCGACCTGATCCATTTTGCGGCCGCACTGCTGGAAGACTGCGGTGCCCGTGTCAGGGTCTCGAAGGACAGGACCGGCGCCAAGGCGAACCTGTTTGCCACACTGGGGCCGGAGACATCCGGAGGCATTGTGCTGTCGGGCCACACGGATGTTGTTCCGGCGGATGGCAGCGAATGGACGAGTGATCCGTTCGCGATGCGCCAGGCGGATGGGCGGCTTTACGGCCGTGGCACGTGCGATATGAAGGGCTTCATCGCAGCAGTGATCGCCAAGGCGCCCGATTATGCCGCACTTGATCTAAGGCGTCCGCTGCATGTTGCATTGACCTATGACGAAGAGGTCGGCTGTTTTGGTGCCAGGCACCTGGTTGAAGAACTCGGCGAAACAGAGCTCAGACCATCAGTTGCCATTATTGGTGAACCAACGGAAATGCGGGTGATCGAAGGCCACAAGGGCTGTTACGAATACACCACTTCCTTTCATGGCACCGACGGGCATGGCTCCGAGCCGGACAAGGGAGTCAATGCCATTCACGTGGCAGCACGTTTCATCAACCACATGCTGGAGCTCTCGGACGAGCTGCGCAAAAAATCTGGACCGGACAGTGCGCGCTTCTCGCCACCTTGGACAACCCTGCAGACCGGGCGGATTGAGGGGGGGCTGGCGCGCAATGTCATAGCCCGGCATTGCTCTGTAGACTGGGAAATGCGTCCGGTTCGCGAAGACGATGCACGCGAGGTCAAGGCCGCGTTGGAAATCTATTGCCGGGATGTGCTGCTGCCGCAGATGCGCAGCGTCTATCCGGATGCAGATATCGTCACGGAAGTGATCGGAGAGGTCGCGGGATTGGCCGTCATGAATGATAACGAGGCTCGCGACATCGTTACCGCACTGACCGGTGCAAATCTGTGCGACGTCGTCGCATTTGGCACTGAAGCGGGCCTCTTTCAGTCGCTCGGAATGTCCGTGGTCGTCTGCGGCCCGGGCTCCATTGCCCAAGCCCATCAACCGGACGAATTTGTCGCCATCGACCAACTTGAAAAGTGCCTTGGTATGTTAACCGGCTTGGAAAGGAGCCTGGGAAAATCAGTATAGACGACCGTCCCGACATCGATTCTGAAGAAGTTGCACGTCAGCTGGACGCGGCAGCGAACGCCCAGGAACGGTTTCAGATTCTCTATTCCGTCCTGCGTGACCGTATCTGCATGCTGGTCTATCCACCGGGTACGCAGCTCAGCGAGGAAGCGCTGGCAACCGAGTTTGGCATAAGCCGCTCTCCGTTGCGCAAGGCACTGAAGATCTTGGAGGCCGACGGGCTTTTGCAGTCACAACAGGGCGTTGGCACGCTTGTCACCGATGTCGACCTGGATGAACTGGAGCAGGTCTATCAACTGCGCATGGAGCTCAATGAGCTCACCGGCCGCTTGTCACCCGCTGAGTTGACCGAAGCGCTACGACAGGTCTTCGACAACGTCCGTCAAAGGGCGGATGCCCTTCGCCGCTCTCCGAATTACAAGGACTTTGCCCGGCTGAATATTGATTTCTTTCATGCGTTCCAGCAGCTCAGCGAAAACAGACCGCTCCGCGACCTCTCCGAGAAGCTGTTTTATCAGACCTGCCGCATCTGGCTGACCTTGATCCCGGACGCGGAGTTGCAACGGGAAGTCGGCATTTTCTGCGGTGAAATCGAAGAAATCTCAGACGCGGTCGCGATGCGGGACATCGAGGCCGCTGCACTCATCCGGCGCGCGCATCTGTCCATGGGCTTCAAGCGGCTGCGCGGCAAGGGGAGAAAGACCTGAGGCAAAGGTCGACCTAGGGCTCGCCTTCGGATTTGAAACCGGCTGTCTTTTGCGTCTGGCCAGAATGCACTACGGTCTTTGTTACCTCTTCAGTGTTCGAGCCCGATCGAGGTTACCTCAAGACCGATGCCAGCCAGCGATCATGCCCGTTTCGAAAAGAACAGTCTTGTGCTGCAGGTGCGGGGTGGCAAGGCCGTTCTGCCTGCAAGAGACGTCGAGCAGGTCTATGACTGCCGGATGGCCGACCCGGTCGCTCATGGCGATGAAGCCTTTCATATTGTTCTCGCCCGAACGGAATTCTTCCTGCTCGGCCCGTTTCTTGACGGTGGTCTTGGGGCAATCGATGCGCTGAAGGCCTTCCGGCCGGAAATACCGGTTGCCTCCCGTTTTGTCGGGCGCGTACCTTTCCGCTACAGGCAGCGCGGTTGGCTGCGCCTGTTTCCGATCCCGGGTGCAGGCAGGGGGCCCATAGGTGATCTGACGAGTTTTGACCTGACGAGTGGTGGAGGCGAAGATGAGTGAACAGTGCCAGGCGGAAGACGGCCTCATCTGCCGCGCGGATTCTATGCCTTACTCCACGCGGACCGAGGTTGACGAATGCCGGTACCGCCTGCAAGTACCGGCCGACACGGCCGGGGAGGCCACGGACTTTCTCAGCCAGATCGGTGGCGGCATGGCCGGGACAGGCCGCGGCATGACCCGGATTGGCATCGAATCGCCCATCCTGAGAGACCATTATCATATCGAACTGAAGAACCTCGCAAAAGGGATCGCCGATCGCGCCAGGGAAGGACAATCGGACCATCAGATCGCACGATGGGTTGTTGAGGAACGGCTCAGGATTGCCCGGCGTCTCCGCGCTATGGCAACACCGGCCACAAGGCCGCTCTATATTATCCGAGATTGGCGGAAATATGGTTTTGGAAAAAGAGGTTATGACAGTCAGGTAAACCATTACCTGAGACAGGGGATTCCAGAACAGGATGTCGATTCCAGGATCCTGAGAAGCGCGTCGAAATCCAATCCGAAGGTCAACACGGCGATGAAGGGAGCCGCCTATCTGAAGCATGGCGGGCGGGTTCTTCTGGTCATCGGAGTATCTGTCTCCATCGCCCGCATCTGGAATGCCGATGAACACGAGCTTCCAAGGGTCATCAGTGAGGAACTTGGCGCGCTGGCAGGTGGAGGCATTGGCGCCGCTGTCGGAGCCGGCGCCTGCATCATCTTCGGTGTGACAACTGCCGGCTGGGGACTTCTGGCCTGCGGAGTTGTCGGTGGCGGTCTTGGCAGCTGGCTCGGCAGCGAACTGGGTGGCAACACTGCCGACCGGCTCTTTTACACCGACATGGACATTCCCGAGAACCAGCACGGTGAAATCATCATCGAAATTCCGTCAGAAAGGATTTACGACCAGCCACCTCCCAGAATGTGCCTGCCTCCCATGGATTAGGGACCAACGCGCCAGGGACGTTTCGAACCTTGGCATTGCCTATGAAACGCCTGCCTTCAACCAGTTGCCCGCGGGCGTGGATGGCAAAGAATCAAATTCAATTGATTTAAGTTAATGAGACAGCTGGCCAAACGTTCCTTTGTCGGTGACGGAGTGATGTATTGACCCGGTTTTCGATTGGCAGATTGCCACATCACTCTTTCGATTGATCGCTAGCGACAAGGCTGAACGGTATGTCTGGTATTTTATGCATTGCCCTGAACCCGACGATCGACGTTTCCTGTGATGCGGAGCGGGTCAAGTCGATGCACAAGACGCGCACATCCAACCAGCGTCAGGATCCCGGTGGCGGCGGTGTCAATGTTGCACGCGTTGTGGCCGAACTCGGCGGAAAACCGGAAATTGCCTATTTTTCAGGGGGGGAAACCGGCGTTCTGCTGGATGAGTTTCTGAAACGTACACAGATCGACCTGCACGCCTTTCCGATGCAGCACCCCGTCCGGCTGGCCTTTGCGGTCCATGAGGAGAGTTCAGGCGTCGAATACCGGTTCGTGCCGGAAGGTCCGGAGGTCGGCGCCGAGGAACTGGCGCCGCTGCTATCATTTGTGGCGCAGACGGATGCCGACTATGTGGTGGCGAGCGGTTCGCTTCCGCGCGGGGCTCCTGACAGCACCTATGCCGACATGATGGATGCGCTGGAGGGCAAGGGCGTCCGGTTCGTTGTCGACACCTCCGGCAAGGCGCTCAAGGCCACACTGGATCGGGGCGGCGTCTTTCTGGTCAAACCCAGCATCGGCGAATTGGAGACGCTTTCCGGCAGGTCTCTGGACGAGCAGGGTGCGCGCGAATTTGCCAGCGAACTCGTGGAAAGAGGAGCGGCCGAAAACGTCGCCGTCACCCTCGGCACGAAAGGGGCCTTGTTGGTCAGTGCAAAGCGGATCCTGCGTGTGCCCGCCCTTCATGTCGCCGCGAAATCAGCGGTCGGCGCCGGCGACAGCTTTGTCGGCGCGATGATCTGGGCTCTTTCCGAAGGGCGCGAGATAGACGAGGCGTTCCGCCTGGGCGTCGCTGCTGGCGCAGCGGCCGCCCTGACCTCCGGCACCGAACTCTGCCGCAGAGCCGATGTTCTGTCGCTTTACGAAAGCGATCTTGCCGAACGACGGCACAGCCTTCGGGAACATTGAAAGCCCGCCAAACAGTAGCGATGAGGACATTCTCAGCTCGTGAAGGCACGAAGAGCCGGTTTGCCGGAACAGCTTCGGTGACGAAACAACCGGTAAAGGCAGCACGACCAGTAGGTACAAGCTTCCAGATTGAGAGACGATCAACGGTTTTTTGAGAGGAAGACTCTGGCGCTCGTTCATGGGGCCTCAGCAGGCTTTATATTCGTTTTGCCCGCATCGGAAGAGAGCCGATCTGATTGGATGAGACATATGTCAGTTTACACGATTTACGCAGACCGGAATGAAGACGAGAAGTCCGGGAACTACGGGTTTGAGAACCAGACTCTCGACGGCGACTTCAAAACGGCCTTTCCGATAGGGATTGAATTCAATCCCGTTGCTAAAGCAGCCCTCCTGGATGATGGGACATTGTTGCAGCAAAGCGCGGCATACCAAGGGGTTGCTGTGGACATGTCCAGGCTGCCCAAAAAGGTTCGCTGGGGAGGTGGCAAGAGGAAGCTGGTGGACCTGTTGAAGACGGCGGACCATTTACTTGTAAGCGGAAAATTGCGCGACGTTATTGAAGCTTTGGAACCTGGTGTCCACCAATTTCAGTCTGTGGAAGTGATCTGGAACAACGACACTCATGCGGCGAGCTACTTCTGGTTCAACATCTGCAACCGTTTGGATGGAATGGACAAAGAGAAC
Organism: Labrenzia sp. VG12; assembly: GCF_002237595.1. Taxonomy (NCBI): domain Bacteria; kingdom Pseudomonadati; phylum Pseudomonadota; class Alphaproteobacteria; order Hyphomicrobiales; family Stappiaceae; genus Labrenzia; species Labrenzia sp. VG12. The sequence continues at coordinate 1,226,520 of NZ_CP022529.1, forward strand.
ACGACGCACTCGTATAACGAACGGATCGGCAAATGGAGCTTTGTTGAAGGTCGCAGATATGTAGTGAATCTGCATCAAACAGCAGGCAAGCACATTTGGATAGATAGTCGTGTCCCAAATAGCTCGGTTTTTGTTTCTGAGGACTTCAAGAAGGCGATGGCTGCGGCTGGTGTTGCTGGCGTTGGATTTAGTTTATTCGAAGTGGTTTGAAAAATTCGAACTTAGGATACCGAGGGCATGCTCAAATTGGCATTGATCCAAGCGATGCAAATGGAACGATTAAGCCTGTCACTTGACCTGGCCTAACCTTATCTCCTGAAAAGCTCGCGTTTTGAGGTTAGTCTGCTTCCAATAGACGGATACAGATAGTGAATCGGTCCAGTGACCCTGAGGAACAGGTAATCGGCATTTTAAAGAACATCAGGCGGGCATCGGCTGCCGAGCTATACCGCAAGTATGGCGTCAGCAATGAAACTCATTGCAAGTGGCGCTCGAAATACGGCGGCTTGGAGCAGTCTTGCGCCGCATAGTCGTCAGGTATCATTCCTCGCGTATGCTGCTCACGCTTGACGTCTACAAACTGTTTGAAATTCTGGTTGAGGTGTTCGGAGAGTGCTCAATCACGTTCGAGCCAATGAGTGACAGCGAGAAAAACGAGTCGGTGGAAAATGTCGATGGGATCGAGCTTGTCCGCAGGCGTTTCATGGTGTTGGAACTGTTACCGGAAAAAAGGTTTGTCAGACACGAGAACATAGAAAACAGGTGTTTGCATGAAGGGATGAAAGTAGGTGTTAGAGCTGACGGGAACTGACTCTATCTTTGTGACTGCAACAATGTGCAGGGCCGTCACCGAAAAATGACCGGCTCTGGTTGAACCCGTTTTCCCCGAAATTCCTTGCCTCATTCAGACGACCGTCAACGGAACATCCTGGTCGGGCCAGGCAGCAAATAGTTAGAACGGCGGCTCCACGAGATAGTTCTGATTGATGTCCTGAGAAAATGAAAACGCCCCGGAACTCAGACCGAAGTCATCCCTTAGCTTCTCGCAAAGGTTTCTGATCACGGATTCCAGATTTTCAACGCCGAGCGGAATGCTAAGTCCAACGCCAGGCTCGCGGTTTCCGCATGAATGCGCAAACTGAAAGAACAGCAGCGCAACATTTTGAGGCTTCATCAGGCCCTGGCAGCCGACAATTTTTTCAGTTGGACCGTCCGCATCCTCGCAAGACAGGGCCAGACCGTATTTTTCGGAAACATCCGCAATATCAAGGTCTATTGCAAAGTAGCATTCATATCGGAGACTGAAATCGACTTGATGTGCGGTGATTGATACCTGTGTCATTTCGCTACGGCTCGGGATCAGGATCGAGAAATCAAGGCTTGCAGGAAAGGCGCCTGCTTTTCAACGGCCTTCAAAGGTTTCTGGGGTAATTATACACTCTTGGAAGTGTCGCCTTGCCGCCAACAGCGCGAAATGGACATTAAGGAACTGGATTTATTGGTTCGAACCGGAAAACAGGGCTCGGTATTGGCGAAACTGTGAAACACTATCCGCAACCACTACAAAACTTGTGGTGATAAAACACGATCCAGTTTTTACTTCAGATGCCTTGCGTTGGCTGCTGACGCGCTGCGGCGCGGTGGACATCTTGTAAGGAGATTGAATTATTAAAACCAATTCACCCTTCTGGTGTTCAAGATTCAGATGAAGTCTACCGGCACACTTCTCCATCTTTCCCAAGAGCGGTTTTTTTCCTCTTGTTTGTCTTGTAACTAGACCAAGGCCAACCCTGCATATCCACAAGCGGTCGACAACTTAGACGTATACTTTTTTTGTCGAATGTGCGTCGCAGCGAACCGACCTGCCAAAGCGAATGATGAAGCCTTTGTTTGCAAAAAAATGCAGCCAGTTGGTCAATCGAAAACAGTGTTACTCGAACACATGTTTTTTGCCAGGCACTGCTTCCAGCCCTGAAGACACTAAAGGCCTGACATAAAAGCACGTAAAGCTGTATGTGAAATGTGAGCGTCCGGCGAACCCCACCTAACGCGGGTGGATAGGATTGTTTAGTGTCCGCTTATCTGTAACGGATTTAATCAGAATTACTAATAGTCATATCGAAATGGTCAGACACTTTGTCCCTTGAGGCTGTAAGAATAAACGCCATTCTTTTCGCCAATCTGGATAAAGAGGCCGGAATTCAAAATAGCTGTCGGCACACCGGCAGTCGTCGGGAACAACCACACCGCCAAAGTACCATCGGTTTTCAGAATTCTGCACATTTCAGGAAGAAGTTTGCTGAGCGGAAGTGTAGGGAAGGGCACGACACCAAACAGCAAAACCAAATCCGCACTTTTGTCTTCCAAACCCGTATTCAGGGCATCGCGTGTTAACACCTTAACATTTTTCAATCCGGCCTTCTTAACCTTGCCCTTAACTGTTTCAACAAAATCAGCCAATGGTTCTATTGCGATAAGTTGGCCACTCTCTCCAATCATCTCGGCGGCGTCGAGGGTAAAAAAACCAGGGCCACAACCAACTTCGACAACCGTTAGTCCCTCTGCAATGTCGGCTCCTGCAAGAATTTTTCTGGGATCCTGGAGCCAGCGTCGCAAACGACTCCCGATTGCAAGACCACCTAGGCCGGCAAGGAAGTTTATTATCCGTAATTGTCCGAGCTTTAAAGTGTCCATCTTCTCTCTTTTAAAATACCGATGATCTGTTCTTCAGAGAACCTGGGTCTCTTCATCGTCTGTATCCTTCTGTTGGAAACAGACTAACCTCAAAACGAGGAACTTACAGGGGTGCAGGTCACCGCCTACACTGGTCGCTGTCACCAAGCCACGCGCCTGACCAGAAAAACGGTGAAAACTGCCCCGCTGGACACCCGCGGAAACCTTCAGCTTATGCTCTGGGCGTTCGATTTGTGAGAGAATGAGGCGGAAGGTGATAACAATTCTGCGTTGCTAACGAACACCTGATCCGGACAAAGGAGAAGGCAAATTTGGATGGTCACTTCAACAGGCGCCTTGTGACTATAGATTGGCCAGGGCAGTGTTTCTCATTTGCGGTGCATTTCGATAGTAGGCCCGGACGCCCTTGATGCTGTAGTCGGGATCGGGCTTTTGGAGCTCTGCTTCTATCTCAGCAGCGCGTTCGTGTTGACCCAACTCGGAATAGAGCAGTCCCATCATCCGCATTGGCGCGACAAATCCTGGCATCGCGCGCCGCAACTCTTCACCGACCCGCAAGGCTTCTGAAAACCTGCCGGCGCAGGCTGCCGTGCGCATGGCCACGTATCCGATCGATGAGCGTGTCATGCCGTTTGTGGTCAGGGCATACGCCCGCTTGCCAAGGAGGTACCCTTTTTCAAGATTGCCGATGTGACTGTTGACCATCCCGAGATAGGAAATGCCGAGAGGGTTCGATGGATTGAGCTTGTTGCTTCGTTCGGCCAGCTCCAGCGCTTCGCCAATTGAAACCGCCCAGATCGAGCGCAGAAACGCGGCGACGGCCAGAACATGCGAATTCGCGTTGTCGATCTCCAGGGCCTGAACAATGAACCTTTCCATTTCCTCAGGGGAGGTGGACATGTTCTTGTTCTGCATTTCGCCCAACATGAAAGTACGTAAATAGCCACGCCAGGACAGGTATGCCCCGCGCGGATCTATTTCATGAGCGCGAGCGATCAGGCGGTCAGCCTTGTCTATTGAAGTTACAGAATAGTCGGTCAGAGATTTCAGTGCTCTGACACATAGGGCCGACGAGATTTCCGCGTCGGGCAGGCGGGTTTCCAGATTTGCGATCTCGTCAAATGCGCGGTGGACCGCTTCGTTGATGAGATCAATGACATCGAAACTCTGCAGATTGGTGGTCTCGGCAGGGCCGAGATTGCGAAACGCGTCTGAAAAAACGGCGCCGTCAGACTCGCGGGTAAAGCTTGCGCCAATGCTGACAGTCTCTCCCTGATGACTTCCATAGGTCTGAAGTCGAAAGGCCGCAACGCTTTCCCAGCTTTGCAGCTGGTTCATCACATCAGCATCGATCAGTTTGACTGCACCGCTGTCATCGATGCTTTTGCAGATCAAGGTTTGCAGGACCGAATTATAGATCTTTGATTTCACCCCGTCAGCAACGCCATTGCTACGTATCAAGCAGGGCTGCAAGGTTTTTGGCATTTGCGAAACAGGTGCCGCCCGATTACCCGGGTTACATTCTTCAAACCTTGTTTCCAGCCAGGTTCTCCGGTCACGGATCCAATGCTCATACTCAGCATCGCGAATATCCAGATCCGCCAATAGTTCTGGCAATTCATCATTTTCTGCGAGCAATGCAGCAAGGTAGTCGCCATCACCTGCGTCTACCCAAACTCGATCTGGCGCCAAGGCAAGGTTGCTTCCAGACGCCAGCAACACATCTCTATCGGCCCCGAGAGCCTTGCGCACTTCGTGGACACATTGTCGAAGACTTGCGTCAGCCTGTTCCGGGCCGCGATCACTCCACAGATGGTCCTTGATCCAGGTCCGGGGCCGGGTATGGTCTCGGGCCAGGGCGAGAAACGCCAATATCGCCCGAGCCTTACGACTTTTTAGAACTATGAATTCACCTGTAGGTCGCTCAAATCGAAACAGACCAACCAGATGAAGTCGATAGCGATCACCAGTCATTTTATACTCACAATCAGATGTGGAGCAAAATTCTAATAGCCAGTGTTTGTTTTTTACAACTGTTATTTCTACGTTATTTCTGCGTAAATTTTTAAGTATGAAGGTTTGTTCAGTTGACAAGCCTGTGAATTAAAACGGATTTTATACTTGCTTTGACAGTAGGGGGACAGGCACATGGCATCCGGAAGTACTGCATTTTTTTCGTCTATCCAGGCGATCGACCACGGCGATCATGGTGATCACAGCTTGCATGGAGACTTCATAGCGTCTTCAGGCGTGCCTTCGATCGCAGCACCATCACTCATCATGAGCCATGCGGTTCTGTCAGGTCCATGGAAATGGGACCCAAGTACTTTCCCCGCGCAGTTGGACTTTAATGACTCGCGCAACATCCTGAACTGGTCGCCGGATGTACGCACAATGATTGCGCAACAGGAAATTGCATCGCACATACTGGTGAAACCGAAGACAACAGGGTCTGAAACGAACGGTGACAGCTGTGATGCAGAAACAGACAGGCATATCGCCGAAATTTGCCTTCGAACCGGCAATTCCGACGATAATCTGATTGCGAGCATTGACCGGCCGCCAATGAGCCTGTTTGCCGAACAGCTTCACTTTGTCGAGTACTACGCAGACCAGAGACTTGAACGGGTTGCGGAAATTACGCTGCAAATCACCGATGTCATGTCGAATTTTGCGGCGATCGTTCCACTTCGACCCGAACGGCGGCGCTGGACACTGGAGTTTATCCGTATCTGTCTGCGTGCTGTTTCCCTTGTTGAAATGCAGACAAAACATCTCCTGGCATGCCGGCGGCCGGATGAATTCTGGCCGCAGGTTCAGCCGATGATTCAAATGCCCAGCCACAGCTCCTATCCTTCGGGCCATGGAACCGAAGCGTTCCTGATCGCGACATTGCTTCGACATTTTGCCAAGGCATCTGTTTTTGCAGGTGCGACCGGCTGGTTTGAAGAGGTTGAAAAGCAATTGCGCGCACAAGCCTGCCGCATAGCTCAAAACCGGGTGGTAGCAGGTGTTCATTTCCCGATAGACAATGCGGCCGGCTCCATTCTGGGCGTTTCTGTCGCCAATTTCATCCTCAAACTAGCTGGTGCAGACGGCACTGAATTGTTCGGTCGACGCTTCGATAGCGTCTCCTTCGGACAAGAAAACGATTTCACCCAGGAAGCGGCAAGGGGCATACACAAAAAGGAATCGCTCAGGAACCCAGATGAGCGCGTGTTTTCGGAAGTGATCGAGCTGTTCGATTGCTCGTTGGAAAACAGCGCCATCGGCGCGATCTACCAAGAAGCGCTGAAGGAATGGGGCGACCCGCAAGTTTCCGCAGCAACCGAGACAAAGTGAGGTTGCGATGACACTTTCCTGGAAAAACATCGTGTTCATGGACGGCAATCATTCCGGGCCAGTTGGTTTGGTTACGGATTATGATTTTCCAATGTCGTCCTACACCGATTGGTGGCTTCGCAGCCTGGAAGAAAGTCTGACGGGAGGTCAGTTCACGTTTCAAACGCGGCAAAAGGTCAGCCTGCTGGGTACAGAAAACGACGGCCCCGACGCTACGCTTGAAGCGGCACTGTCAGGTGGCAGGGGGCGACCTGCCAAAGGCAAGGTTCTGCGATTATACAGTGCGCATCCTTTTGAATATGGGCCTGTCTTGGGGGCAATCCGTAAGCAGAATGAACCGTTTATTGACGACAGAAGCGCGCGAGAGCTGCAGCCGGGATCGGTCCTGATGGGCATCATTGATGACGGGATCGCGCTGGCAAATTCACAGTTCCTGAAGCACCAGGACAACTCAGAGAAGCTTGTCTCGCGCGCGGAATATTTCTGGAACCAGGATGCCGAGCTCGAGGGTCCTGAGACAAGCAGATCCTACCAGGTTCCCTTTGGTCGCGACTGGGACTCGGCCGAGCTGGAAAGGGTGTTTGACAATGCAAGATGCCATTCGACTGATTTTCCCGATCAAGACCAGGTCAACCGGGCCCTGGAGATGGACAAGATCCTGTCGAACTGCGCTCAACACGGCACCCACGTGATGGATCTGGCGACGGGTTACAATCACCGCGACATGACGGCAAACGAACTTGGTGAAGTCCCAGGCGATTGCTCTCACCTCCGTCCCATCATCGCCGTGCAGCTGGCGCGCATAGCCACGCGGGAATCCTCAGGGGCCTTCATGTCGACCTATGTGACAGAGGCGCTGAACTACATTCTTGTCCGCGCACAACAATTGCAGCCCGAGAAAGGCACAAAAATTCCGCTGGTCATCAATTTTTCCTACGGAATTTTTGCGGGCACCTTGAGCGGCAATGATCACATGGAAGAATGGATCGACATCGCGATCGAGAAAGTGACAAAGGAATTCGGATTTCCGATTTTTGTCACTCTTCCTGCCGGAAACAGTTACCTGGAAAAATGCCATGGCGAGCGCAAAGTACGAAGATCAACTTCCGTAAAACCGCCAAAATTCCCCGATTTTGAGCTGCTAGTCCAGCCCGACAACAATGCGCCAACCGTGGTGGAATTCCATTGGCCAGAAACAACCAACAATGCTCCGGAAACCTTGGGGGTGCCGCCTGATTTGGTGACGCGGAAACCTGGCGACAGCAAGGGAATTAGAGACCTTCCGGCTAAACTTCGAAAAGATCTCTTGGAGACCCAAACCAAGGTGTTGTCGGATCTTCATCTCTTCCTGTGGCCTCCCGGGGCAGATCAACCCCTTGAAGTGAAATCTGGCCGTGGTCCGAATTTTTATCATGGCGCGGAACTTAGGGACAGCGCCGACAGGTTGGTCGGCATGCTCTATCACGAGCGTCTCATCGCCTTGGCTGAAAAACGACTCGCCAAGGACGGACAGGAGGATGACGATCTGGAGGATGAACAGCCTCCTACGGGAAAGCCTGCGCTTTTGAGCGAAGTTAGAAAACTGACGTTGATCCTGGCACCAACACAGTTCGAGCAAAGTCTCTATTCAAGGGAAATGTCCCGTTCGCGTCCGAAATTGCAGCAAAATGAGGCATCAATACCGGCCGGGAAATGGGGGATTGCGCTTGCACGGACGGGCGACCACAAAATTGAAGACACGGTCACTGTTCGTTGTCAGCGCGGCGACACGCCCTTCGGTTTTCGCCCGTTCGGGCGGCAGAGCCGCCTGGAGGATTTCAATTATCATGACTATGCGCCTGATGGTCGCGTAAACGAAAAGGACAATGATCGTCAGTGGGTTCTGCGCCGAGGCACACTTAGCGCGATAGCCACGGGGCAGGAGACGATCCGTGTCGGCAGCTACCGTCTGTCCAATCTCGACAGACGGGATGTACCCACCAATCGCGTTGAATCCGGAGCCAGTCTGTTTTCAAGCGCTGCCTATGGTGATGATGCCCCTGATGATCTTCTAAGATGGTGGCCGCGCAAGACCATCGATGTTGCCGCAGCGACGGAGATCAGTCACGCGTTGCCGGGCATCAAGGCAACAGGAACCCATAGTGGTTCAAGTTTCCGGTTCTCCGGAACCTCGAGCGCAGCTCCGCAGGTGGCGCGATGGCTGGCGGCGTCGGTCGGCTCGGTTATGCAGCAGAAAAAGAAAACCGGAAAAAGTGCCCGTATTTCCGTGAGACTGCAAGCCAAACGTGAACTTAAGAACGGCACCAATTTTGCGCCTTCAAAGTCCAAGGCCAGAACCGGCGTTGCGCTTTTGAAAGGTCCGCGCGCACGTTGATTTCCAAGTTGATTACGCGGGCGCATCGCTTGTAACGATGCGCCCGCAATTCATTACCCAATCATGCCGGCTGCGCGCATAAACGCTTCCAGTGAGGTGATGGGTTCACCGCATGGACGAACTCCGTCCACGGGATGCCATCGCCCATTGTCACTGCCGGACATGTGCCAGTAGCTGTTGGAAGACGCCGCAACCAGGCCTACCAGCGTTTCCGCCACGAGCCGGGAGCCGAGGGGCCCAAGATGCTCGCCGCTGGCTTTGACCTCGGCTTCCTTGAGAACGTAGAACCAGAGAGGCGTTTGATCGACGAAATCGCCCGCGATCACCTGAGCCCCCGTCGGTCCTGACGCGATTTCCTCCGGTGTCAGCGGATCGAGCCTGACCCCCTGAGCTTCAAATCCCGCAAGACAGGCCTGTGCAGTCGGCAAATTGAGAAGTTGGCCGCGGCGCAGGTTGCGTCTTGGAAGTTTCTTTAGCGCATGAAACAACCCTTCGGGCTCGTTGCGCATCGCGAACAACGGAGGTGCAAGGCGTGTGTCGAGTTTTCTGGTGTTCCGGTCTGGTCTTGCATCCGCCCCCAGATTGAGCAAGCGCGACATGTCGCTGACCCAGTTGGACGGCAGACGTGGCAGGCCGGCCAAAGGCTGCGCACCATTGCCGGTGAACAGTTGCAACTGATGGAATGTGCCGCGTGCTGCGCCGCCGTCGATACCTACACCGTTGCGGCCGAAGAACACATTCCAGTCATAGCTTGACCGCGCCATCGTGTGGCCGAAGCGGAAAGCAGCGACCGAAAACTCCAGGGGCATGGGAAGAAGCCCACTGCGGGCCGGTGGATTTTGTGCCAGAAACGCCATGTAAGCGGGCGCTCCGTGCACGAGAACGTCGTCAAGCACTTCGTGGTCGCAGATGGAGCGAAGATAAACGTTGACGACCAGCCATTGATAAATTCGCCGAACTTCGGACTTGGCCCATTCGAACAAGGCGTCGGGATCGTTGACGGGTGCGCCAAGGGAAGGATCGCGGCGGGCCGTTTGGACAACATTGTTGTGGAACCGCGCGAAACTGAGATGCAACTGCGCCACTGCGAGATTCTCGTCGTTGCGACCATCTCCAATAACGGCAACTCCCTTTTTGGGTTTGCCGTTTTCATCCAGAAACCGCTTTTCCAGATCGGGGGGCAGATCGGCCAGATCGTCTTCTGACAATATGGCGTCCTTTTGAAACAGCCGGCCGAAACGCAGGAGATCGCGCGCAATATCCTTTGGATACTCTACCTGCTGCGGATGATCGCTTGGCACCGGGAATTCGGTTCCAAGGAAAAGCAGGGCGCGATCGAACGGAGCACGCATCGCTTCCATCAGCTTCTTGGCGAAACTCCCTGGTGCTGCCGCGGACCCGCCATAAAGACTGTCGAGATCCAGCGCTCCGGTGCGCAGATTGAACAGGTTTTCTGTCACGAAAGATCGTTCAAGCGGCTCAAGCGTTGCGGCATCTATCGTAAAAACACCGTTGTCTCTATCAGTATTTGCCGTGACATCGTGATCGATGAACTGTCCTAGATAGGTGAAGATTGCAGGCAGACTTGAATTGTCTTCTTCCGCCGGACCGGCATCAATCATCGCATCAGCGATGCTGTCGAGCAATCTTACCGTGTCAGCACTGTGTTTTGGCGCCGAAGCGTCCGGGAACAAATAGCCGAAACGACCGAGTTCACCAGCGGGTGATGTCATTGAAGTCGGTGTTTCTCCGGAACGATAGCCGCAGGCACACTCCAGGCTGGGCAGATCGGAATTGCTCGGAGACAACTGGACATGGGCTCCATGACCGCTAAACAACAGCATTTGGCCTCTCCTATGTTTGGTGGTAGACGAAGTCACCAAAGCTCTGGGAGGCCAATAGAGCGTCAATTGCCTGTGAAAAAATTAGTAATAATCGGCTGAATTTGAGAATTATCGATCTGCTACTATTTTGCCTGCATGGCAGATATTTGAAATTTCATAGAATCGTGTGCATTTAACGTCAATTGACGCCTGGATAACAGAAAAAATACATTAAACTCATTGCAGGTCACTATCCATTGTTTCGGGATGTACAGATCCCGTCACATGGAGGACCAAGACATGAGCAATTCAAGTGCAATTTCCGTATCTGCCAAAATGCACGATGCGACGCTCGAACCACAGGACAACACGATCTTTACGTTGTCTTTCAAGAACAAGGCGGTCGACGAGCGTGCGCAAAACATCGCCGCCCGCCTGAAGCTGACACGCACCGATTCCGGTTCGCTCAATACCGATGAGATCATTCTGGCCCAGAAGGAAGTCGTGCTTCTGAAACTGGATCCTGGCCAGGTTGATCAACGGACAATCTCCGTGGAGACCAAGGGCGACAATGGCGGCGAGGTCATTGGCGACTACAACATCGAGGTGTTGCTCGACTACCAGTTGACCCGTGCCGACTGGTCATGCGCCTCAGTGCCGTTCACCGTCGAACCCGACTGATGCGTCGCTCAAGGCTGCGCTTAAACGGGGCAGCCTTGAGCCCTTCGCGATGAGGTTAATCTGAAAGGAGTAAATCCAATGGAAGTTACAGTTTGGCTGGAACTGATAGGACTCGGGCTCGTTTGTGGCCTGATTGGTCAGGCGCTGCGCGTGCTGGTCGGCCTGAAAAAAATGTCCAAGCAGAAAGACGCTGCTGCAGTAGGGGTGGAGGGTCAGGATGTGCCGTTTAGCAGCGGCCGCCTGATCGTGTCGCTTCTGATAGGAGCGATTGCAGGGGCACTGGCGGCGGTTTCGTCAATCGCCGATGTTCAGAGCATCTCCTCACAGGCCGTCATCGGGCTCGCAGCTGCGGGGTATGCCGGAACCGATTTCATCGAAGGTTTGTTGAAGGGGTTCGTGGCACCAGGACAACAGCCTGCTGCCGTACCTGAAGGTGGACGAGGCTGATCTCTTTGCCTGCCTCGTTTCTTCTCGCAAGGAGAAAACACACTCTCAGGCATTCAGCTGATTGGAAATTGTTGGCTGGGGAACCTGGATTCGAACCAGGACTAACGGAGTCAGAGTCCGCGGGTCTACCGTTAACCTATTCCCCAGCAAAGCTCGCTGATGGAGCGCTCAATCGCCTCGTAAGATCGGACACCGGCCCGTCGCGATTGGTGTGCCGCATATACATCCATCATAATCTGGATTGCAAGACCCGTTTCTGACTTTTTTGTGAAATCTCGGCGTCGCAGATCTGACCGACGTCGACTGACCTCAATTCGCCTCAGGCAAAGCTTTTCCAGCGCCTGTCAACCTGTTACAGTTTTGACAACGAAAGACGCGGTTCCCGTCCGCGCCCCATTAAAACGGCAGGCTGCTGCGGGAATCTGAAAGGCACAACGTGACTCAGTCAGGTCAGGAACCGCCCGAATCCGGGCGACGTACCGCTGACGTGTCCGTTTCCAGCGGGGCTCCACAGGAGCCCAAGGGAGCAAACAGGCGGCGCCGCAAGCGCCGATCTGGCAAAGGGTCGAAAGGCAACCAGGCAGGCACCGCAACAAATGGTACGCCTGTGGTGTCTCCGGCAAACGGCCCGGTTCCCGTCGAGACTGCGAACGGACCCGTCGAAAAGAGGCCCATGGGGCCATCAGCCGCTGCTTCTGAAGACAGCGGCCGCAAGGACGGCGAGCGAAAGCGCAAAAAGCGCAGGCGCGGGCGATCCAAAACGGCCGGCAGTCAGATTGCAGCACATGACCCATCGACCGCTATCAGCGGCGAGGGCACTCCCGCACAATCGGACACGCTGACAAGCGCCAAGGGAAAGAAGGCTGCCCGCAGACGTGGCCGCCGCCGCAGACAAGCGTCAGGCGGTACGGGCCCGCAGTCTCAAACAGCGATGCCTCCTGGGCAGACAACCCAAGGAGCGGTGCCGGAGGCTCGGGGCAGGCCCAATGATGCGGTTGTCCAGAAAGCCCGGCGATCTGACAACCCGTCAGGGCCTATTTCTCCCGACAAGAGCCGTGGCGGACGCGGCGGCCTTCATCGTGCAAGGTCCTCCGGCGCGCGCGCAGGCAATGCGCCGCTTTATGCGGCTCTGGATCTCGGTACCAACAATTGCCGGCTTCTGATCGCGCGTCCGGAAGAGCGCGGGTTTCGCGTTGTTGATGCCTATTCAAGGATCGTTCGTCTTGGCGAGGGGGTCGGATCGAACAGGAAACTGAGCGACGCCGCCATGGACCGGGCGATCGACGCCCTGGCACAGTGCCATCGAAAACTGGCGGACAGGGGCGTAAGCCGGTCCCGTCTGATTGCGACCGAAGCCTGCCGAGCCGCGGAAAACGGTGATGATTTCATCGACCGGGTCAAGAGCGAGACGGGATTGGCGCTGGAAGTGGTCAACCGGGAAACGGAAGCCCGGCTTGCCGTTGCCGGATGCGCGTCGCTTGTCGATCTGGATGCAGACGGTGTCATCCTGTTCGATATTGGCGGCGGCTCCTCCGAAATCGTCTGGCTCGACCTGCGCAACCGATGCGGCGCGCGCGGCTATGCCCTGACGCGCTTCATCCGGTCCTGGATTTCGTTGCCGGTGGGTGTCGTCAATCTGGCGGAACGCCATGGCGGGGTTCACGTCACTCCCGACATATTCGAAGCCATGGTCGAAGACGCCGCCAACCATCTGGCGGCCTTCAGTCTCGCGCATAATCTGACCGAGGCGATTTCCTCCGGCCGTGTCCACATGCTCGGCACGTCCGGCACGGTCACCACGCTTGCGGGCGTGCATCTCGGCCTCAAACGCTACGACCGCAGACGCGTGGACGGAACCTGGCTGGCAGACGGCGATGTTGCCAGAATGATTGATCAACTGCGCGACATGCCGTATGAGGCGCGTGTTGAAAATCCCTGCATCGGCGCGGACCGGGCGGATCTGGTCCTGGCCGGCTGCGCTATCCTGGAAGCAATCCGGCGGCGTTGGACCTGTTCGCGCCTTCGGGTTGCCGACCGTGGCTTGCGGGAAGGCATTCTTACAGAACTGATGGCTGCCGACGGCGTCTGGTCCAACCGACGTTCGGGACACAGGCATCATCGCAGCCGCCAGAGGAACGAACCATGAGCCGTGGAAAAAAGGGGTCCGGCGACCGGGGCCTGCACGTCAAGGTCAAGACAGCCGCAGGCCGTCGGGAATCGTCGACCCGCTGGTTGTCGCGTCAATTGAATGATCCGTACGTGCGCCGGGCCAAGATCGATGGTTATCGTTCGCGGGCGGCCTACAAGCTGATTGAAATCGACGACAAGCACAAGCTCCTGAAGCCCGGATACCGGGTGGTCGATCTCGGCTGCGCACCGGGAGGCTGGTGTCAGGTTGCCGTGGAGCGCGTGCAGTCCAGCGTCGAGGCGCCGAAAGTGGTCGGTATCGACTATCTCGATATGGATCACGTGCGCGGCACGACCTTTCTGAAGAAGGACTTTCTGGACGACGATGCTCCGGACGCCCTGATGACCGCGCTTGGCGGGCACCGGCCCGATGTTGTCCTGTCCGACATGGCCGCACCGACAACCGGTCACAAGCAGACCGATCACCTGCGCACAACGCATCTTTTTGAAATTGCGATCGACTTTGCCCGCCGGAATCTGGTCCCCGGGGGCTCTTTCCTGGCGAAAGTCTTTCGCGGCGGCACCGAAAACGCCATGCTTCAGGACCTGAAGCGTGAATTCAAATCCGTTTCGCATCTGAAGCCGCCGGCCAGCCGCAAGGAAAGCCCGGAACTCTATGTCATTGCCAAGGGCTTTCGCGGCAGCGAGCTGCAAGACGGTGAGCCGTCCGATGACTGATGCGGACAAGCTGGCGCGGGCGCTTGAAGCTTCCTGGAGCCTCAAGTCGAGCACACTGTGGTCCGAAGACGTGCCAGCCGCCGGTCAATGTGGTGTCACGGCACTTGTTGCAAACGATGTTCTTGGCGCAGACATTCTGAAGACCCGGTACGGGTTGATCTGGCACTTCTACAACCGGATCGAAGGCAGGCGGCACGACTTCACGGCGAGCCAGTTTGAGCGACCGGTTGCCTATGACGACCTTCCGGCGACCCGCGAAGAGGCCTTCGCGGACACCAACGCCGCGCAATATGACTATCTGCGCTCAACGGTCCTTGAGGCCTTGAAGGTTCGGTAACGAGAATTCTGCCGGGTATTTTAATAACCCTTTTCATTCTGTCACCTGCATGTTATTGACCCGCGCCAACTTCTCCGGCACAGCCGAAGCGACTCAAACGACGCTGACCTTTCCAGAAAGGCCGGCGTTTCAGCTATTTTCATAAAGGGGAATTGGCCATGGCATCCTTTTTTGTTCCGTCAACCGGACAACAAGCTCTGACCTTTGACGATGTGTTGCTGATTCCCGGCCACTCGGAAGTCATGCCGGGCGAGGTCGATCTGAAGACCCGCGTGACCCGGGATCTTGAACTCAATATTCCGATCCTCTCGTCGGCCATGGACACGGTCACGGAAGGCCGTCTTGCCATCGCCATGGCTCAGGCCGGCGGCATCGGCGTCGTTCACCGCAACCTGTCCCTCGACCAGCAGGCCGAAGAGGTCCGCATGGTCAAGAAATTCGAATCCGGGATGGTGGTCAATCCGCTCGTGATCGGTCCGGATGCGACCTTGCAGGATGCACTGGACCTGATGAAGCGCTTCGGCATTTCCGGGGTGCCGGTGGTCGAAAACGGCGGCTCAGGCGCTCAGGTCGCCGGCAAGCTGGTCGGCATCCTGACCAACCGCGATGTCCGTTTTGCGTCCAATCCGGACCAGAAGATCCACGAGCTGATGACCAAGGACAACCTGGTCACCGTCAGCGAGAATGTCAGCCAGGACGACGCCAAACGCCTGTTGCACCAGAACAGGATCGAGAAGCTGCTGGTGGTGGACGAGAACCGCAACTGCATC
Source organism: Labrenzia sp. VG12 (assembly GCF_002237595.1). NCBI lineage: Bacteria > Pseudomonadati > Pseudomonadota > Alphaproteobacteria > Hyphomicrobiales > Stappiaceae > Labrenzia > Labrenzia sp. VG12. The sequence continues at coordinate 1,241,853 of NZ_CP022529.1, forward strand.
GGCCTGATCACCGTCAAGGACATGGAAAAGGCGCAGCTGAACCCGAATGCGTCGAAGGACCCCCAGGGGCGTCTTCGCGTTGCCGCCGCCACAAGTGTTGGCGAAGAAGGGTTTGCAAGGGCCGAGCGCCTGGTTGATGCGGGTGTTGACATGGTCGTCGTCGACACGGCGCACGGCCATTCCCAAAAAGTTCTCGACATGGTCGCCCGTGTGAAGCAGCTGTCCAATTCGGTTCAGGTGCTGGCCGGCAATGTTGCCACGTCCGAGGCCACTAAGGCGTTGATCGATGCCGGCGCAGATGCGGTGAAGGTTGGTATCGGGCCCGGGTCGATCTGCACCACGCGCATTGTTGCCGGCGTTGGCGTGCCCCAGCTCACGGCGATCATGGAATCGGTCAACGAGGCCAACAAGCACGGCGTTCCGGTGGTCGCGGACGGCGGTATCAAGTATTCCGGCGATCTCGCCAAGGCGATTGCCGCCGGTGCTGCGTCAGTCATGGTCGGCTCTCTGCTGGCCGGCACGGAAGAAAGCCCGGGCGAGGTCTATCTGCACCAGGGCCGGTCCTATAAATCTTATCGCGGCATGGGGTCTGTGGGCGCGATGGCCCGCGGATCCGCGGATCGCTATTTCCAGGCAGAAGTACGAGACAGTCTGAAGCTGGTTCCGGAAGGCATCGAAGGACAGGTTCCCTACAAGGGCGCACTCGGTAGCGTGCTGCACCAGCTGGCAGGCGGCCTGCGTGCTGCCATGGGCTATGTCGGTGGAAAGACCATCCAGGATTTTCAGGAAAAAGCACGGTTTGTGCAGATTTCCGGCGCCGGGCTCCGTGAGAGCCACGCACATGACGTGACCATCACGCGGGAAAGCCCGAACTATCCGTCCAACGTTTGATCCGATTGGGATCGAAAAGACCGGCCAGTCTGCAAAGGAACAGCATGAAAGATGGCGGACGCCTCGCGGCGGCAATTGAAGTCCTCACCGAGGTGGAAACACGCCATCGACCGGTTCAGATCGCGTTGAAGGACTGGGGTGCTGCCCATCGGTTTGCCGGGTCGGGGGACCGGACCGTGATCGGCAATCTGGTGTTCGACGCCCTGCGCAACAAGGCCTCGCTCAGCGCGCGGATGCGCTCCGATGCGCCTCGGGCGCTGGCGCTGGCCACCTATTGCATCACCTGGGACAAGGGCGTCGACACGCTGGTTGAGGTGCTTGATGGCGACAGGCACGCGCCCGAAGCGCTGACGGAAGGCGAGCGCGAGGCGCTCACCGCCGATCAGGTTTCCGAGATCACGCCCACGCAGGAAGCCGATGTCCCGGACTGGCTTTGGCCGAAATTTGTATCCGCCTTCGGTGAAAATGCCGTCGACGAGGGCAGAGCGCTCGCCACCCGCGCACCTGTCGATCTCAGGACCAACACGCTGAAATCCGAGCGGGACAAGATGATCAAGCGCCTGGGACATACTGGCGCGGTGGCCACACCTCACTCACCGATTGGTCTGCGCATCGAAGCCAAACCCGGCCCGGGGCGGATGCCGCATGTCCAGGCCGAAGAAGGCTATCGCAAAGGCTGGTTTGAACTCCAGGACGAAGCAAGCCAGCTTGCTGCGCATCTCGCACAGGCAAAGCCCGGAGAGCAGGTTCTGGACTACTGCGCCGGCGGTGGTGGGAAAACGCTGGCCTTTGCTGCAGCCATGCAGAACAAGGGCCAGCTCTATGCCTATGACGCCGACCGGCTGCGTCTAGCACCGATCCATGAGCGGCTGCAGCGGGCAGGTGTGCGCAATATCCAGGTGCGAGACCCGGCAAGTTCCAGCCTTGATGACCTGGTCGGGCAGATGGATCTCGTTTTTATTGATGCGCCTTGTACCGGGACCGGTGTCTGGCGCCGCCGCCCGGATTCCAAGTGGCGCCTGACGGAGAAGGCCCTGGAAGAACGTCTCCAGGATCAACGTCACGTTCTGGAAAACGCATCCCGATACGTTCGCAAGGGCGGTCGCCTTGCTTATGCGACCTGCTCGATCCTTGCAGATGAGAACCAGGACCAGATCGACCGGTTCCTGAAGGATCATCCGGAGTATCAGCCCGTGTCGGTGAGGGATGTCTGGGAGAAGACACTCACCGGAACCAGTGCGCCGAAATATGTTTCCGAGCGTGGTGACCTGACGCTGACCCCGGCTTCGACCCAGACGGACGGCTTCTTCATTTCCCTGCTGATGCGCAACGTATAAAGACCGCGCTGGACATCGGTCATTAGCTTCAGGTTCGATCCTGCCTGCGCAGGCCAAGGACATTTGGCAGCTGGTTGTCGTCTGCGGTCAACAGCGCATCTACCCGATCAAGAGCAGGTGACTGAGGCGAGGAATTTCTGTCTCCGGCCTCGATCTGTCCGGAGATGTCACTCTCGGTGGAAAGCGTTGTTTGCGCTTCGCCTGAGGGGGCGTTGGAGAGATCCTGCACCGGCTTAGGCACGACAACTCCGTCCTTGCCAATATCCTGGATAAGTTCTTTCACTAGCTGGCGAACGTCCGAATCCAGCCCGGAGCCAGCAACCAGACACGTCAGCACCGATCTTGCCTGACCGGGATATTTCAATGCGGCAAGCGCTGCCCCCAGCGCGTTCAAAGGTTCCCTGGCCCCCATGTCCAGGTCGTGCGCCGCCAGGGCGTGACGGAGCGCCGCCGTGTGATCGGCTCGTTTTCTGGAAAGCGTGCTGAGACGCACATGGCTGGTGGCGGAGCGCGGGTTGAGCTTCAAGGCTGCTTCGGCGGCTTCCACCGCGTCATCCAGATGGCCTTTTCCCTGGAGCGCGTCCGATAGCAGTTCAAGAGGCACCGGATCGGCAGGTGCATTTTCGCAGGCACGGAGCGCCAGTTCGATCACCTCGTCGAACCGCTTGCGCAGCAACAGTGTCTGACACAATCCGGTCAGTGCGGGGCCGTAATCGGGGTCCAGCTTCAACGCCTTGCGATAGGCTGCAATCGCCGCCGCCATCTGATCGGTTCTGGATTGTGTTTCGGCGAACAGAGACAGCGCTGCCGCGCTGTCGGGGAGCAGGTCAAGCAACTGCCGGGCAGGGCCAACAGCTTCCAATGACCGATCTTCCTTCAAAAGGACACTCGCCAGACCGTAAAGCGCATTTCGGCTTTCGGGCGCATTTGCAAGCACCTCCGCGAAACACTGCTCGGCGTTGGCATAATCGTTCATCAGCAAGTGGCAATTGCCGAGGCTGGCACGTGCGTTGAGATTGTCCGGTTCGGCAAAGACGATCCTGCGCAATTGCGACAGGGCTTCGTCCAGATAACCGTTCTGAAGCAGTGCAGAGGCGGTTCTGTAGGCGATTTCCGTGTCGTCCGGAGACAACTCCTGCGCCTTCAGATAGGACACCAGTGCCTTGTCGACCTGACCGGCGGTTTCCAGGGCTACGGCTTCGTCAAACGCTTTACGGGCAGCTGCTGTCATCTGGTGCGGATTTCCTCAGGGCACGGATGGTTCGTCCTGTCGACATGTCAGACGAAGCAGGCGTGCATCCCCAGCCTAAGGAGGCACAGGACGGCGGTCAAAAGGGAAAATGAACGGTGCACAGCTTGTCCGCCGATTTATTTGCCGGCCAAACTCGCAGCGCAGAATGAAGACCAGGCGCGCTGGAAGAGAAATTCTTGTGCGGGAGCGGAAAGAGCGCGAAATTCGGGTTCAAATTGGCGAAAAGACCGGTTAGAAGCTGGCCATGACCCAGCATCAACGCCTTCTCATTATCGACTTCGGTTCCCAGGTGACGCAGCTGATTGCGCGGCGTCTGCGTGAGCTCAATGTCTATTGCGAAATTCATCCCTATCAGAACGTGACTGACGCGTTTTTGAGCGAGTTCGATCCCAAGGCCGTGATCTTTTCCGGCGGCCCGGATTCTGTAACGCGAGACGGGTCTCCGCGTCCGCCAGAAAGCGTCTACACGATGGGGGTCCCGATCCTGGGGATCTGCTATGGCCAGCAGGTCATGATGCAGCAGCTGGGTGGCCAGGTGGACGGCGGCAAGATTTCCGGTGGCGGTGGCACTGCAGAATTCGGCAGAGCCTTCGTGACGCCTGCCGAAACGAATCTCGCGATCCTGAAAGGCTGGTTCAGCGACGGCCGCGAACAGGTCTGGATGAGCCACGGCGACCATGTCAGCCGTCTTGCACCGGGCTTTGAGGTATTTGGTACCTCACCGAATGCGCCTTACGCGATCACGGCAGACACGACGCGGAACTTCTACGCGGTGCAGTTCCACCCCGAAGTGCACCACACGCCGAATGGCAAGACACTTTATGAGAATTTCGTGCGGCTTGCCGGCTTTACCGGTGACTGGACGATGGGCGCCTACAAGGATGACGCCATTGCCAAGATCCGCGAACAGGTCGGGGACAAGAAGGTCATCTGCGGGCTGTCCGGCGGCGTTGACAGCTCCGTCGCTGCGGTTCTGATCCACGAGGCGATTGGCGATCAGCTCACCTGTGTGTTTGTCGATCATGGTCTTCTTCGTCTCAACGAGGCCGAGGAAGTCGTCTCCATGTTCCGGGACCACTACAATATCCCGTTGATCCATGCCGATGAATCGGAGCTCTTCCTGGGTGAGCTGGACGGAGAGTCTGATCCGGAGACCAAGCGGAAGATCATCGGCAAGCTTTTCATCGACGTCTTCCAGAAACACGCCAATGAAATCGACGGTGCCGAGTTCCTGGCCCAGGGCACGCTTTATCCTGATGTGATTGAGAGCGTCAGCTTCTCCGGCGGGCCGTCGGTTACCATCAAGTCGCATCACAATGTTGGCGGTCTTCCTGAAAAAATGGGCCTGAAGCTGGTCGAGCCGCTGCGTGAACTCTTCAAGGACGAGGTGAGGGCGCTTGGCCGTGAGCTCGGCCTGCCGGACAGCTTCATCGGCCGTCATCCTTTCCCGGGTCCGGGCCTGGCCATTCGCTGTCCGGGTGAGATCACCCGGGACAAGCTTGAGATCTTGCGCAAGGCTGATGCGGTCTATATCGACCAGATCCGCAAACACGGTCTTTATGACGATATCTGGCAGGCCTTCGTCGCGATCCTGCCGGTGCGGACGGTTGGTGTCATGGGCGACGGCCGGACATACGACTATGCCTGTGCGCTTCGCGCCGTGACCTCGGTTGATGGCATGACGGCGGACTATTTCCCGTTCAGCCATGAGTTCCTCGGGGAGACAGCCACCCGCATCATCAACGAGGTGCAGGGAATCAACCGGGTCACTTACGACATCACATCCAAACCTCCGGGCACGATCGAGTGGGAATAAGCCGAATTGTCAAAAGGGTCCGGTTGGCGGCGATTGATTAACGGATTGGCCGTATAAGGGCCAGGTCCGACAAGAGGGGGGCGGCGTTTTGGGCCCCTCCATAATCAACAGGGTTGTCGATATGGGTGCGCTGACACGGCTTCTTTCCGGCTATGAAACAGACGGTTTCAGCTTTGGCAAGGCTGCCAGAAAGAGAAGAATTCAGCTTTTCTGCGACTTGATCACCAAGACGTTTCAGGAAAAAGGGTTTGTCCGCATCCTGGATATCGGGGGCACCGTCCAGTACTGGCGGATCGTGGACGAGGCCTTTCTGGAAGCCAACAAGGTTCAGATCACGCTCCTGAACCTGCCCGGCTCCCAGGCCTTCGAAGCGCAGGGGCGCTTTTCCTTCATGACCGGCGATGCCACGAAGGATATCTGGAGCGAGCTCAATGCAGATGACTTTGATCTGATCCATTCCAATTCGGTCATCGAGCATGTCGGCGACTGGGCGCAGATGAAACGGTACGCGGCGAACATCAAGGACTTTCCCGGCGGCTATTTCGTTCAGACCCCCAATTTCTGGTTTCCGGTGGAACCGCATTGCATGACGCCGATCTTTCATTGGCTGCCCAAAGCCACAAGGGTCTGGCTTGTCCGTCATTTTTCACTTGGGCACTGGCCCAAGGCGTCTTCAACCGACGAGGCCGTGGAAACGGTGGAGAGCGCCCGATTGCTCAATCACGCCATGTTCGTGGCACTTTTCGACGATGCGTCGATCCGCAAGGAAAAGATCACCTTCCTGACCAAGTCCTTCATGGCAATCAGGGGCTAGGGATCTGTTGATCGCCCGCAGGCTGGCGGAGCATGTCTTTGCTGCGGCAACACGAGGAAAGCACAGACCCGGTGGCCCAACTGCCCGACCTGAGACCCGACTGTTACGCCTGCGCTGCGCTTTGCTGCGTCGTGTTTCCGTTCGACAAGTCTGAATCATTTGCCATCGACAAGGGGGCGGGAGAAGTCTGTCCGAACCTCGACGATTGCAACAAGTGTCGTGTTTTTGACGACCGCGAGGCCCTCGGCTTCAAAGGCTGCATCACCTATGACTGCTTTGGCGCCGGCCAGGTGGTCTCGCAAACTGTTTTCAAGGGGCGCAGCTGGCGTGACGAGCCGGCACTAGCCAATCGCATGGGGGCTGCGCTCTCGGTCCTGCGCCGCGTCCACGAACAATTGCTGTTGCTGGACACCGCTGAAAAACTGCCGCTCGACAAGGAAGAAAGCGCTCGGCTGGAAGGCCTGAGACTGGAACTGGCACCCGACACGGACTGGACGGAACTATCGCTCGCAGACTATCCGATAGATGTGACCGTCTCAAAGGTTTCACGTTTTCTGCGGGATTTGCGGCGTCATGTGGCGCCGCGGACTATTGGGCGCAGTTGATGCAGAACGCAGCCGCCGGGTCAACGTCCAGTCGTTTTGAGGCAATCTCTTCGCCGCATTCGACACAATACCCGTAGTCGCCTGCCGCCAGCCGACCAAGAGCCGCATCGATCCGTTGTATCTGCGCCCGGCGTTGACGTTCCGATGCCTGTGCCATGGCCTGTCCCTGCAACGCATCCATGCGTGAAAGACGGCCGACGGATTGCTGGTCCAGCTCCACTGTGGCACGCGCCTCACCGGACATCTCGCTGAAAGCTTCCAGTTCCTGCTTCAAAGCCAGAAGGTGCTCCCGAATGAGGCTGTTTTTCCTATCTTCCATACCCATCCTCCGGCGGGAAGCATGCCCCCGCCGGATCTGTGCCGCAAGTCACGGTGTGTTTCCCGCGTTCCAGGCGTATCTCGGTAAACGCGGGAAGTCCGCCTAGAAACCGGTGAGCACGATCTTGCCGATCGTGGCATTGCTTTCGATCTGGCGGTGCGCGTCCAGCAAGTTTTCTGCATTGATGGGTTCAATCGTCCTTGAAAGGGTGGTGCGCACCTTGCCCGCATCCACAAGCTCCGAAACCTTGTTGAGCAGGGTTTGTTGCGCCTTCATGTCGGCTGTCTGAAACATGGAACGGGTGAACATGAACTCCCAGTGCACTGAGACGGCCTTCGGCTTGAAGGGCATGATGCTCAGATCCTCCGGATCGTCGATCAGGGCAAACCGTCCCTGGGGTGCGATCATCGCGGCAATGTCGTCCAGATGCTGACCTGTATGGGTCGTTGAAAACACAAAGCCCGGTGCATCGATGTTCAGCGCTTCAAGCTGATCTGCCATTGGCTTTGAATGATCGAGCACATGATGTGCTCCGAGCTCCCGGCACCAGGCCTGGCTCTCCGGACGGGATGCGGTCGCGACGACAGTCAGGTCCGTCAACTGGCGCGCAAGCTGAATGGCGATCGAACCGACGCCGCCGGACCCGCCGATGATCAAAAGGCTGCGGGTTTTGCCCGGGACCGGGTCGTTCACTTTCAACCGGTCGAACAGCGCCTCAAAGGCGGTGATGGCCGTCAGCGGCAAGGCGGCTGCCTCGGCGAAGCTGAGGCTTCCCGGCTTGCGCCCGACAATGCGCTCGTCGACGAGGTGAAATTCGGCGTTTGTGCCCGGCCTTGTCAGATCTCCGGCGTAGTAAACGTCATCGCCCACCTTGAAGTCGGTGACGTCCGGGCCCGTTGCGACAACGGTTCCCGCGGCGTCATAGCCGAGCACAACCGGGGTGTCGTTTTCCGATGCACGGCGTTGCCGAACCTTCGTGTCGACCGGGTTCACCGCAACGGCTTTCACCTCGACCAGAAGGTCCGAACCGGACGGTGATGGTTTCGGCAGATCGAGATCCTGAAGGGCATTCGGATCGTTTGAGGGGAGGCTTTGATAATATCCAATGGCACGCATGTGTGTCTCCTGATTTGCGTGCCCCTCAAAATGACCATAAAACATGGAAGCGCAAGAATGCACAATTTGGGCAGTTACCGACACAAGAGAACCTAAGGCACAAGATGGATACCTTGAAGAAAGCCAAGTCTGAGAAGGATACTTACGATTGCCATCCGGGCTGTGCTGTCGAGGCCGCGCTCAGCCTGATCGATGGCAAATGGAAAGGCGTCATCCTGTTCCTGCTGCTCGACAGGGAGGTGCTTCGGTTCAACGAGTTTCAAAAGGCCCTGCCGAACATCACGCAGCGGGTTCTGACGGCCCAGCTGCGCAGCATGGAGGCGGACGGCCTTCTGACCAGAACAGTTTATCCCGTGGTACCGCCCAAGGTGGAATACAGCTTGACCGAATTGGGAGCGTCCCTGGAACCGGTGATCAAGGCCCTGGCCGGATGGGGCAACGCGAACAGGTCGCTCTGGCCCAAGGGCTTCAAGCGGGACGCTCATCTGCAACAGGCTGGCTGACGCACTCGTGATTTTTACAAGGGCTCGATAACGGTCAGGATGCCTGCCTGCCGCAAACACCCCAATCACGGACGATCAGATGCGCATTGCTCGAATATTTGTTGCCGGATGTCTTCTTGTTACCAGCCTTGGTGCCGCTACACAGGCCCTTGCGGGGGACGTTGAAATTGTCGATGCGAAGGCGCGGTCGTCAGGCGACAGCTGGACTTTCTCCGTGACGCTCAAGCACGGCGATACCGGCTGGGACCATTATGCCGATCTCTGGCAGGTCTACACACTGGACGGCGCGTTGCTCGGCGAAAGAGTGCTGCTGCATCCGCACGAGAACGAACAACCCTTCACCCGTTCCCTGTCAGGTGTGCAGGTTCCAGATGACGTGACCGAAGTTATTATCAGGGCACGCGACAACGTTCACGGTGTGTCGCCACAGGAGTTTCGCCTGAAGCTTGACCGCTAGGCTGCCTTACCCCCGGACAAAGGCAAGCACACCATCGGCGACGAACTGGACGGAAAGAGCAGCCAGCAACACACCGAGGAGCCGCGTGATCACGAGCTGGGCCGTATCGCCCAAAAGCCTCTCGATCTTGTCGGCCAGGAGAAACGCGCCCATGCAGCTCAGGAGAATGATCGCAATGACCGCACCCAAACCGGCATAGGTAAGGGTGTCGGGCGCTTCACCGGATAGAAGAATGATCGCGGAGATCGCTGCCGGACCGGAAATCAGCGGGATGGCCAAGGGAAAGATGGCAAGCTCATTTACCGTGCCATGATGGGCTTCCGATTCCACCGCCTTTTCTGCTGTCTCCGTTTTGCGCTCCTGACGCTTGCCGAAGATCATTTCCAGCGCGATCATGAACAGCAAGATGCCCCCGGCAACCCGGAAGGCACTGACGGAAATGCCGAGAACATTCAAAACCGTCTGCCCGGAAGCGTAGAACACGAGAAGGATGCCAGCTGCCGTGATGGTGGCCCGAATGGCAACTTTTCGCCTGTCCGACTTGCTCATTCCGGCGGTGACGGCCAGGAACATCGGTGCCAATCCGACCGGATCGATGGTCACGAAAAGCGTCGCGAATGCGTTGATGTAATAGTCGAGCATTTCAGGTTCCCGGGGCGGTTTTTCAGGCGTCTTGATGGGCTTACTATAGGGCTTTGCATGCCACGGCGACCGGCCGCGCAAAAATGATTTTCCGGCCCTGTGAATACTTCTTATAGAGTATTGATTTTAAAGACTTATTACTTAGGTGGAAAAGCGCCCGGAATTTGGACCGCAGCCTTGAATCGGATATAAAAGACACAGCAATAACAATGAAATGAGTGTCTTCCTTGGCTGACCAGGACAACAGCACCCCTTCAGACGGCCTCCCGTCTGATATCAAACCGGTCTCCATCGTCGATGAAATGAAGCGCAGCTATCTCGATTACGCCATGAGCGTGATCGTGTCCCGTGCGCTGCCCGACGTACGAGACGGACTGAAACCGGTACACCGGCGCATCCTCTATTCGATGCACGAGAACGGTTATGAGTGGAACAAGCCCTATCGCAAGTCGGCCCGTGTGGTCGGTGACGTCATGGGTAAGTACCACCCCCACGGCGACAGCGCGATCTATGACGCTCTCGTGCGCATGGCGCAGGATTTCTCCCTGCGTCTGCCGCTGATCGACGGGCAGGGTAATTTCGGCTCGATCGACGGCGACCCGGCCGCGGCCATGCGTTATACGGAGTGCCGCCTGGAGAAAGTCGCGCACAAGCTGCTCGACGATATCGACAAGGACACGGTCGACTTCCAGGAGAACTACGACAACTCCGAATCCGAACCGGTCGTCCTGCCGGCGAAATTCCCGAACCTTCTGGTGAATGGCGCAGGCGGCATTGCCGTCGGCATGGCCACGAACATTCCGCCACACAATCTTGGCGAAGTGATCGACGCTGCCATTGCCATCATGGAAAATCCGGCAATGACGCTGGAAGACTTGATGCAGATCGTTCCGGGCCCGGATTTCCCGACCGGCGGCATGATCCTTGGCCGCGCCGGCATCCGCAGCGCCTACGAAAGCGGCCGTGGTTCCGTCGTCATGCGGGCCAGGGTGGATGTCGAGGAAGTCCGCAAGGATCGTAACGCGCTGATCGTGAGCGAGATCCCGTATCAGGTCAACAAGTCGACCATGATCGAGAAGATTGCCGAACTGGTGCGCGACAAGCGCATCGAGGGCATCTCCGACATTCGCGACGAGAGTGACCGGTCCGGCATGCGGGTGGTGATCGAACTGAAGCGCGACGCGGTTCCGGACGTCATTCTGAACCAGCTCTATCGTTTCAGCCAGCTTCAGACATCCTTTGGCGCCAACATGGTTGCGCTGAACGGCGGCAAGCCGGAGCAGATGAACCTCTCCGACATGCTGCGCGCCTTCGTGGCCTTCCGCGAGGAAGTGATCCAGCGGCGCACACGTTTCCTTCTGAAGAAGGCCCGTGACCGGGCCCATATCCTGGTTGGTCTGGGCATCGCGGTTGCCAATATCGACGAGGTCATCAAGCTGATCCGCAGCGCCCCGGACCCGGCAACGGCCCGCGCCCAGCTGATGGAGCGCAACTGGCCGGCCCAGGACGTCGAAGCGCTTATCCGGCTGATCGACGACCCGCGCCACATGGTCCAGGAAGACGGCACCTACAAGCTGTCCGAGGAACAGGCCCGCGCCATTCTCGACCTGCGCCTGCAACGCCTGACCGCCATGGGCCGGGACGAGATCGAGGAAGAGCTCAACAAGATTGGCGCCGAGATTTCCGACTATCTCGACATCCTGCGCTCTCGGGCGCGCATCCAGGAAATCGTCAAGAACGAGATGCTGGAGATCAAGGAAGAGTTTGCGACGCCGCGGCGGACGGAAATCATCGAGGGTGGTCCGGATTTCGACGAGGAAGACCTGATCCAGCGCGAGGACATGGTGGTGACCGTTTCCCATGGCGGCTACATCAAGCGTGTTCCGCTGGCGACCTACCGGGCGCAACGCCGCGGCGGCAAGGGCCGCTCCGGCATGGCGACCAAGGAAGAGGATTTCGTCACCCGGCTGTTCGTGGCCAACACGCACACGCCGGTGCTGTTCTTCTCCTCGCGCGGCATCTGCTACAAGATGAAGGTCTGGCGTCTGCCGCTCGGCGGTCCGACCTCGCGCGGCAAGGCCCTGATCAACCTGCTGCCACTTGAGCAGGGCGAGCAGATCACCTCGATCCTGCCACTTCCTGAGGATGAGGACAGCTGGGCGGATCTGGACGTGATGTTCGCAACCGTGCGCGGCACGGTCCGCCGGAACAAACTGTCCGATTTTGTCAACATCAACCGCAACGGCAAGATCGCCATGAAGCTGGAGGACGGCGACGGCATTGTCGGTGTCGACACCTGCTCCGAACATGACGACGTCATGCTGACCACCAATTTCGGTCAGTGTATCCGGTTCCCGGCAACGGATGTCCGGGTCTTCGCGGGCCGAAATTCGGTCGGCGTTCGTGGCATTCGCCTGGCGGACAATGACCGGGTCATCTCCATGCAGATCCTGCATCACATCGATGTCGATGCGGAAGAACGGGCCGCCTATCTGAAGCTTTCCCGCGCAATGCGTGGCGAAGCCGATGAAAACGGCAGTGGAGCGGACGAAGATGGCGTGGTTGCAGGTGACCTGCCGCAGGAGCGGTATGCTCAGATGAGCGCTGCGGAACAGGTCATCCTGACGATCTCCGAGAACGGATACGGCAAACGGACCTCATCCTTTGAGTACCGGGTCACCGGCCGCGGCGGCAAGGGCATTACGGCCATGGCGGTGAATGACCGCAATGGCGGTCTGGTTGCCTCGTTCCCTGTCGAGGATAGCCACCAGATCATGCTGGTGACCGATGGTGGTCAGCTGATCCGGTGCCCGGTCGACGGTATCCGCATCGCCGGGCGCGCGACGCAGGGCGTCATCGTCTTCAAGACAGCGGCTGAAGAAAAAGTCGTTGCCGTGGAAGGCATCTCCGAAGTGGATGAGGACGACGACCTCGAAGAAAACGGCGAGGGTGCCGAAGACGGAGAAGCCGCAACCGACGGTGATGCTGGCGATACACCAGCTGCCGAAGGCGGCGACGACACGCCGGAAAGCTGATCCTTCAGGATCTGGCTCCAAAACGACAACAGCGGCCAGGGTGGAACCTGAGCCGCTGTTTGCCGTTACGGGGAGGGAGGTATTTGAATCGTTCAGTTTGTTGCCGGGTAGCGCGCCAGAATGGTCTCGTTGACGGTCGGGGCGGATTTTTCAACGGTGACAAACGAAACCTTGCGCACCTTGCTGGCACCCGTCAGGGCCGCTGCGCAGTCTGCTGACCAGGCGCCCCAGGCCTGCGACTTGCAGGTATCGGATGTGGAGGTGGCGACGCGGTCGCCCTTTGTTGTCGTCAGGCCCTGCGTTGCCAGGCTTGTCAGATCTTCTGCCTGGGACGCATTGCTCGGATGCATCGTCATGACGCCGGCGGCGATCATGGTCAGAAGTGCCAGCATGAAAACAGCTGCCAGCTTCACATGCATGGCCGGGTCGACAGCCTGGGCACGAATGGCAAAGGGTTGAGCCGCTTGTGTCTGTGCGGTCCGGTCGGTGGTTGAATTGCTCCTCATTGTCCTGGCTCCTGCTCACGCCACTTGGATTTCGATGACCTCACCTTGGAACATTGTTGGAAAGCGCGATGTGACGGCCGTCACAGTTTGTCAGTTGCTGGCAGAATGCGGATCTGTTTCAGGCTTTCCCTTGTGAGGTGGCAACAGGCAGAGTAAGGAAGGGGCCATGACTCGTATTGCGCTCTACCCGGGTTCGTTCGATCCCGTCACCAACGGCCATATGGATATTCTGCGTCAGTCGCTCGCACTGGCGGACAGGGTTGTGGTCGCGATCGGCATCCATCCGGGCAAGTCTCCGCTGTTTTCCTTTGACGAGCGCGTGGCACTCATTCACGCCTCTGCCGAAGCCGAATTCTCTCCCGAGGAAGCAAGCCGGATCGATGTGATTGCCTTTGACGATCTGGTCATCAACACCGCTCGCAGCCAGAAGGCCGGCTACCTGGTGCGCGGCCTGCGGGACGGCACGGACCTTGACTACGAAATGCAGATGGCCGGCATGAACGGCACCCTCGAGCCGGACATCAGGACGATTTTCCTGCCGGCGTCGCCAAATGTCCGCCATATCACCGCCACCTTGGTGCGCCAGATCGCAAAAATGGGTGGGGAAATCTCTGCCTTCGTGCCTGAGCCGGTCGCCGAACCGTTGCGCCGCCGGGCCCGACCGGACAACTGATCCCTTTCACTCCCGAACCTGGACCGAACATCAGGAGATTCCAGTGTCACGTTTGTTTGCAACCTTCGCCGTTCTGGCATCGCTCATTCTCTTCCCTTTCGCCGCCAATGCCCAGGGCGACCCGGAGAACACGCTCTTCCTTGACCTGAAGGACGGCCGTGTTGTCATTCAGCTCCGCCCGGACCTGGCTCCCGAGCATGTCGCCCGGATCAAGAAGCTGGCCCGCGAAGGCTTTTATGACGGCATTGTCTTTCACCGGGTCATCGATGGCTTCATGGCGCAGACCGGCGACCCGACCGGGACGGGCCGGGGCGGCTCCAACGAACCGGACCTGAAGGCCGAGTTTTCCCGTGAGCCCTTCAAGCGCGGCACGCTCGGCATGGCCCGCGCCTCCAGCCCCAACAGCGCCAATTCCCAGTTCTTCATCATGTTCGACAATGGTGACTTCCTGAATGGCAAGTACACCGTGTTCGGTGAGGTCGTCGACGGCATGCAGTTTGTCGACAACATCAAACGCGGCGAACCACCGGCAAACCCGGACAAGATCGTCAAGATGCAGGTTGCAGCGGACGCGCAATAAGTCCCGAACCTCATAGCCCCATCTTTCAAGACCCTAGGAGATAGTCTCATGGCCGATATCAAAGACGCCGAAAACACCCTTCTCATGGAAACCAGCCAGGGCTCGATCGTGATCGAGATGAAACCGGATCTGGCACCGACCCACGTTGCGCGTATCAAAGAACTCGTGCGCGAAGGTTTCTATGACGGAATCAAGTTTCACCGCGTGATCGACGGTTTCATGGCCCAGACCGGCTGCCCGCAGGGAACAGGAACAGGCGGTTCCGGCCAGAAGCTGAAAGCCGAATTCAGCAACGAAAAACACGTCCGCGGCACATGCTCCATGGCCCGCGCGATGGACCCGAATTCCGGCGACAGCCAGTTTTTCATCTGCTTCACCGACGCACCGTGGCTCGACGGCCAGTACACCGTCTGGGGCCAGGTGATCGAAGGCATGGAAAATGTCGACAAGATCAAGCGCGGCGAGCCGGTTGTTGATCCGGACAATATCGTCTCCCTGAAAGTGGCTGCCGACGCAGCCTGATCAGGACCCAAACGGGAACCAGGCCGGCGCGGAAGGAATTCCGCGCCGTCTTGCTGTCCGCAGGACCCTGCGCCGGTTGACCTTCGGCCAATCCAGCTTTAAGAGCCGCAGACTGATCGATCCGGCATCCGGACCAGCTTCCTGGTCCGTGGAGCAGACCGGTAGCCCCCAAACAGCACCAAGTGAGCGCCATGCGCGTCGACCAATTCGATTTTGATCTGCCCAACGAGCGTATCGCCTTGCGCCCGGCGCGTCCCCGCGATGCGGCTCGAATGCTTGTTGTGCGCCCTCAGGCCGATCCCCCCCTTGTCGACGGCGGGGTGCGCGACCTGCCGGATGTTCTGGAGCCGGGGGATGCTCTCGTTTTCAATGACACCAGGGTGATTCCCGCCCAGCTGGAGGGAACCCGCCTGCGCGGCGAAATTTCTGCCGGAATCGGGGCAACACTGCACATGCGGACGGGCCCTGATCGTTGGAAGGCTTTTGTACGTCCGGCAAAGAAACTGCAGGTGGGCGACGATGTCCTGTTCGAAGGGTTCGGGACGCGGTTGACTGCAGAAGTCTCGGAAAAAGCCGACGGCGGCGAGGTCCTGCTGGTATTCGACCGCTCCGGTCCCGCACTGGACGAGGCAATTGCGGCTGTGGGCCATATTCCCCTGCCGCCCTATATCGCGCAGAAACGCGGTGAGGACGAACAGGACCGCCAAGACTATCAGACCATGTTTGCGGAAAAGGACGGAGCGGTTGCCGCACCGACGGCGGGTCTGCATTTCACATCGGGCCTGCTTCAGGCACTGGAAGATCGCGGCATCGAACACCACCGCGTGACGTTGCATGTCGGCGCAGGCACATTCCTGCCGGTCAAGGCGGACAAGACCGAAGACCACAAGATGCATGCCGAATGGGGCGAGGTTTCCCCGGAGACCGCCGAAGCGCTTGCCGCCGTCAAGGCACGTGGCAACAAGGTTGTCAGTGTCGGAACGACCTCCTTGCGCATTCTGGAAAGCGCGGCTGTGAAAACGGGCAGGATTGCGCCCTTCAAAGGCGAAACCTCGATCTTCATTACGCCTGGCTACCGATTCAAGGTCATCGACGCCCTGATGACGAATTTTCACCTGCCCCGGTCAACCCTGTTCATGCTGGTCTCCGCCCTGTCAGGCCTTGAGACCATGCGTGCTGCCTATGCCCATGCCATTGATCAGGAATACCGCTTCTACAGCTACGGGGACGCCTCCCTGCTGTTTCCGGACAAGGACGCCGTCTAAGGACATCTCATGAGCCAGGACCAGAACACATTCGGCTTCAAGCTGATCACCACCGACGGAACAGCGCGCCGCGGCGAAATCACCACACCGCATGGGATCGTTCGGACGCCCGCCTTCATGCCGGTCGGCACCCAGGCGACCGTCAAGGCCATGTATCCGGAGCAGGTCCGGGAAACCGGCGCTGATGTGGTTCTGGGCAACACCTATCACCTGATGTTGCGGCCGACGGCGGAGCGCGTCGCCAAACTCGGTGGTCTGCACAAGTTCATGAACTGGCCGCACACCATCCTGACCGATAGCGGCGGCTTCCAGGTCATGTCACTCGCCCAATTGCGCAAGCTCGACGAGGACGGCGTCCGGTTCCAGAGCCATATCGACGGTCAGAAATACCACCTGACACCGGAGCGGTCTGTTGAAATTCAGGGCCTGCTCGGATCGGACATCCAGATGCAGCTGGATGAATGCATCAAGCTGCCGAGCCCGAAGGAGGAAGTCCAGAGGGCGATGGAATTGTCGCTTCGTTGGGCGGAGCGGTCACGTCGGCAGTTCGAGGCCATGGGTGGTCCGGTCAAGGGGCAGGGGCTCTATGGTATCGTTCAGGGTGGCGATCAGCCGGACCTGCGCATCCGTTCGGCCGAAGAACTCGGCAAGATGCCGTTTGAGGGATACTCGGTCGGCGGTCTGGCTGTCGGTGAACCGCAGGAAGTGATGTTGAAGATGCTGGACATCACCACGCCCGTCATGCCGGTCGACAAGCCGCGCTACCTGATGGGCGTTGGCACGCCTGACGATCTTCTGGAAAGCGTCAAGCGCGGCATCGACCAGTTCGACTGCGTCATGCCGACCCGCGCAGGACGGCACGGCCTTGCCTATACGCGTTTTGGCAAGGTGAACCTGAAGAATGCGCGCCACCAGGAAGACCCGCGGCCGCTGGATGCGGAGGCCGAATGTCCTGCGGCAAGCATTTACAGCCGCGCTTATCTGCATCATCTGGTGCGCGCAGGCGAGGGGCTTGCCGGCATGCTGCTGACCTGGAACAACATTGCCTATTATCAGTTTCTGATGCAGGGCATGCGGGATGCCATCGAAGCAGGCCGTTTCGAGGATTTCTATGCTGAAACGAAGGAAAACTGGGCAAGAGGTGACATCCCGGCGCTGTAACGCCGAAAAGTCATCGCGAAATTCAGACCCTCAGGCCGAAAAACCCTCGGACTTCGTCAGATAGCACCCGGAAATGCGCCAGCTTCCGTCAGGCTGTTTTTCAAAGCTGTACAGAGCGAGCCAGTTCTTGCCCTGCGGGCCGGTCACGTAGACCTCCTGGGTCGGTCCGTATTTGGTCATTTTCGACTGCCCGAACGTGACGCTTTTGGGCTGATACACCGGCCGGTAGCCCTGCCGCACCATCTCCATGAAGAATTCGGGTGTCTGGAACCGGCGCTGAAGTGAATCCGTTGCAAAGGAAAACGCGGCCTTGGCGTTGCCGGACGCAAAGGCGCTCATCTGGTTCTTGATGATCGTCTGCAGCTTGGCCCCGTCGAAGCCCTCTTCGGCTTTGACAGTGGCAGTCGCCAGCAGAAGACTGGCACCGGCTGCTGCAGCCAATTTCCAGAAACGGTACTGAGCCATGATCGATGTCTCCTGTTCTGAAACCCGATCAGTATACGGCTCAATTCCTTACCCGGATCCCACTTTTCTTGAGAAATCCCCGACGTCAGCAGGCGGCCGACGGCAGAACGATGCGCGCCCGTTGCATCGATAAGCAGATGTCCCGGCCAAGGAAAGTGCCCAAGGCCAAAAATCACAGCGATTTCAAAGTCGCCAGAGTGTCACGCCCTCAGGGACACTTGCCCGGTCCAGCTTGGCTGGAATGTCGGCAACAAGGCCCCGGCCGTCGCCAAGAAACGCCGTCGTGGTTTTCCAGCCCGAAGACCCCTCGCAGAATTGCGCATGCGGCACAGCCAGGACCACGACGTCAGCGGGTTCCAGGGCGTCGCTCGGGGTCAGGGTGATTCCATATTCCTCGACCACTTCCAGCGGATCGGCAAGGGGATCGGACACCTCCACCCGCGCCCCGAAGTTTTTCAGTTCACGGATCAGATCGACAACCTTGGAATTTCGGGTATCGGGCACATTGGCCTTGTAGGTGACCCCGAGCACCGTGACCTTCGGCGGCATGGTCAGACCGAGCCGGACACATTCCTGGATGATCTTGCCGGCAACGAACCCCGGCATGGCTTCGTTGGTCCCGCGCCCGGCCAGGATCACCTGCGGGGTCATGCCGATTTCATGGGCCTTGTGGGTGAGGTAATAGGGATCGACCCCGATACAGTGGCCACCGACCAGCCCGGGCTGAAAGGGTAGGAAATTCCACTTGGTCGCGGACCCCTCAAGCACGTCGCGTGTATCGATGTCCATCTGGTGAAACAGCATGGCCAGTTCGTTCATCAGCGCGATGTTGAGATCACGCTGGGTGTTTTCGATGACCTTGGCAGCCTCTGCCACCTTGACGGACGGCGCCCGGTGAATGCCGGCAGTAACGACCGACCCGTAAAGGGCGACAAGCAGGTCCGTCGAAACTGCGCTGGAGGCTGCGACAATCTTGGTGATGTCGGCAAAACCGCGTGACGTATCGCCCGGATTGATCCGCTCCGGCGAATAGCCGACCTCAAATCCGTCCCCCAAACGGTATCCGGAACCCTGTTCCAGGATCGGCACGGCAACCTCTTCCGTTGCCCCGGGAAAGACCGTCGATTCAAACACGACGATCGCACCGTGTTTCATGTTTCGGCCGACGGTTTCCGCAGCCTTGCGGAACGGTGTGAGGTCCGGCCGCTTGGCCTCGTCGACCGGCGTCGGCACGGCAACGATGAGCACGTCGCGATCTGCCAGAGACGCTTCATCGCCTGAAAAGGTGAGTGTTGCAGCCGACAGGTCTTCAGGAGAAACAGACGCTGTGCCGTCTCGACCGGACCGCAATTCATCAAGCCGCTTCGTGTTGATGTCGAAGCCGACCACATCGTAGCCCTTGGCCGCAAAGGCGGTCGCAACCGGCAGGCCGACATAGCCAAGGCCGATGATGGCGAGTTTCTTGGAAGCGAGTTCTTGCATGGGCAGGGGGCGTCCGAATTGGGCCAGAGAAAGGGCCGGGCCCTGATAAGGAGCCCGGCCCAGTCCTAATCCGTTCGCTATTGCAATTTCAAGCCCATAGCGGCTGACAGAGACTTATTCGGCAGCCTCGGGATGATCGATCATCTCCTGCATGAAGGGGAGTAACTCCTTTGCAAGACTCGGGTCATCCAGACCGAAGGCGATGTTTGCACTCAGGAATCCGGCCTTGTTGCCACAGTCATAGCTGCGGCCCTCGAACTTCAGGGAAGCAAAGGGCTGTGTCTTCATGAGCGCCAGCATGCTGTCGGTCAGCTGGATTTCGCCACCTGCGCCCTTGTCCTGGTTGGACAGCAGGTCGAAGATTTCCGGCTGGAGGATGTAACGTCCTGTGATCTGAAGATTGGACGGCGCCGTTCCCTGCGGAGGCTTCTCGACCATGTTCGTGATCTTGTGCGCATTTTTTCCGATCTCGTCGGCAAGCTCGACGATACCGTAGTTATGCGTCTGATCGTCGGGGACCTCTTCCACGGCGATGATGTTGCCGCCGGCCTTTTCATAGACATCGACCATCTGCCTGAGACAGCTCACCTTGGACTTGATGATCACGTCCGGCAGCAGGATGGCGAATGGATCGTTCCCGATGATATCTCTGGCGCACCAGATCGCATGCCCGAGACCAAGCGGTGCCTGTTGCCGGGTGAAGCTTGTGGAACCGGGCTGGGGCCTGTGTTTCTCGAGCAGCTCCAGAGCCGCGGTCTTGTTCCGTGCCTTGAGCGTGTCTTCCAGCTCGTAGGCCATGTCGAAATGGTCTTCTATGACCTGCTTGTTGCGTCCGGTGACAAACACGATGTGTTCAATCCCTGCCGCGCGCGCCTCATCGACAACATATTGAATGATCGGACGGTCGACGATGGTCAGCATTTCCTTCGGCACCGCTTTGGTTGCGGGCAGAAAGCGTGTACCGAGACCGGCGACCGGCAGGACCGCTTTGCGAATGGGCTTGTTCATTTCAGGCCTTCCAATGCTTTTTCAAGCGATTTCAATAGTCTTTTGCCCACTCATAAACAAGCGCGGCACGAATCTCACGTTTAAATATCGGGTGTTTGTGGAGCTTCTGTTAAAGAGACAAGGATGTTGGTTCGCATAGGACGGACACTGAAACCCCGCAAAGAAGGGCTAACCCGGGGACCGGCTCGTCCGGCCAACTGCCTGCCAAGAAGTTTAATCGATTTAATTCCGGTATTGCACTGCGCCATGCCGCTGTTGCGGGTTAGACAAAAGAAGGTTATGGAACACGCAAATTATTGCTGGGTGAGGGCAGACCCTGAAGGCAACACCGTGCAACGCGGTGCCCTTCCGACAGATGGTGGAATATGACCGAGGCAAATCGAGTAGTTTCCGTTGGCAATGTGTCTTTTAGCAACGCTACGCCGTTCAGCCTGATTGCAGGGCCGTGTCAGCTGGAGAGCCGCGAACATGCGCTCGAATGCGCTGCTGCGGTCAAGGAGATCACGGAGAAGCTCGGTATTTCCACAATCTTCAAGACATCCTTTGACAAGGCCAACCGCACGTCGCTCTCCGGACAACGTGGTGTTGGCCTGTCCGATGCTTTGCCGATCTTTGCAGAGATCAAGGAAACCTACGGCATGCCGGTATTGACCGATGTGCACGCGCCGGAGCAATGCGCGCCGGTCGCCGAGATTGTTGACGTTCTGCAGATCCCTGCATTTCTGTGTCGCCAAACCGACCTTCTGGTTGCCGCCGCAAAAACCGGCGGTGTCGTCAACGTCAAGAAAGGCCAGTTTCTTGCGCCCTGGGACATGAAAAATGTTCTGGACAAGGTAACGGGCTCCGGCAATCCAAACGTCTTGCTGACCGAACGCGGTGCAAGCTTTGGGTACAACACGCTTGTGACCGACATGCGGTCCCTGACCATTATGGCGCAGACCGGTGCTCCGGTTGTTTTCGATGCAACCCATTCTGCACAGGCTCCGGGAGGACAAGGTGGTTCTTCGGGTGGCGATCGGACCATGGTACCGGTCCTTGCGCGTGCTGCAGTTGCTGTTGGCGTCGCTGGCCTCTTCATTGAAACCCATCCGGATCCCGACAAGGCACCGTCCGACGGTCCGAACATGGTGCCGCTGAGTGAGCTGGAAGCACTTCTTGCGCAGCTCAAGGCACTTGATGCGGTTATCAAGACTCCGGCTGTAGCCGCCGAATAGATTGTTTCAGCCGCATCCTTGGATGCGGCTTTCTCATGTGGAGCCATGCTCCGTTTCTCACGCCGGTCTGCCGGCGTCCACTAATGCCGGACCCCGTCCGGCAAACGTCAGTACTGCTACTTGTGACAGGGAGTTCATTCCATGACCGCCATTATCGATGTCATCGGCCGTCAGATCTTTGACAGCCGCGGCAATCCGACCGTTGAGGTCGACGTATTCCTGGAAGATGGCTCCTTCGGCCGTGCCGCCGTTCCGTCCGGCGCGTCGACCGGCGCGCATGAAGCCGTTGAACTGCGCGACGGTGGCGACCGCTACATGGGCAAGGGCGTTCAGAAGGCCGTTGATGCCGTCAATGGCGAGATCTTCGAAACGATCGGCGGCCTTGAAGCCGAGGATCAGCTGCAGATCGACCAGGCGATGATCGACCTTGACGGCACACCGAACAAGGCCCGTCTTGGCGCCAATGCAATCCTGGGAGCGTCCCTTGCCGTTGCCCGCGCTGCAGCCCAGGCGTCCGGTCTGCCGCTCTACCGCTATGTCGGCGGCACCTCCGCCCGCACCCTGCCGGTGCCGATGATGAACATCATCAATGGCGGCGCCCATGCCGACAACCCGATCGACTTCCAGGAATTCATGATCATGCCGGTTGGGGCCGAAAGCCTCAGTGAAGCCGTTCGCATGGGCTCTGAAATCTTTCACACGCTCAAGAAAGCCCTGAACGCTGCCGGTCACAACACCAACGTTGGTGACGAAGGTGGCTTCGCACCGAACCTGGAGTCGACCGACGCAGCCATCGGTTTCGTCATGAAATCCATTGAAGCGGCCGGATACAAGCCGGGAGAAGACGTCTATCTGGCGCTTGACGCCGCTTCGACCGAATTCTTCAAGGACGGCAAATACGTCCTGGAAGGTGAGGGTAAGTCACTGGCACCTGAGGAAATGGCTCAGTATCTCGCCGATCTCGTGTCCCGCTATCCGATCATCTCCATCGAAGACGGTCTGGCAGAAGACGACTGGGACGGCTGGAAGGCCACTACGGACCTTGTTGGCAACAAGTGCCAGCTGGTCGGTGACGACCTCTTCGTGACCAACTCCGAGCGCCTGCGCAAGGGCATCGACATGGGTGTTGCCAACTCCATCCTGATCAAGGTCAACCAGATCGGCACACTGTCCGAGACACTTGATGCCGTCGAAACCGCCCACAAGGCCGCCTATACCGCCGTGATGTCGCACCGGTCCGGCGAAACCGAAGACAGCACGATTGCCGACCTGGCCGTTGCCACCAATTGCGGACAGATCAAGACTGGTTCCCTGGCCCGCTCCGACCGGCTCGCTAAATACAATCAGCTGATCCGGATCGAGGAAGAACTGGGCCCGCAGGCTATCTACGCAGGCCGGTCCATCCTGAAGGGCTGAGCCTTGCCTCTCTGAAAACGAAAAACCCCGCAGAAACTGCGGGGTTTTTTGTTGCCTGCTTTCGGGCTTCTACTGGGACGCGGCAGCCTGCGGGTTGGTTCTTGTTTCTTCCGCATGCAGCAGGGCGGCGGCAATCGTTTCTGCCTTCTCGGCACCGGCCAGAACAAACCGCCCGTCGATGATGAAGCAGGGAACGCCGGACACTCCAGAATTGACAGCGTTTTCGATCTGGGCCGTAACCTTGTCGAGATCGGTTTCCGTCTCCAGGAGCTGTTCCACCAGATCGGACTGCATGCCGGCTTCCTCGGAAATCCGCACCAGCGTTTCGGATTTGGTCAGGTCTTCTCCGTCAACAAAATAGGCCTTGAAGAGACGCTCAACCACCTCGTCCTGAAGATCGTCCGCGCGAGACCACAGGATCAAGCGGTGGCAATCGAGGGTGTTTGGGGACAGCCTGATATCCACGAAAGCAAACGGGATGCCTTCTTCCTGACCCGCCGTCCGGATCTGGCTGTAAAAGGCATTAGCCCGATCCATCCCGCCGAACTTGTCGCTGAGATACTGCTGCCGATCCTTGCCGGACTTCGGCAGGGTCGAATCCAGCTGAAAGGGGTGCCAGCGCACCAGAACATTCAGTTGCGGCACAGAGCGGAGCGCGGCTTCCAGCCGTCGCTTACCGATGTAACACCACGGACACATCACATCCGAAATGACATCGACGGTGAGTGGGGCTACATCTGTCATGCGACTTCCTGATTTCTGACTGGTTCATTCAAGGCTAGTGCCTTGTGGGTATTTGCCAAGCCCCATTTCGTGGCAACGTTAAGGCAAGGCCCCAAAATTGCGCGAAATGCGCCGGTTTAAAGCACTGTATGGGTCAAAATCGAGTTGATCCGTTTTTGAAGACGCGTGGTACCGGCTTCGTTTTTCAGAACGGCAACGGGACCGACGTCCCGAATGAGACATACAAGATCCTCGTCCCGGCTGGTGGCATCGGCGATCGACAGCAAAGTCGCATTGATTTCCTCAAGCTCTTCCAGGGAGGTAACGGCGATACCAAAATTTTCCGGTTGAAGACGCATCTCCCAGAGATCCAGCCCCCTTGCAGCCAGCTGGTTGCTGCAGGCTTCCAGATAGGTTGTGTAGTCTTCGACCGCCAGACCGCCGACATTGACCTGCTGACGCAGCCACATGTGGCTTTCGGCAAGCACCCGGTCTGCAAGGCGCCGCCTCTTGCCGAAGCGGATAGCGGCGTTCAGGCGTTTGACCAGTGTTTCCTTGCGGTTTTCTCCAACAAGAACGTCCGAGGCGCCATTACGGAACAACAGCACCAGATCTTCCTCGCGCTCACACACGGCAAGGACCGGCAGGCCGGCGAAGCGGGCATCCCGTCTGATCTGCTGCATATAGTCAATCGCGTCATCAAACGGAGCATCAATGACAACCGCGTCGAACGCCCGTTTGGACATGAATTCAACGGCCATGTTGCCGTCGAACGCGCCGACGACCTCGACCTTCTGGTCGCTGGCATCCTGCCATTCCAGAAAACGCCCGCTCAGGCCAACAACGAGCAGGCTGCTGGACCCTGAATGATGCGGCGCGGAGCCGAAACCGGGAATGCGACCAAAAACCCGACGGCGCAATTGTGCCTCGTCAGAGCGCAACAGCGCGCGCTGATGAATGCAAATCAGCATCAGGAGAACTTCGTCTGGCACGATCCGGTCGATCACCGCCGTGGGCTGAAGCCCGTCCGGCAACAGGTCGTCGCTACCCGTAAGGAGATAGAAGGGGACTTCGCAGACGAGGTTCCTGATCTGCGGCATCAGCCAGTCGAAGAAAGCCGTTTGCTGCCCCTGTTCGAGCTCTGCCACGTCAACCACGACCGCCGCCGGCAGCGCCAGGGGTAGCCGGCTTCCGCGGTCAAACATTTTCAGCAGCGACACATCCAGGGCTTCCGGAGCGTCCCCACTTCCGCTGCGCCTTGGCCGGCGCCCCGCGTACCAGTAAGGACCGCGCCAGGAGAGCGAGGTTTCTAAATCCATTCCCTGTCCCCAACTATGCCACGGCAGCAGGCAGGCGCTGGGTCCGCATGGTCAGCCGCTCGCGGCAGATGGTTCCATCGTCGTTCCGTGGCAATGACTGTAAAATCAGCACACGATGGGGGATCTTGGCAAGGTCTACACCTTCTGCGTCCAGATAAGCAAAGAATGCTCCTGCATCCGGAACGTGTCCGGGATCGGGTACAAGAGCGGCATACATGCGTGCGCCAAGAACCGCGTCTTCAACGATGAAAGCGGCAGCTTCCCGGATGCCGGGATAACTTGAATAGATCCGATCGATGGTTTCAAGGTTCCCCGTCCCCAGCGCATATTGGCCGGGAATGCCGAAACCGGCGAGACCGTCTTCCACCAGTTCGACCTTGATGTTGGTGTTGAGAAAACCTGTTCCCTCCCAACGGACACGCCGCTGGTCTCCATTGATGGTACGCCAGCCGATTTCAGGAACCATGGGCCCTTTCACCAACAGGGTCGGGGGTTGATCATCCACTTCGTCAGTGACTGCAATTTCCAGAAGGGCTGGCCCGCTCTCGCACCCGTTCGGCCCGTTATGCTTTCCCAGCGCTGTTGGTTTCATCTTGGCGGAAGGACCACGCGCCTTGGCGACAAGCGCGAATTCATCGGCAAGGTGAAGATCAACCAGACGTCGGCGCGCAACAAAGGTGGTTGGATGTGGCGCCGCAATGTTCCAGGCTGCCAGCAGGGCCGTTTTGGAATTGGACAGCTTGCGATCCAGGGTCTGCGCAAGCGGACCAGGTGTCATGACGACATCGGCGTCGACCTCATTGGCGTGTGCCGCAAGATTGGCGAGGGAAGTCGGATGATGCAGATGAAGCGTGCCTCCGGTCAAAAGCCAGGGTACCAGACCGCCGCCCAGCCCGGTCAGGCCACTCAGCGAATAGGGCAGGATTACCGTGCTGGCGTCCTTGATATGCGCTTCATGAACAACCATCTGCGCCGCCGATGTCCAGTGGTTGTGACACCGCGTCACCGGGACGTTTTCCTCGCCGCTGCGGCTCCAGCAGATGGTGGCGGTATGGTCGGCCGGCTCCGGTCTCTCGCTTGGCGAGAACTGAAGGTCGTCCCCCATTTCGGCAAGCATGGGGCCAAGTTCGATCAAACCGTCAGGGACGTCCTTGCCGAGCCCGAAGACGAAGCGCAGCGAGAACAGGTCGGCGGCAACGTCCCGGGCCGCGACACCAACTTCTCGGGTTTCCACGCGGTCTGCGGCAATGAACCCTTTCGCCCCGATGGAATTGAGAGCTTCCAGAACGTTCTTCTGTCGCCAATGCAATGGCAGAGGTGAAACGATCAGGTCAGCCCGCAAGGCGGCCAGAACGGCGATGACCGTATCGACCGTGTTCGGGGCCTGCACGCCGATGACGTGATCGGCCGTCAGCCCGACCGTGTTGTAAAAGGCGGCAAGCCGATCGATTTCTCGGTCTGCTTCGGCATAAGTCAGCTGTCTGGGTGTGCCGCCTGTCCAGGTTTCTCGGTCA
Organism: Labrenzia sp. VG12; assembly: GCF_002237595.1. Taxonomy (NCBI): domain Bacteria; kingdom Pseudomonadati; phylum Pseudomonadota; class Alphaproteobacteria; order Hyphomicrobiales; family Stappiaceae; genus Labrenzia; species Labrenzia sp. VG12. The sequence goes on from NZ_CP022529.1 coordinate 1,268,488, forward strand.
GGGGCATCGACCAGTGCCAGCCGGTCGGGATGTTCTGCCGCCGTCTTGCCAAAGAGCGCGTCAAGCGGCACATCGGACCAGGCTCCGCTTTCATGATACTCCTTGCTCAGGCTTTCTTGGGTGGCTTTCATATTGTTCTTCGTCCGTTGGTCCGTTTATTGGGCCGCAGCAGCTGACCACCAGGTGTCAAATTCGTGCCCGTAAAGGGAATCCTGCTGTGGTGGAACGACATCTTTCCAATACGCAACCCAGTCGTCCGATACATGATAGAGCGGCACCGCATAGGCGCCCGAAATGAGAACGCGGTCGAAAGCGCGAACGGCGTCCACAAAGTCCTCGCGGCTGCGAGCAGCCACGATCTCGTCGATCAGCGCATCAATGGCCGGTTCCTTGGCGCCGACGAAATTGAACGAGCCTTCAGTGTCGGCCGCTTTCGTCGACCAGCGGCCGTATTGCTCTGCACCGGGCGAGAGGGAGGCATACCAGGTGTTGAACACCATATCGAAATCGCGTTTCGTCCGGCGATCCTCGAACTGGGACGGGTCGACACTGCGCACGCTCGCGTCGATGCCGAGGAGTTCGAGCGTCTTGATGTAGGCGAGCGCCAGTTTCTCTTCATCCTCGTTCTTGGCGAGGATTTCGAAGGTCAGCGCCTTGCCGGTTTCTTTATGGACAAGCTTGCGATCCTGCAGGCCATATCCGGCCTCGCCAAACACATTGAGCGCTTCACGCAGCACCTTCCGGTCTTGTCCGGAGCCGTCCGCATCGGCTGGTCGCCAGGTGCCGGCCATCACATCCGGCGCGACAGCATCGGGGAAGGGGGCGAGAAGTTCCTTCTCACGATCGCTGGCGGGGCGACCGATCGAGGACAGATCCGAATTGTCCCAGTAGCCAGCCGTTCGTGTGTATAGCCCGTAATAAAGGTTCTCGTTCACCCACTTGAAGTCAAACAGCATGCGCAGGGCCTTGCGTGTATTGACATCGGAGAACTGCTCGCGCCGCGTGTTGAAGGCAATGCCCTGCATGGCGGCCGGAATGCCAAGCGGCTTGGACCGCTGAACTACATCCCCGTTCTGGGCGGCCGGGAAGTCGAAGCCATTTGCCCAGCGGGCCGGATCACGGAACTTGAGAGCATTCACCAGACCCTTCTTGAAGGCCTCCTGCAACGTGGTTTCGTCACGGAAATACTCGATCCGGATCTCATCAAAATTGTCGAAACCGGCTTTTACCGGCAGATCCTTGGCCCAGTAGTCGGGGTTCTTTTCATACACGACGAGCCGGCCCGGTTCGATTGTCTTGAACGTGTAGGGCCCGGAGCCGACCGGCGGGGTAAGCGTCGACTTGTCAAATGTCTCGAAATCGGTGTTCTTCTTCGAGAAGATCGGTGCCAGCGAAATCAGCAGCGGCAGTTCCCTGTTGTCGCCGTTTTCGAAAACAAGCTTCAAGCGGTTCGGAGCCGTGACCTGCTTCTCCTTGATCGCCGCGTACCAGTTCCGGTAAGGCGGGCGGCCTTTGGCCTCGATCACTTCCAGCGAGAAGATCACATCCTCAACTGTGACCGGAGACCCGTCCGAGAAGCGGGCATCCGGATTGAGTTCGAATTCGATCCACTCACGACTGTCGGGCATGCGCACACGCTGTGCCAGCAGGCCGTAAAGCGAAAACGGCTCTGCGTAGGAGCGCACCAACAGGCTTTCCAGGATATTGTTGCCGAACTCCCGCTCACGCATGCCGCGCGCGGATGTCCAGCCCCCTTGGACAATGAAGGAATTCAGGCTGTCGAAGGTGCCTTGCACCCCCAAAGTGATCGTTCCCCCTTTAGGAGCGTCCGGGTTGGCATAAGGGAATGGCTGTCCTTCTTCAAGCGCCGGTGCGCCATGCATGGAGATTGCATGGGTCCAGGGCGTCTCCTCATCTGCATACGCCGCTGAAAACGGCGAGGCCATCAGGGAAACCGCGGAGAGCGTCAGAACCGCCGCGCTCCGCACTGCCTTGAAAAAAGGTTTGTCACCAATCGAAATACGCATAACCACCGCCCGAGATTCTGTTGATTCTCAGCGGTCAGGGTATCACAGGGTTAACGCAAACGCCTCTGATGCAAGCAACAATCAGCAAGATATTCAGTTTTGTTTGAAACCACGGGCCTGCGTTGCAAATCGGCCACCCTCTTGCCCAAATTCAGTGTCTTACCATGGATTAACGAAGCGAATGTTCCATGGGGTCTTGCGGTTGCTACCGGAATGCATCAGAACAACGCGAATGTTTCATACACGCACGATTGAGGACGTTTCGATGAAGAGTGTTTTGAAAAGAGGATTGTTCGGATGCGCAGCCGGTGCGTTCGTGGCCCTGTCTTCTTTCGCAGGTGCTCCCGCAATCGCCCAGGAAGAAAAAAGCCCTTGGACGAAGGCGTGTAACACCAATCCGAATACGCAGAAGGAAATCTGCTTCATTTCGATTGAGCTGCGCACCAATACCGGGCAGTTCCTGAGCAACATTGCCATTCAGGAAACCGCTGGCGAGGCACGCAAGAAGCTTCTGGTTGCGGTTCCGACCGGTGTCTTGATCCAGCCGGGCGTTCGCATCCAGATCGACGACAGCAAGCCGGTCCAGGGCAAGTACAGCATCTGCGCTCCCAATGCCTGCTACGCGGAACTGGCCATTGACGACACCTTCATCGCTGCAATGAAGCAGGGCGGAGAAATGATTGTCGCGCCTTACAACCAGCAGGCAAAAGAAATCGTCTTCAAGATGACCCTGATCGGGTTCACCAAGGTCTATGACGGCGAGCCGATGAACCTGGCCGAGCTTCAGAAACGTCAGGAAGAGCTTCAGAGCGAGCTGCAGAAACGCGCCGACGAAGCCCGCCAGAAGCTGATCGACGCCCAGAACACCGATCAGTAAGACCGGAATTCGCAACAACAAAAAAGGCCGGCTCTGATGAGAGCCGGCCTTTTTTGTGAAGGGCGAAGGCCTTCAGTGAATTTCGACGCTGCGGGGCAGATAGGAACCGTCTGTCTGTTCCTCGAAGATTTCTTCTACCTGAGGATGTCGAACAGGTTCTCCGGTCATGTCCGGCTCGAGATTCTGCTCGCTGACATAGGCAACGTATTCAGTTTCCTCGTTTTCTGCGAGCAGATGATAAAACGGCTGGTCACGCAGAGGGCGCACGTCTTCCGGGATGGCGTTCCACCATTCCTCGGTATTGCTGAAGGTCGGATCGACATCGAAGATCACGCCCCGGAAGGGGTAGATACGGTGCCGGACGACCTGACCAATTCTGAATTTAGCCGTACGCATGGTTCTTCGTCCGCTCAGTGCATGCACTGCCGGGATACCGTTTTGGCCGGCAGCTTGCAAGCGCTCTAACATTAAACCGTAACGCCGGAGCCTTGCGAATTTCTAAAGACCATAGACCGCTGCGAGTTCAGTGTCTTTCGATGCAACCAGTTTTGCAAGGTCTACGATAACCTTCGCCTGTTTCCAGGTTGCATCGTCCTGCATCTTGCCATCGATCATTACCGCACCGGTGCCGTCCGGCATCGCCTCCAGGATGCGCTTGGCAAAGCCGACTTCCTGCGGATCCGGCGAAAACACCTTCTTGGCAATGTCGATCTGGGTCGGATGCAGTGACCAGGCGCCGAGACACCCCATCAGGAAAGCGTTGCGGAACTGACTTTCACAGGCGGCCGCATCGGCAAAGTCGCCAAAGGGTCCATAAAAGGGTTTCAGCCCATAGGACAGACACGCGTCGACCATCTTGCCGACCGTGTAGTGCCACAGGTCCTGCTGATAGGCCGTCCTGGCTCCGTCCGGATTGGCGTCCGAAAGCACGGCGTAGTCGGGGTGGCCGCCGCCGACCCGCGTTGTTTTCATGCCGCGTGAGGCGGCAAGGTCGGCCGGACCAAGGCTCATGCCATGCATGCGCGGACTGGCTGCCGCAATCTGCTCGACATTCTTCACGCCTTCCGCTGTCTCCAGGATAGCGTGGATCATGATCGGTTTGGAAATACCGGAGCGTGCTTCCAGCTGGGCCAGGAGCTGATCGAGATAGTGGATGTCCCAGGCCCCTTCGACCTTGGGAAGCATGACGACATCAAGCTTGTCACCAACTGCGGGAACGATTTCCAGAAGATCGTCGAGGAACCAGGGACTGTTCAGACAATTGACCCGTGTCCAGAGGCCGGTCGCACCGAAGTCATTTTCGCTGGCCAGCTGGATGAAACCGCGACGCGCATCCGTCTTGGCCTCAGCCGGGATCGCATCTTCCAGGTTGCCCAGAACCACATCCACCTTGTTGATCAGGTCCGGCACCTTTGCCCGCATCTTTTCAACATGTGGCGGCACGAAGTGGATCATCCGTTCCAGCGTTACCGGCAGCTCCCGGAAAGGGGCAGGGGCACCGATTGCAAGCGGTTTGTAATATGCACTTGGGGTTTTCATGAAACAGCTATCCTCCACCTGTCGAACGGATAGCTATAACGCCTATGCTGCGCTGCAACCATCCCCCGAAAGGCCAAATCGTCGCTCAATGCAGAACGCCTTTAGTCCTGTTCGCTGCTTGCAACCTGGGCAGCGGCGGCTCGGCGGGCCTGTTTCTGTGCGGACGTTTTTCCAGGCGGCGCCCACTTCTTGTGGATCCACATCCACTGGTCGGGGTGCTCACGTATCCAGCTTTCGAATATCGCGTGGATCTGCGCAGTTGCGGCCTCGATATCGGCCTGCCGGTCATCAGTAACCGGTACGGAAATTGCGCGGCCCTCGATCCGGAACCGGACACCGTTCGTTCGCACGACGCGCCCCAGCACGATGGGGACATTGCATGCCCGCGCAAGGGAGGCCGGCACCGGGTTGGCATAGGCCAGACGATCAAAAAACGGAACCTGAACACCGCGTGTCTCCCGCAGATCCCCCATCATGGCCACAACACCGCCAGACTTGAGGGTCGAGAGGATCTTGCGCGCGGTCTGGTGGCTCTTTGACAACAAGCCGCCCTTGTAAAGATCCGCGCGCAAGGACGTGAGTGCCCGGTCTGCTTCCGGATTGCGCAGCGCCTGGTAAACCCCGGTGATTTTCAGGCCGCGGCGAACAGCCGGTTGAACGCAGAGTTCCCAGTTGGCACTGTGAAAGGACACAAACAGACAGGCCTGCTCGCCGTTGAGAACCTTTTCCGTGGTTTCGTCGGCAATCGCCTCGAACCGGAAGTCCTGTTTAAGCAACCGGTCTATGTGAAAGGTCTCGGCCGCAACACGACCGAGATTTTCCCACATACCGCGCACGATTTGGTCACGCTCCTGTTCGGGCATGCCAGGAAAGGCCTTTTCGAGGTGGTCGAGCGCGCGTTTATGGCGGGCATTATAAGGCGCCAGCCATCTCCAGCAGGTTCCCATGACCTTCGAGGCGACATCCACTGGTATCAGCCGGAACAGCCAGATGGCACTCCTCAGCGCAATGCCTTCCACCACGTTCTGCGCAGCCGTCAGCCGCGGGTATTTGCGCTGTCTTAATTTCCGGGACATCGGAAACGATTGCTCTCACGTTTAGCCCCTTCAAAAAAGAAGGGGATATTAGCACCGGTTTGGTCCCTTTGAGCCCTTGCGGCGCAGGCCCAGACCTGATTGGAATGCGGGTCGTGCTGACCGGCGGTCACGCGTCCTTATCCAAGCCCGGCGCAAGATGCAAGCGCCAACGCCGTCCACTCCAGAACCAGACCAAGCAGGAATTTTGGAAGCCGCATGCAGGACGTCATCACACTGGCCCTCCCGTTTTTCGGTCTCATCCTGTTAGGGTTTGCAGCCGGGAAGTTTAAGAACCTGCCGGAGTCCGGCCTGAGCTGGATGAATTTTTTTGTCGTTTACCTGGCCCTGCCGGCACTTTTCTTCCGGCTGCTGTCCGAAACGCCGTTCGAACAGCTCGCCAATGTGTCCTTTGTCGCCGCAACGACGTTCACCACCTATATCGTGTTTGCCATTTCATTCTGCATCGGCGTGGTCGCGACACGCGGCAGCATTGGCGAATCCACCATTCTCGGCATCGCGGGCGCCTATTCCAATGTCGGCTATATGGGGCCGGGCCTGACGTTGGCGGTTCTGGGGGAACAGGCGACCGTGCCCACCGCGCTCATCCTTGCCTTCGACAACGCACTCATGTTCATTCTGGCGCCGCTGTTGATGGCCCTTGCCGGTGCGGACAACGAAAGCTTCCTGCGAACGCTACAGAAGATCGGCTACCGGATCTTCACGCATCCTTTCATTCTGGCGACCATCGCTGGCGTTCTTGCCGCGGCACTTGAATTCAGACCGCCGGAAGCGGTCAACACCATGTTGCTGTATCTCAGTAATGCCGCAGCCCCTTGCGCGCTCTTTGCCATGGGGGTGAATATAGCCTTGCGTCCGATCGGACGTGTTCCATTGGAACTTCCATTGGTCCTGAGCATCAAACTGGTGCTGCACCCGATACTCGTTTTTCTCCTGCTCAGCTGGCTGGGCGGCTTTGATCCGAGCTGGGTGGCAACCGCCGTGTTGATGTCCTGCCTGCCACCGGCCACCAATGTCTTTGTCATCGCGCAGCAATATGGAACCTATGTGCAAAGAGCATCCAGCTTCGTCCTGATCGGAACGGCTGTGTCCATCATCACGGTCACCGGGTTTATCTGGGCCCTGACAAGCGGCTATCTGCCGACGGGTTGACGCAGACAGGCGCAAAACGTCACCTTGAAGAACATGAGGAAGGGAGCCCGAGGCGTGCAGGACGATCCGAGTGTCATGAGCCTTCTTGATGGCTATCCAGAGGATATCAAGGCCGCGCTGTTGCAAATGCGCAGCCTGATCCTGCGGACTGCTGCCGAAAACAAGGACATCGGCGTTCTTGAGGAAACGCTCAAATGGAGCCAGCCAAGTTACCTCACCACGCGCCCGAAAACCGGCACCACCATCCGCATCGACAGGGACAAGTCCGATGCCGGCGACTTCGCGCTTTATGTGAATTGCCAATCCTCGCTGGTGTCAGAATGGCGCGCGCTCTTTCCGCAATTCACCTATGGCGGGGATCGGTCCGTGCATTTTCAGCTTGGCGATCCGCTGCCCGAAAACGAATTACGCCAGATGATTACCATGGCCCTGACCTACCATCAGAAGAAGCGCTCTGCCGGAAAAAACTGACAGTCCTGCTGCTGTCGCTCAACGCCCAAGGCGAAAGGCGCTGCCAGGTGTCATGCCCTCACGCATCAGCATCCGGCGCAAGGGGCCGACGCGCCCAGCCAGATACATGCCAACGCTGCGCGCGGCCTGAACGGGCAGAAACGAGGTCAGCAATGACCGGTTCAGCAAATCAACAGCGTTGGTGCGCGTGCGGATATCGCCCATCCGCTTGGCCTCATATCCGGAAAGTACCGCCATGGAGCCGATATCGGACTGCCGCACCTGGGCACCTGTCAGGACCGACCTCAGATCCAGAATATCGCGCAAGGAAAGGTTCAGCCCTTGCGCACCGATCGGCGGAAAGACATGTGCCGTCTCGCCAAGAAGCACGAGGCGTTCTGAGACAAGCTTGTTGGCATTCAGCCCGGAGAGCGGAAAGCTTTGCGGATCGGAGGCCAGCTTGAAGGCGCCAAGAACGGAATGGGCGCGCCGTTCCAGTTCAAGTTCCAGCTCATTCGGCGCCAATTTCAGCAGGGCTGCTGCACCTTCGGCTGTTTCAACGCAGACAAGTGCCGATAGCCGGCCGGGCAGGGGCACCAGCGTGAACGGACCGGTCGCGGTGTGAAATTCCGTTGAAACATGCTGGTGAGGCAGACGGTGTTCAAGATTGAGCACGACAGCCACCTGCGGGTATGACCAGCGCTTCACGTCTATTCCCGCAAATTCTCTCAAGACAGAATTGCGGCCATCGGCCGCGACACCCAAACGTGCAGCAAGCTCAAGGCCGGACCGTGTTGTCAAAGTGGCGTGATTGGCACCAAACACCGCGGATTGAACGGGTTCAGAAATAACCGTCAAGTCCGCTTGATCGGCACATTTTTTTTCAAGTACGGTATTAAGATCAGAGTTCAAGATATTGAAACCAAACTCTTCCATGCCAAGTTCGGCGCTGTCAAAGGTCACCTCGGGTGCCCTGAGAAGACGTTTGGTTCCGTCAATCATGCGCATCTTTTTCAGGGACACCGCATTGCTTTCGATGTCGGTCCAGATGCCAACGTCGCGCAGCAAATCGATCGATTGTTGCCAGAGCGCCGTGGTGCGACCGTCCTGACGTTGCAAAGGCGGCGCAAAAAGCACACAGGAGAAGCCGGCTTGTGCCAGGCTGAGTGCCGCAATCCGGCCAGATGGTCCTCCGCCGACGATGGCGATGTCGTAAGTGTCGGGCCGATCCGTCTTTGCCATGGTTTTTGTCCGTGTTTGGTCTGTTTGGGCCAAATGTGCGTCTTTTGGTGTCAAATGCAACGAGACCAAAAAACGCAGGGCAGCAGGTCTTGCAGACGGGGCAGGTGATCTGGAACGAAACATGAGAAAAATCAAAGGCGATTACGGCGCATGTCGCTACAATGGTCACAATGAAGGAGCGTCTTTCCAACTAAGCCGGACTAACTGAATGCCACCAGCAAGCAGCCACTTGTCGACGCGTCACACCATTCGCTCTGAAGCCCCGACGGGAAGGGGCTGGCCCATTGTCCTGTTGCTGGTCGTTCTGCTCAGCCTCGTCGGCTGGAGCTATCTGACCGCCATGGTCGTTGACATGGTTCCGGCCATGGACATGAGCGAAGCCGGTCCGGGCATGGGCTTCTTCAACGCTTTCAACCTGTTCGCCGGCTTGCCGGCCGAAGCGCGGGCGGCCCTTGCCGCACTGTGTCTGCCCGCGGGCAGCACCTTTGGCATGCCGAGCTCGGACATGACGTCGTCCGACCTTCTGAAGATCTTTCTCATGTGGGCCATGATGGCTCTGGCCATGATGCTGCCGACGGCCGTGCCGATGCTGAGAAAGTACTTTTCCGAGATCTCTCGAAAGGCGGGCGCTGATGCGCGAGCTGTATCAGCAACACTCGCAGCGGCAAGCGGTTATCTGACCATCTGGCTTGGATATGCGCTGCTGGCCACGTTTGCGCAATGGCTGCTGTCCCGTGCCGGTGCGCTCACCGACATGATGGCGCCCGCCACGCTTGCGCTCACGATTTCTGTCCTCTTCGCCGCAGGCCTTTACCAGTTCACGCCCTCAAAACACTTTTGCCTGCAAAGATGCTGGTATCCCCGCTGGGCCTTTACAGGCGGGCGGGTGCATCCCGGCACCGGTCATGGCTACCGGGAAGGCCTCGTGCAGGGCTGGGCCTGTCTCGGCTGCTGCTGGGCCGTCATGACACTCATGTTCGCGGTTGGTCTGATGAACATCATCTGGATCGCGCTCTTAGGCAGCTTGATGGCGATCGAAAAAACATTCCCGAACCGTTGGCTTCCCTACGTCATCGGGGCAGGGCTGTTGCTGTGGTCCGGTTTCCTGACTTTTCTGCTCATGTCGGGACATTCGTCAGCTTAATTTGCCGTCCGCGCCTCCCGGGACTGTTTTTTCGGTTCACACTGTCATACGATTGCAATACATGACCGTGTCAGCGCCTGTGTGAATGACGTGCAGAAGTGTACCTCACGCCGGTTGAAGCGCTAACGTATCGAAGTGATGCGCAAGATTCTTGGAAATGAGGACACCGTGACGGACTTTACGCCAGGCAAAGAAAGAACAGAGCCCGCTCTGTTCCTGATCCACATCCTGACGGCGTCCGGAGCCCCGATTGCGCTTGTAGCCCTTCTTGCCGGCGCGCAGGGCAACTGGGCGGAAATGTTCGCCTGGCTTGGACTGGCCTTTCTTGTTGACGGCATTGACGGGCCGCTGGCCCGACGCTTCAACATTGCCGAACGTCTTCCACGCTGGTCCGGTGCGTCGCTCGACTTCGTTATCGACTATGCCACCTATGTGTTCCTGCCGGCATTTGCGCTCTCCTGGAGCTTAATGCTGTCCTCGCCGTGGAACTGGATCTGCGGTGGCCTCGTTGTCTTTACCGGTGCGCTCTATTTCGCCGACAACGGCATGAAGACGCCGGACGGATCCTTCAAGGGCTTTCCGGCCGGATGGAACATGGTTGTTTTCGGCCTGATGGTTCTGTCGCCGTCAGAAGCCTTCACCATCGGCTTTGTCCTTCTGTGCTGCGCACTGACCTTTGCCCCGATCCGGTTCGTGCACCCGGTCCGCGTTCGCCGCTGGCGTTGGCTGACCTTGCCTGTCACGCTCCTGTGGATGGGGCTTGCGGCCTATGCCATCCTGAACGGCATGACGCTCGAAGGATCCATTGCGACCGTCTTCACTGTTGCAAGCTTCTACCTTTTCCTCGTGTCCGCGGTTCAGCAGCTGCTTGATCGGGTCGACTGACCACCATTTGAAAACGGCTGCCATGCCTTCTTGGCGAAAACCTGTTTGTCTTTCGACAAACAGTTCCTTCAGTCACGGCCTTTTCTGACTTCAATGAAATCTCTATGGTTCCGGTTCGAGGCTGACAGTCGGTCAGCCGCGCATCAAACCAACAGGACCGGGGAAGAAGATGGTTCAAGCGATCTGTGTGCACGAAACAGGCGGACCGGATGTCATGCGCTGGGAGCGCGTCGATGTTGGTGAACCAGGCCCCGGCGAGGCCCGCATCAGGCACACCGCGATCGGGCTCAATTTCATCGACACCTACTTCCGTTCCGGTCTTTATCCGGCACCGAACGGCACGCCCTTCAGCCCCGGCAATGAAGGAGCTGGTCTGGTCCAGACCGTTGGCGAGGGTGTCACGCATCTGAAACCCGGTGATCGTGTTGCCTATGTCGGGCCTCTTGGGGCCTACGCGCAGGAACGCATCGTACCGGCGGACCGTCTGGTGGTCATCCCGGAGAGTATCGACGACAGAACAGCGGCCGGCATGATGCTGAAAGGCATGACCGCCCAATACCTCTTGCGCCAGACCTTTCGTGTTGGCCCGCAGACAACACTTCTGTTTCACGCGGCTGCCGGCGGTGTCGGTCTGATTGCCGGGCAGTGGGCGGCCCATCTCGGCGCCACCGTCATTGGCACGGCCGGATCGGAAGAAAAGATCGAGCTCGCCAGGGCCCACGGCTACCAGCACATGATCAACTACCGCACCGAAGATTTTGTCGAACGGGTCAGGGAGATAACCGGAGGCAAAGGCTGCGACGTTGTCTATGACAGCGTTGGCCAGGACACCTATCCAGGATCGCTTGACTGCCTGAAACCGCGTGGCCTCTGGGTCAGCTTTGGCCAGTCATCCGGACCGATCACCGACTTCAACCTGGCCCTTCTGGCTCAGAAGGGGTCTCTCTTCGCAACGCGGCCGACGCTCTTCAACTACATCGCGACACGAGAAGACCTTGAGGCGACGGCAGGCGAACTTTTCGATGTCGTGCAAAAGGGGATCGTCAAGATCGAGGTCAATCAGGAATATCGTCTTGCGGATGCGAAGCAGGCGCATCTGGACCTGGAAGGCCGCAAGACCACCGGCACCACCGTTCTCATCCCATAAGGCCCAACCCACGATGTTGACAGGCCGGGCCCAGGATCTCTCGCGCAATCTCTATAGCCCGGCCATGCGCTACTTTCTGGCCGTTGCGGAAGCAGGATCCATCAGAGCAGCGTCGCGCGAACTCAACGTTGCGTCTTCCGCCGTCAATCGACAAATCCTCTGGCTCGAGGAAGCCCTCGGATTGCAACTGTTCGACCGGGTCGGGAGACGCCTGCGCCTGTCCCAGGCGGGTGAACTCCTCCTTGCACACACACGCCGGACATTCTCGGACTTTGAAGGAACAGTTGCCGAACTTGACGCATTGAAAGGGCTGCGCCGCGGCACCGTGTCAATTGCCAGCGTGGAAAGCGTGGCGGAGAAACTACTGCCGGCGGTGATCAGCGGCTTCCGGCGGCGTTACCCGGGCATCCACGTGAACGTTGCAATCTCGTCGTCGCAGGAAGCTGCGCGCAAGGTCGAAGCAGCCGAGGCTGATGTCGGTTTCACGTTCGATCCGCCGGAAACCTCGGCTCTGACAATCTCCTTTCACCACGATCTGGTTATCGGTGCCCTGATGCGGCCGGACCATCCCCTGGCCGCTGTTTCAAGTCTCTCTCTGGTCGATTGTTTGAAGTTTCCGGTCGCTCTGCCGGCGGAGGGTCTTTCCCTCAGAACCCGGATCGACGTGGTCCGAAGAAGCATTCCCGGCGTCTCGCGCACCTATGTGGAGGCAAATTCACTGCGCCTGATGCGGGCCCTCGCGCGCGAGGAACAGGTTATCGGCTTCCAGACGCGGATCGGCTGCGAGGACGAGCTTGAGTCTGGCAAGCTCATCTTCAAACCTTTGACTGACAAGCCACTTCAGGCAGATCGCCTGTGTGTGGTAACCTCTTCCTTGAGAGCCCTGGCCCTCGCGCCAGGCATGTTCTTCGACCACGCCGTGTTCGCCTTAAAAGACCAACTTCCGGTGATTGATGCCAAATAGGCATCATTGCGGTCTCAAATGAGCGCTTTGGTTCCGGATTTTTTTGAGGCACATTTTTTGTGACAGTTTTGCGGCAGAGTGCCGCACGAGGGAGACAGTCAATGGCGCGTTTGGACACGCACGTTCTGGAAACTGCCCTGAACCGGCCCTGCGGCCCTTGTTCTGAACACCGGTGCCTACCGACGGCAACGGCGCTGTCTTCTTCTTCCGAATCTGGCAAAGCCATTCCCAACAGCAGGGAGGCACTGTCCGATGCGTGACACGATCCGTTTTCTAAAAGCCGGAAAAATCATTGAACTCGAAGACGTCGGGCCAACGGAAACCCTGCTTGACTACTTGAGACTGCGCCGCAGGGAAACCGGCACGAAGGAAGGCTGCGGAGAGGGAGATTGCGGTGCCTGCACCGTTGCGCTCGGACGCCTGGTCGATGGCCGGCTCACCTACCAGCCCGTCAACAGCTGCATTCAGCTGCTCGGCATGATCGACGGTGCCGAGCTGGTGACGGTGGAAGATCTGGCCGAAGATGGCCGGCTTCATCCCGTTCAGGCGGCCATGGTCGAACTGCATGGGTCCCAATGCGGCTTTTGCACACCGGGTTTCATCATGAGCCTTTTTACCCTCTATCACACCGAGGGCATGAGCAAATCCCGCAAGACTGTCACCGATTGGCTGGCAGGCAATCTGTGCCGGTGTACCGGATACCGGCCCATCGTCGATGCGGCACTGGAGGCGTGCTTCGAAGCCGCGGACGACGCATTTTCCTGGCGCGCCAAGGACACGCGCGAACACTTGCGGCGTCTTGCAGACGGGCGCGATGTTTTTATCGGTGACAGCGACCGGTTCTTCTCGGCACCGGCGACGCTCGACGGGTTGGCGGCGCTCTATGGCCAGCACCCTGATGCGACCCTGGTCGCCGGTGCGACCGATGTCGGCCTTTGGGTCACGAAACAACTGCGCGAACTGCCGAAAATGATCTGGCTTGGCCGGGTCGAGGGGCTTGAGCGGGTCGAGGACAGTCCGTCCGGCGTCCTGATCGGCGCGACGGCAACATATCAGGCAACGGAACAGGCGATGACCGGGATCGCCGAAGATCTTGGTGAATTGTGGCGGCGGATTGGTTCCAAGCAGGTGAGGGCGTCCGGCACCGTGGGGGGCAACATCGCCAACGGGTCACCCATCGGCGATACACCTCCGGCACTGATCGCGCTCGGCGCCACGCTTGAACTCAGCTCTGCCGAAACGTCTCGCGCCTTGCCAATCGAGGAGTTTTTCATCGACTACGGCAAGCAGGACCGACACACCGGGGAATTTGTCACCGGTCTGTTCGTCCCCCGTCTGTCTGCCAATCAGGCCTTCCGGTGTTACAAGATATCCAAGCGTTTCGATCAGGATATCTCTTCCGTTATGGGGGCATTCAGACTGACGGTCGACGAGGCGGGAACGATCACGGATGCCCGCATTGCCTATGGCGGCATGGCCGGCACGCCGAAACGCGCACGGGGTGCCGAAGCGGCCTTGAAAGGCGCATCCCTGGAAGATCCCTCGACCTGGGGTGAGGCAATGCAGGCGCTCTTGAGCGACTACACACCGATGACCGACATGCGGGCAAGCGCTGAGTATCGCATGGAAACGGCCCGCGCCTTGCTTGCAAAGGCGCTCATGGAGATGAGTGGTACGCCCCCTGGACAGATCAGGGTTCTGGCACAACGGGAGGCTGGCAATGACCGCGCCGCTTGACCCGAACGAGATGACCGCCCCGCTCAAGACGGTACGCAAGGCCTTGCCGCATGACAGCGCGGAAAAACATGTGTCGGGTACCGCCACCTATATCGACGACATGGTGGAGCCCCTCGACACACTGCACGTGGTTCCGGGCTGGTGCCGAAACGCGGTCCGAGGCCGCGTCCAGTCGGTAGACCTTGAAGATGTCGTCAATACACCTGGCGTAATTGCTGTTCTGACGGCCGCCGATGTCCCCGGCACCAACGACTGTTCTTCGGCCTTCGGCGATGACCCGGTTCTGGCGACAGACGACATCCTGTTTTACGGCCAGGTGGTATTTGCGGTGGTGGCCGAAACGCGCGAGGCAGCCCGCAAAGCTGCGCTCAAGGCGAAGATAGACGTCACGCCCATCACGCCGATCCTGACCGCGGACGACGCCGTTGATGCTGACACGACCGTCTTGCCGGACTACCAGTTCCGTCGCGGTTCGCCGGAAACGGGCATGAATGCGGCCGAAGAGATCCAGTCGGGCTCCATGAGGATCGGAGGCCAGGAGCATTTTTATCTGGAAGGCCAGGTCGCCATGGCTCAGCCGCAGGAAGATGGCGGCATGCTGGTCCATTCCTCGACCCAGCATCCGACCGAAATCCAGCACACGGTTGCCAAGGTGCTCGGCGTCCCGGACGCAGCCATAACGGCGGAAGTGCGCCGCATGGGCGGCGGTTTTGGCGGCAAGGAATCGCAGGCCAACCAGTGGGCCGCCCTTGCAGCGCTTGCAGCCCGCAAGACCGGCCGAACCTGCAAACTGCGTCTCGACCGGGACGACGACATGATCATGACCGGCAAACGGCATGATTTCAAAGTCAACTGGAAGGTCGGTCACAACAGTGAAGGCCGTATCCGCGCCGTCGACATGGAGTTTTTGTCAAGGTGCGGCTATTCGGTCGATCTCTCTCTTGGAGTCAATGACAGGACGCTGTTTCACGCCGATTCCAGCTATTTTTATCCGGACGCCCTGATCCGTTCCCGCCGCCTGCGCACCGACACTTGTTCCAACACCGCCTTCCGCGGCTTTGGCGGTCCGCAAGGCATGCTGGCAGCCGAACGCATGATCGATGCCATCGCGATCCGCCTTGGCAAGGACCCGCTCGAGATCCGCAAGCTGAATTTCTATGATGGTGAGCGGAACCTGACGCCCTATGGCATGCCGGTGGAAGAATATGAGGTCATGCACGACCTGATCGCGCAGTTGGAAACCAGCTCGAACTATTGGGAGCGGCGCGAGGCGATCAATAGCTTCAATGCGGAAAACGCCGTCCTCAAAAAGGGGCTGGCCCTGACACCGGTCAAGTTCGGCATTTCCTTCACCCTGAAACATCTGAACCAGGCCGGCGCCCTGGTGCATCTTTATACCGACGGATCCGTTCATCTGAACCATGGCGGCACCGAGATGGGGCAGGGGCTTTACCAGAAGGTTGCCCAGGTGGTGGCCGAGGAGTTCGGCATCACGCTCGACAGGGTACGCATCACCGCGACCAACACCTCCAAGGTGCCGAACACGGCCCCGACGGCTGCCTCCTCCGGCACCGATCTGAATGCCATGGCTGCCAAGATTGCGGCCAGGGAAATCAAGAACCGCCTGATCACCTTCCTTTGCGAACAGCATCAATGCGGGCCGGAAGCCATTCATTTTGGCGACAACAAGGTACTGATCGGCAATCAGGCTTTCACGCTCGCCGAAGTCGCCAAGCTGGCCCACATGGCCCGGATCCAGATGTCTCATGCTGGGTTCTACGCAACGCCCGGCATCACCTGGGACCGGGACAGCGCCACCGGCCGCCCGTTTTTCTACTTCGCCTTTGGCGGTGCCTGTGCCGAGGTCACCATCGATACGATGACCGGTGAAATGACGGTCGACCGCGTCGATATCCTGCATGATGTCGGCCATTCCCTGAACCCGGCAATCGACCTTGGTCAGATCGAAGGCGGTTTTGTCCAGGGCATGGGCTGGCTGACGACAGAAGAACTGGTCTGGGACGAAGAAGGTCGCCTGCGCACCCACGCGCCCAGCACCTACAAGATCCCGACCGCTTCCGACATTCCGGAGGCGTTTTCCGTTGACCTTTATGAGGGCAGCGGCAACCCGCAGGCAACGGTCTACCGGTCCAAGGCCGTTGGCGAACCGCCGGTCATGCTGGCCAATGCCGTCTTCTGTGCCATCAACGATGCGGTTGCGAGCCTGGTTCCTGGTGAAGTCCCCAATCTGGATGCACCTGCGACCCCCGAGGCAATCATGCGCGCAGTTCAGGACATGCGCCGGAGGAAGACCGGCTGATGCGGACCTGGGCGCACATTGCTGCTTGTCTGGATCGCGGTGAGCCTTGCGCGCTGGTGACGGTTGCCCGTGTCGACGGCTCGACGCCGCGAGAAGCCGGAGCGCGCATGGTGGTTGCCGCCGATAGGTCTTTTTACGGCACAATTGGCGGCGGCACGCTGGAGTTTGAAATCATTCGCAAGGCGGCCCGAGCTACCGAAACCGGCAGATCCTGTTTCTCGCTGCAGACCGTCTCTCTGGGCCCGGACCTCGGTCAATGTTGTGGTGGCCGCGCCAGAATTGCGATGGAAATCTTCACGCAGGAAAAACGTGACGAGGTGTACAGGCTGGCAGAGCTGGAAGCAGGCGGAAGTCCGTTTAGTACACAGGCTGTGGTCACAGACAGCGTAACCGGCCCCAGGCAAGAGCAGGACCAGCCGGCGAACAGTCCTTTTTTGCTGCACACTGATCAAAAAAGCGGCGCCGAACTGCTTGTTGAGCGGTTTGGCGAATGGCGCCGGCCGCTGTTTCTGTTCGGGGCAGGTCACGTCGGCAAGGCTCTGGTCCTGGCGCTTGCCCAGCAACCGTTCGATGTCACCTGGATAGACAGCCGGAAAGAGCAGTTTCCAGGCCCGGTTCCGGCCAATACCCGCAAGATCGCGGCAACCGATCCGGCGGTTGAGCTCGACCGGGCTCCCGCCGATGCCTTTGTATTGGCCATGACCCATTCGCACGCGCTTGATGAGGACATCATGGCACGTGCCTTGCTAATGCAACGCTTTGCCTATTGCGGGGTCATCGGGTCCGAGACCAAACGGGCCCGGTTCCGCAATCGCCTTAAATCGCGAGGACTGGACGAAGCGTTGATTGCAAACATGATCTGCCCGGTCGGGGTGACGGCACTCAAATCAAAACAACCGGCAGCGATTGCCGCAGGCATCGCCGTCGACCTGTTGATCCGGGATGAAGAACTTCAACAACAAGCCGCGGCAGGCGGGAGACTTGCTCACAACTGACGGCCAGTCAGTGAGGCGGCACGCTAAGGGGGACAGTTTGGCGGATACGATGACTTCAGAGGCGGAAAAGGGCAGCGACTCGCAGGACAGATCCGAAAAGGACACCTTGCTGGATGCACGCGGACTGACCAAGCGCTTTGGCGACATTCTCGCCAATGACAATGTGGATCTGATGATCAACAAGGGCGAAATTCATGCGCTCCTGGGCGAGAATGGCGCCGGAAAATCCACGCTGGTCAAGATGTTCTATGGCTCGCTAGAACCGGACGGTGGCGAAATCCACTGGAACGGCAGGCGCGTCGACATAGGCAACCCGGCAGTGGCAAGAGAACTCGGCATCGGTATGGTGTTCCAGCACTTCTCGCTGTTTGAGGCCCTGAACGTTGTTGAAAACATCGCGCTCGCGCTGCCCAATCCGGGCAACATGGCCGAGCTTGCCAAAAAGATCGAAATTGTCTCGCGCGACTACGGCCTGCCATTGAACCCGCAGGACGTTGTTGCAGACCTTCCCGTCGGCATCCGCCAGCGCATCGAGATCGTTCGGTGCCTGTTGCAGGAGCCCCGGCTGATCATCATGGACGAACCCACATCCGTGCTGACACCCCAGGAGGCCGACCAGCTGTTTCTGACACTGGAACGGCTGGCGGGGGAGGGCTGCGCGGTCCTTTACATCAGCCACCGGCTGGAAGAGGTGAAGCGCATCTGCCACCACGCCACGATCCTGCGTCATGGCCAGGTGGTGCGCGAATGTGATCCCACGAAGGAAACACCGGCCTCTCTGGCCAGCATGATGGTCGGCTCCGATGTAGCTGCAGTCAGTGCAAGCGAGCAGAAACCGGATATCGGCGACGTGCGCCTGGGACTGAAGGGGCTGTCGGCAAGGGCTTCAACTCCCTTTGCGACTGCGCTCAACAACATTTCCCTGGATCTGAGATCGGGTGAAGTGGTGGCCATCGCGGGAGTCGCCGGCAACGGACAGGGCGAATTGTTCGACGCAATTTCAGGTGAAATGCAAGTCGCAGCTGCCATGGTCGAGTTGGACGGCAAAGCCTGTGGCACAAGAAACATCACCTGGCGGCGCAAACAGAATGCTGCCTTCGTGCCGGAAGAACGGCTCGGCCATGGGGCCGTCCCGGGCATGAAGCTGTCACAGAACATCGTTCTGACCCGGCACAGCACGGGCGACGGTCTTGTCAGTGGCGGTCTGGTTTCCGCAGCCCAGGCCGGCACAATGGAAAAACGCATCAAGCAGAATTTTGATGTGCGCATGTCCCACGACGATCCGGAAGCGCGCTCATTGTCAGGCGGCAACCTGCAAAAATTCGTTGTCGGCCGCGAGCTCGACCGCGAACCGGGTGTTCTGGTCGTCAACCAGCCAACCTGGGGCGTCGACGCCGGAGCCGCCGCTCTCATCCGGCAGGCTCTTATCGACCTTGCCCGCGCCGGGTCAGCCGTTCTGGTGATCAGCCAGGACCTCGATGAAATCTTTGAAATTGCAGATCGGATCGCCGTGATCTCCAGAGGATATCTCTCCGAAGCGGAACCTGCTGCCGACATGACCCGTGAACGGGTTGGCTTGCTTATGGCCGGCGGCGCAGAAACACAAGGGGAGGTCGCCTGATGCGGATCGAACTGGTCAAGCGCAAGGAACACAGCCAGGCGATGCTGCTGCTGTCGCCGTTGATTGCCGTCGGACTGACCGCAATCGCAGCCGGACTCATTTTCTCAATATCCGGCCATAACCCGTTCATCGCGCTCTATAAATTCTTCATTGAACCGCTGACGCAGCAATGGTCGCTCGAAGCAACGATCGACAAGGCGACACCGCTCATCCTGATCGGCTGCGGACTGGCGGTCTGTTATCTCTCGAACAACTGGAACATCGGCGCGGAGGGCCAGTTTGTCATTGGCGCCCTGTTCGGCTCCGCCTTGCCGGTCCTCTATCCGGAGTTCGAAAATTTCGCCACGCTGCCGCTGATGCTGGTCTTCGGAGCGATCGGGGGTGCCCTCTGGGCCATGATCCCGGCGCTCCTAAAAACCCGGTTCAACACCAACGAGATCCTCACAAGCCTGATGCTGGTCTATGTCGCCAGCCTTGTCCTGGATTACCTGGTGCGCGGCCCCTGGCGCGACCCGGGAGGGTATAATTTTCCGGAATCCCGGATCTTCTCCGACGCAGCGACGTTGCCGCAGGTCTTCGGCGGTCTGATGAGCCTGGCGACACCGATCACCATCGTGGTTGCGCTTGTCCTCGCGCTCGTACTTGCCAGGACACTGAAAGGTTTCGAGATCCGTGTCATGGGCGAAAGCCCACGGGCCGGAAGCTTTGCCGGGTTCTCCTCCAAGCGTCTGACGATCTTCGCCTTTGCCCTGGCCGGTGCCCTTGCAGGCCTTGCCGGAACCATGGAAGTCTCCGGTTCCCTCAACCAGCTGCTGCCGAGCATCTCGCCGGGATACGGTTTTACGGCGATCATCGTCGCCTTTCTGGGGCGCCTTAACCCGTTCGGCATCATCGTCGCAGGCTTCGTGCTGGCGCTTTCGTATATTGGCGGTGAGGCCGTTCAATCCGCCATGGGTGTTTCCAACAAGATCGCAAGCGTGATCCAGGGCCTGCTCCTGTTCTTCGTGCTGGCCTGCGACACGCTCATTCTGTACCGCATCCGCATGGTGTCCCGCCGTGTTCCGACCGGGGAGGCCTCCCATGTTTGAAGCCGTTCTTCTGACCGTTATCACCGCGGCAACACCGCTTCTGATTGCCGCCGTGGGCGAACTTGTGGTCGAACGCTCAGGCGTTCTGAACCTCGGTGTGGAAGGCATGATGATCATGGGGGCCGTGGTCGGGTTTGCCGTTGCCAACCAGACCGGCTCGGGCGCTCTTGGCGTCGTTGCCGCAATAGCCGCCGGCATGGGCATGTCGGCCCTGTTCGGCTTTCTGGTGCTGGTTCTTGTCACCAACCAGGTGGCCACCGGCCTCGCGCTGACCATTCTGGGCATCGGCTTCTCGGGCCTGATCGGCGAGGCCTTCATTGGGGTTCCGGGATTGAAACTGCCTGAACTCTATGTCCCCGGTCTGTCGGACATACCGTTTATCGGGCCGGTTTTCTTCCAGCAGGACGCTATCGTCTATATGGGTTTTGCTCTTGTGGCACTTGTCGCCTATGTCCTCTTCCGCACCCGTCTTGGTCTGGTCCTGCGAGCTGTTGGTGACAATCACGGGTCCGCCCATGCGCTTGGGTATTCGGTCATCAGGATCCGTTTCGCGGCGGTTCTGTTCGGCGGAGCCTGTGCCGGGCTCGCCGGAGCCTATCTCTCGCTGGCCTACACACCGCAATGGGTGGAAAACATGTCGGCCGGGCGCGGCTGGATCGCGCTGGCACTGGTGGTGTTCGCCTCCTGGCTGCCGCTGCGTGTTGTCATCGGCGCCTACTTGTTCGGTGCCGTCAGTGTCCTGAACCTGCACGCCCAGGCGATTGAAATCGACATTCCGTCCCAGCTGCTCTCCAGCCTGCCGTATCTTGCTACTATTTTGGTACTTGTGCTGATCTCGGCAAACCGCAGACTGACGCTGGTCAACACGCCTGCCTGCCTCGGCAAGCCCTTCGTTCCCGACCGGTAAGCCTCCCAGCCACCGGTCAGTCCAGGCGCCGATGCGATCAGGCGCCGGACGGGTTACAAGATCGCAAAGAGAAGTCAAACCAGAGGGGAAACCATATGAAGTCTCTTTTGAAAACCACAGTCGCCGCCCTTGCCTTTGCAGCGGCCGGTTCTGCTGCCAACGCGGCCGACGTCAAGGCATGTTTTGTCTATGTCGGTCCGGTCGGCGATTTCGGCTGGTCCTACCAGCACGACCAGGGCCGTCTCGCCGTTGAAGAGAAATTCGGAGACAAGGTCGAAACCGCTTACCTGGAAAGCGTGCCGGAAGGACCGGATGCCGAACGCGCCATCGAACGGTTCGCCCGTGAAGGCTGCAACATCATCTTCACCACGTCCTTCGGCTACATGAACCCGACCATCAAGGTCGCCAAGAAGTTCCCGGACGTGAAATTCGAACACGCCACCGGCTACAAGACCGCAGACAACGTCGCGACCTATAACTCCAAGTTCCACGAAGGTCGTTACATCATCGGCCAGATCGCCGCGAAGCAGTCCAAGTCCGGTGTGGCCGGCTACATCGCATCCTTCCCGATCCCGGAAGTCGTGGCCGGCATCAATGCATTCCTGCTGGGCGCTCAGTCCGTCAATCCTGATTTCAAACTGAAAGTCGTCTGGGTCAACACCTGGTTCGACCCGGGCAAGGAAGCCGATGCGGCCAAGGCTCTGATCGACCAGGGCGCCGACATCATCACGCAGCACACCGATTCCACTGCACCGCTGCAGGTGGCCCAGGAACGCGGTGTACATGGCTTTGGTCAGGCGTCGGACATGATCAACTTTGCCAAGGATGCGCAGTATACGGCCATCATTGATGACTGGGCGCCGTACTATATCCATCGGGTCCAGGACGTTCTGGACGGCACATGGGAAAGCGGCAGCTCCTGGGAAGGTCTGGCGGAAGCCCACGTCGTAATGGCCCCCTATACCAATCTGCCGGACGATGTGGTTGAAATGGCAAAGGCGACCGAAGAGAAAATCAAGGGCGGCTGGGAGCCGTTTACCGGTCCGATCACCAAGCAGGATGGCAGCGTTGCCGCAGAAGATGGCGTGAGACTGGATGACGGCGCCATTCTCGGCATGAACTGGTACGTCCAGGGCGTCGACGACAAACTTCCGCAGTAACGCGGAAACCAGAAAGGCCGGGACCCGTGTTCCGGCCTTTTTCCTGCCGACCTCTTCAGACCATTGGCGGAAACGCCCCACCGGCTCTATCCTGTCATCCGCTTCGCCTCCTGAAAGGGTAATCGACAGACGGGTATCAGATGATCCAAAGACGCGACCTCATGATTGCCGCGGCCACCACAGCTGGTGGCGCCTTGCCGGTCCTGAAAGCAGCATCGGCTCAAACAGCAACCGTTTCCGCGTCCCCTACGGGTAGACAGAAACAATCGGATCAGTTCGCGCTTGCTTTGGGGGGAGGCGCCGCCAAGGCATTTGCCCACATTCCGATCCTGGAGGCGATGGACGACCTCGGCGTCCGACCAGCCGAAATGGCAGGCACCAGCATGGGCGCCATTCTGGGCGGGTTCTATGCCAGCGGCATGAGTGGAAAGGACATTCGTGCTTTCACGGTCGAGCTCTTCACGCGCAAGACCCAACTGTTCCAGAAGCTGTTCCTGAAAGACGGACGGACCTGGTCCTCCCTGTTCGACGTTTCACGGCCCGCGATCATGGACCCTGTCGTCCTGTTTGAAACCGTGTTTCCGGCAGGCCTCGCCAGTGACTTTTCAGATCTTCAGATCCCCTTGAAAATCATCGCCACGGACTTTTACAGCCAGTCCGAAGTGGTGCTGGCGGAAGGAGAGGTGTTGCCGGCGATTGCGGCCTCGTCTGCACTTCCCATGTTGCTCACGCCGGTCGATATCGATGGCCGCATCCTCATTGATGGCGGTTTCGTCAATCCCACGCCGTTCGATGTCCTGCAGCAGGGGCTCTACCACACGGTCGCCGTGGACGTGACGGGAGCGGAATTCGACACCAGCAAGGGGCTGCCAAGTGGAATGGAAACCTGGATCGGTTCGTTTTCCATCACGCTGCACTCGCTTGTTGCCGCGAAACTTGATTGCCGGCAACCGGATCTGTTGATTGAACCACCCATCGGCCGGTTCAAGACCATGGATTTTTTCAAGATCGAAGACCTGCTTGAGGCTGCGGAACCGGCAGGGGAAACCTTCAAGCGAGGCCTTTCAACGCTCCTGGAAAAGACCTGACGTCCTACGTGAAGCACAAGACCTCAATGAAAGAACATAATCGCGACCATCGGCAAAACACACATGGCGAAGTCGCAACAGGTTAAAAATGACGTTGCGTCTTTTTGTATTTAGATGGTCTTAACGGTTCTCGGGTCTAATTTCGCCGATCGTGCGAAAAGGGGTGGGACAGGCTCAAACACGATCAGGTCGGATTGACCCCCGTTCACGCAAGTTTCGAGAAAGATTGCGGGGCTAAGGTTGGACTGACAGATCAAGACCGGCAATTGAAGGGAGAGTGGGTCTCCAGGCGATTTCCGATTTAGGCAAACCGGGGGGCACCGGTTCGTCCAGGACAGAGACGATAAACCGGAAAGGGCTATCAGGACGTTCCGTTGGAGCGTCAATAATCTGTCGTCGGGACGGTTTCGCCAATGCGATTTCAAAATCTATTGCATTTTGGACTTCCAACACTTTGCGCCGGCTTTGCATTGCTGATCGGCGTGAATTTCCTCTTTCTGTTTCAAGCACAGACGGAAATGCACCGGTCCTCAGACCGGGAGCTGGCAGTCATGTCCGACGCAAAACGTATCAGCACGACCGATACGGAGACACTGATTGCCCGATTTGCCGCCTTGCAGATCCAGAGTGATGCTGTTGCAGCACGCAGAACATACGCAGATTTGCTGGGGCGATTGAATTCCTGGCCGAACCTGACCTACCGCGAGGTCGTGGGGCAATCCGATTACATCGACGAAAAAATCAACAATATCCGCAAAAGCAGTCAGCGGGTTCTGCCTTACCTGGACAATCTGTCGGACCACACCGCCACCAGCAACGCCCTGATCATCCTGCAGGGGATCAATATCTCTCTTCAGCAAATCAACCAGATGGTGCTGCAAGAGGCGGTCCGCCAGTCGGAAGCCGCCCGGGTCGCGTTTCAGTTCCACCAGCTTTTGCAAGGCGGGCTTGTTCTCGCATTCGTTCTTTCCGGCATGGGCTGGATAGGCCTTTTGAGCGCGCAAATGTCAGCCTTTCGTCAGCTTGCTGCAACAAGCCGCGAGCATGCCGATGACCTGGCAAAAAAACTCAGTCACGACACAGCGACCGGTCTGATCAACCACAATGTATTTCTGGAGCGTGTTCGTGAGGTGGGTTCGAGCCTGTCGGAGGACCAGACCCTCAGTGTCCTGAGCATTGATCTTGAAACCCGACTTCCTGCCCATACAAAATTCAGTCAGGCAACCGAAGAAGCCGTGATTGCTGCGACCGCAGACCTCCTGCGACACGCGGCTGATCGCCTTGATGCGCCAACTTGCCTTGCCCGATCAGCCGGCAAGGGCTTTCTGCTGATGTGCGTTTCCGAACCCGAAATCGGCCTGCCTGCAGCTGAAATTGCCAGCCGGATCCATGACATCTTCCTGCGACCTGTGCAGACCCCGCTTGGTTCGTTCCAGATTTCGCCTGCCATTGGCTATGCGAGCTCCTCGTCCCTTGAAAGAGATCCCGCTGACGTTGTGCGCAACGCCAGTCTGGCCGTCGCCAACGCGGTCGACCATGGCCGGCGCAGGGTGACGGTTTTCGAACCAACGATGCAGGCGGAGCTCGAGCGCCGCATGATCGTGGAAAACGCCCTGTCGACCGCAATCGACGAGAATGAGTGCCTGCCGCATTTTCAACCGCAGTTCAATCTGACCACCGGGCGCATCTTTGGGGTCGAGGCCCTGGCGCGCTGGTACCATTCGGAGCTCGGCTGGATTTCTCCTTCTGAATTCATTCCGATTGCCGAAAACAACGGTGACATCGTTTCTCTGGGTTGGAAAATCCTCGAGACGTCCTGTTCGGAAGTACAGTTGCTTCCATCAGACCTTTCCTTGTCCGTCAATCTGTCCGTTGCGCAGATCCTGAGCGATGATGTGGTTGCGATGATGGATGAATGCCTTGCTCGCACGGGACTGCCGGCCAGACGCCTGAAACTGGAAGTCACCGAGGCGACACTCATGAATGACCTGAAGCGCATCCAGGCCACATTGACGGAGTTGCGCGCTCTCGGCGTCCGGATTTCACTGGATGATTTCGGCGTCGGCTACTCGGCACTTTCCTATCTGACCGATTTCCATTGGGACGAAATCAAGATCGACGGGTCCTTCGCCGGCAAGGCCGTGAAGGACCATAAACAGCGGGATGTCCTCAAGCTCGTGCTCGGCATTGCCGAGACGATGGGATCGTCTGTGCTGATAGAAGGCATCGAGACCGTCGAACAACGCGACGTTCTGGTCGATCTGGGCTGTAGGAACGGGCAGGGCTACCTGTTTGGCGGCCCGATGGCGATCGACGACATCACGACGCTTTTCTTCAACGCCCAGGGTCAGCGCAGCTTCGCTGGCATATAGGCCGACTGGCGGCGAACCGTTTAGAACTCGCCGCAACAGTCACGCGTGCAGTGCAGGTCAGCTCGCTCGGTCCGACGGCGACTGTTCTCGCTTCTTGAAGTATCTCCATGCGGCAAGGCCTCCTGCGATCACCGCAAGCAACAGGACGACATGAAACGGTGAACCGGCGATATGAGCGAGGCCGGACGAGAGGCTTGTCAGTTCCCCATGCTCTCCAGGATGTGCCAGCGAGGGCAGTGTTGTTGCCATCAAAATGGCAATGGCCAGGGCGGTTTTCATTCTGAAAAATCTCCTTGGGATTGGCGCTTGAGAAGAATGTCGAGAAGGTCGATGTCGGACCGCTCGCTGAGCGAGACATAAGTGAAAGTCATGGTTTCCCGCGCCTGGACCATGCTTCCGGGGAAGGGCATGTAGACCAGGTCTCGCGAGGCAAAAGCCGGCGACGCGGTGCCGATCTGCCAGTTGCTCTCGATCCGGGCGTCTACCAGATGCTGTTCCAGGCCGTCCTGTCCCTGCCGATGAAAAGGGACACCCGAGAGGCGGAGATAACTTGTCTTGTCTTCTGCTGCCCGGAAGCCGTCGATGAAACTGACTGAAAGGGCCTGGAGCTCCTCCGCCCGGTCGGACGCAGAGCTGCCATGAACATGCGAATGCAAATGATCGGAAGCAGCATGATTGTGGTCATGCGGATGGTGGTGGTGATCGTGAGCGTCTTGAGAATGCGAATGACCGTGTCCCATGACGTCACACCACCTCCGGTCCGGCCGGAATGGAAACCGGCTTGTCGATGATCGACTTGTGCGCGCCCATCTTGCCGTGAGAGACAAGCGTTCCCAGCACATCGACAATCACGCGGGTCGCGAGCAAGGCGGTGATGTCGGAACAGTCATAGGGCGGCGAGACCTCGACGACTTCGAGACCACAGATGCCCTCCTTGGCGACGAGGGAAACGAGTTCCAATGCTTCGCGGGGCAGGAACCCACCCGGTTCCGGCCAGCCGGTCCCCGGCACAAAGCCGCAATCAACGCTGTCGATGTCGAACGAGATGTAGACCGCGTCGGCATCCTTCCAGGCAAGCTCCAGAGCACGGGCAGCGGTTTCCGCCAGACCAAGTTCTTCCACGTCGCGCATGGTGAAGATGTTGGTGTTTCGCTCGCGAGCCACCTCAACCCCTTCGCGTGGGACCTGCCAGCCGCCGATACCAATCTGGACGAGGTTCACCGCTGGCACGTTGACCAGGTCCGTTGCGTGGAACCAGGGCGTGGTGTGCATGCGCTCATCCAGGTCCTTTTCCTGAATGTCGATATGCCGGTCGAAATGAACGATGCCGATGCGCTTCGAGGTGCACTGGGCAATGCCCCGGACACAGGGGAAGCCGATGGAATGATCCCCGCCGATCATGATCGGCAGAGCCCCGGACGACGCGACGTGGGATACCGCCCGCGTAATCTGGTCAAAGGTCTTTTCGATATTGGCCGGGATCGTGAAGATGTCACCAACATCGCAAAGCGTCATTTGCTCGCGCAGGTCGACACCCATCTCGTAGTTATAGGGCGTGTAAAGCGCTGAGATCTTGCGCACGCCCTGAGGGCCGAAGCGGGTGCCGGGCCGGTAAGTGGTTCCACCGTCGAAAGGAATGCCGATCACGGCGGCATCATAGGCACCAACCTGCGTCACGTCCTCGATATAGGGAGCCTTCAGGAAGGTATTGATCCCGGCGTAATGGGGCAGTTCACCTCGCGCGAATGTCGGGATCGATTTGTCGGTCAGACTGTCCGAGCCGGTCAGTCCCATTCGAAGGGCCCAGGCCTTTTCCTTTTCCCAGGCAGCTGACGGCAACAGGCCTTCCTTTTCGGCAGCCTTCCAGCCTCTGAGTTGCAGCTTGTCGAAGTCCGGATGATGTTGGCGGCTGGCCGGATCGCGCGTCACGGAGCCTGCTGCCTTGTGATGCGTCTGCGGTCCCGCGACATGAAAAGCGGTCATGGAAGTCCTCATCAAGGGTTGGTGACAGTATTGGATGAAGAAGGAGACGTTTCCGGCAGCCGCAGCGCACCGGCCAACACCTCCGGATCGGGTGAAGCCTTGTCGTTGGCACCCGTCAAAGGAAGGTCGTAGGTGATAGTCGCCCCGTAGGCCTGCGGGGCCTGCGGGTCGTGCCGGATCTTGTCAAAGACGAGCAGTCTGGTCCCGAGCTTGAAGGCTTCATGAATGTCATGAGTGACCATGAAGATGGTCATGCCGAGTTCCTGCCACAGGCCAAGCAGTAGATCGTGCATGTCGACGCGAATGCCCGGATCAAGGGCTCCAAAGGGCTCGTCAAGCAGCAGGATGCTCGGTTTCTTGACGAGCGCCTGCGCAATGGCAAGCCGTTGCTGCATGCCGCCGCTGAGCTGGGCCGGGTACTTGTCCGATGCGGCATGAAGCCCGATCCTGTGAAGAAGCTCGTCGATCTCTTCCAGCGCGGAACGTCTTGAGGCGCCGAACAGGCGCCCGGTCCATTTTGCGGCTTCGAATTCGCGGGCCAGGATCAGGTTTTCCGCGACCGTCAGGTGTGAAAACACGGAATATTTCTGAAACACGATGCCCCTGTCCGGGGTCGGCTCGTCCGGAAGTGCCTGACCGTCCAGCAGAATTTGACCGCGGCTTGGCAGCTCCTGGGACAACAACATGCGCAGGAAGGTGGACTTACCGCAGCCGGAGGCCCCGACGATGGTACAGAATGAACCGCTCTCGACATCCAGGTCCACACGCTCGAGAACCGGAATACCGTCGTAAAGCTTGGCAAGGCCGCGTACAGAAAGCTTAACGGAGGAAGAGCTCATAGCGCATCTCCTCCCAGATGGGCCCAGCTGAAGCTTCGGCGGGACAGAAAACGCAGCAACTGATCGAGCAGGAAGGCCAGCAATGTGATCCAGACGACGTAAGGCAGGATCACATCCATCGCGAGGTAGCGCCGGACCAGGAAGATCCGATAGCCGAGGCCGGTCGTGGACGCGATGGCTTCTGCCGAGATCAGAAAGATCCAGGCCGGGACCAGACCGAGGCGCAAAGCCGTGATCAGTTTCGGCAAGACCTGCGGCAGAACCAGGCGCGTCACCATCTGCCAGACACTGGCACCAAGGGTCTCCGCCTTGATGATCAACTCGCGTGGAATGTCCAGGACGGCCTGGGCCATCGAACGGATCATCACGGGTGCCGTCCCGATGACAATCAGTGCAATCTTGGCAACTTCGCCAAGTCCGAAAGTGATGAACAGGATCGGCAGGATCGTGATCGGCGGGATCAGCGAGAAAGTTGCGAGATAAGGGGCAAAGGCGCTGCGGACATGGGGGATGAACCCGATCGCAATTCCAAGCGAGAGCGCCAGCATTGTCGACACGGCCATGCCGGTGCCGAGACGCCAGAGACTGTCATAGGTATCGATCCAGAGCAGCAGGTCGCCCGATCGCCGGTCAGGAACGGTCGCCATGCGCCAGAACGCATTCGCCATGCTGTCCAGCGACGGCAGCAGCTTGTCCGCCGGGTTGTCGAGCCGGCGATAGTGACTGGCAACGGCATAACCGATCACTGTAAGCGCAAAGGGCAGCAGCCCGAGCGCCAGTGAGGTCACGCGCGAAGGTTTGCGATTGATGATGCGCATTGGAAAACCCGCCCTGTCGATGCGCCCGGAAGAAAGGTCCGGACGCACCCGTTTCAGTCGAACTCAGAGCGTGCCTTCGGCAGCCATCGCCATGAAACTCGGATCGAACTTGAGTTTGACATTGCCGCTGTCGCCGTAGACCGATCCGTCAGGGAACGAAACGCCGACGAATTCCGGGCTGGGCGCGCCTTCGCCCAAGATGCCCTTCTCAAACAGGAATTCCGCCACGAACTTCATGGTTTTCGGAAGCTCTGGCGACTCGGTGAAGGCGACTGCTTCGGCGGGCGTGTAGAACATCTTGGTGGTGGCAAGCTGCGCATCATACCCGGCCAGGTCCGTCCCGGATGCTTCGGCCATCGCTGTCCGCGCGGCAATGCCTTCTTCGCTGTCTGAGGACATGATCCCCATCAGCTCATACCAGGCACCGACTAGCGCCTTGCCGAAATTCGGGTTGTCCGCGAGCGTTTCCGTGTTGACCATCATGACGTCGATGATTTCTCCGGGAATTCCGGAACTGTCGAACACCTTGGTCGCGTTCGGCTGGGCCTCGATTTCAGACAGAAGCGGGTTCCAGGTGACCACCGACGTCACGTCTGGCGTGGCATAGGCCGCGATCATGTCGGCATCGGACGTGTTGACCACGGTCAGGTCACGTTCACTCAACCCCACGGTGTCGAGTGCGCGGGCCAGAAGATAGTGCGATACGGACAATTCAACGAGATTGACGGTCTGGCCCTTGATGTCGGCCAGCTCGGTCTTGTCTTTCAGGATGATGCCATCATTGCCGTTTGAATAGTCGCCGACGATCAGCGCGGTCGTGTCTACGCCACCGCCGGCCGGAATGGACAGGGCATCCATGTTGGTCATCGAGCAGCCGTCATACCCCCGGCCGTATATTGGTTGATGGATTCCACATAGTCGTTGATCTGCACGATCTCGACGCTGATATCGTATTTGTCGGCCCATTTCTTCATGATGCCGCTGTCCTGGAGATAGCCCCAGGGCATCCAGCCGACATAGATCGACCAACAGACTTTGAAGTCCGACTTTTCCTCTGCCTGCGCAGGCATGAAAGACATGGGCAGCGAAAGCGCTGCGGCGAGAAGGGAAGCTTTGGCAATCGATTTCAGCATCTGTGCGCGTCTCCTGTCATGGGCCGGACCGAGAAACGGTCTGGTTTCCGTCATGAGATTTCTGCGCACGTCCGGGAGCCAGGTTCGCGCGCGCGAAACCTCGTGCAGTTGTCTCCCGGGTTTTTGTCCCGCCGTGTCACCGGTCTATGTCGGCAATGCGCCATTTCGACCGGCTTGCACCTCTCGGTCCTGCGTCGTGTCCGACCGGATCCCTAGGCGCGCTGCACGGTGATACCGCAGCAAGACCGATGCCAATTTTGACGATGATCGGATTTATGAATATTTTACAGATACTTAGATAAAAGGATCTGGCCGGCTCATAATGAGCAAAAGAAATGCAGACAAAAATTTGAGTAAAAAGCAGGCATCATTGAGCAGAAACACGCCACGGCGCGCAGATTGGTCTCTGGCTTGCAAAACGCCTCAGGTACCTGGATCAAACAACGCCACCAATCAGGCCGCCTTGTTCCGCTTTCCTTTTTCAAACGCTTCCTGGGCGCGTTCGATATTGTCCAGGAACTGATCTGTGCAGGCCGCCCAACTCTGTTCAAGGGCGGCTACCCGGCAACGCTCGCGTGGAACATCGAGAGCCTTGAGGCAGGCTTCGCGCAGGTCTTCCGAAAGGAACCCGACCGCATTGTTTCCAATCACGTCAACAGGACCCATGACAGGAAAGGCCGCTACAGGCGTCCCGCAGGCAAGGGCCTCCAGCAACACCATGCCGAACGTGTCCGTTCTGGAGGGAAACACGAAGACATCTGCAGCCGCGAAATGATTGACCAGGTCCGGTCCGGTTCTGGCTCCTGCAAAATAGACATCGGGATAGCTGCGTTTCAGGCTTTCAAGCTGTGGCCCGTCTCCGACAATGACCTTCGAACCTGGCAGATCGAGGCTCAGGAACGCTTCCAGGTTTTTCTCAACCGCTACCCGGCCGACATTCATGAAAATCGGCTTTGGCAGATTATCCGGTAACACGGACGAAATCTTCGGCTGGAACTGCTCGGTATCCACACCGCGCGACCAACGCATCAGGTTGCCAAAACCACGTGTCTTCAAATCCGTCTCCAGCATGGTGGTCGCTACCATGCAGGCCGAGCCAGAGTTATGAAAACGGCGAAGCCAGGCATAGAGCGGTCCGAGAGGCAGCGGCATGCGGGCGGCGACATATTCCGGAAAGCGCGTGTGGTAGCTGGTGGTGAAGGTCCGGCCCATCTTGCGGGCGGCGGACGCAGCAAGAAGGCCTAGCGGGCCTTCGGTTGCGATATGCAGATGCTCGCAGGCGCTATCCTCGATGTGGCGCATAAGCGTGCGACGCCGTGTCAGTGACAGGCGAATTTCCGGATAGGTCGGGCAGGGGACTGTCCTGAACGCCTGTGGCGTCAGAAACTCAGACCGGATACCGCGCCTCGTCAATTCCCGAGCCGTGTATTCCAGCGTGCGGACAACACCATTGATCTGCGGATACCAGGCATCCGTGACAAACAGAACCGACGTCATGTGTTGATGGAATGCATCTTGAGTGACCGGGGAGGCCTCGCACCACAGTCAAAGAAATTGCACAGGATCGTTTCGCTCAAATGCTTTTTCCAACAGCTAGAACTGGTCTTCTTGTGTCGTTCACATGCGACTCAACTTATCGCACTGACAATAGCCGTCTGAAACATAGGCGAATAGCCACACAATTAAAGTCCGGCGCACGCAATTCTGGTAGCAAGGCAAGCTTTTATCATTCTGGCGTCCCCTCGAACGGGGATATTTCTTAGCTGGCGAAAGAACAGATCTGTAACAGCGGTGCCAGGTGATCTTCTGCGAAACCGAGACAGCAGGAATGTGCAACGGCCAGAAATGCTGTCAGGACAAGGCCTGCTCCCAGAGCCAATTGAAGCGACGGATCGCGCAGGATCTCGCGAAGGCCGGTTTCCTGTTGAGCGTCCAACTGGTGATACATCTATGTTCCTCCCGATCTGATCCGGCGCTGTTTCGAACAGCGCCGGAGATTTGCTTATTCTGCGGCTTCCGACACCTTGTCGTCTTCGTCTGACGGTTTCTTCTTGCCTCCGAAGAGACCTCCTAACCAGCCTTTCTTTTCAGAAGCATCAGCAGCTTCTGCGGGCTCAGTACTTTCCGGACCTTCCTCCTCACCGGCTGACGGCGCAACCTGTTCGCCAAAAGCCGTGAAGAACTCGCCTGCCAACCGTTTGGCGGTGGAATCAATCAGGCGTGCCCCGAGTTGTGCAAGCTTTCCGCCGACCTTCGCGTCGACTTCATAGTGAAGGATCGTTGCGTCCGGCCCGTCTTCCTCCAGGCGGACCTTCGCGCCACCGCGTGCAAAGCCCGCCACACCGCCGGATCCTTCGCCCTCGATCGTATAGCCATTGGGCGGATCGAGATCGTTCAGCGTGACTTTTCCGCCGAACGTCGCTTTTACGGGCCCGACCTTCAGCTTGACCTTGGCCTCAAGCTCCGTGTCGGAATGTTTGATCAGTTCCTCGCAGCCGGGAATGGCAGCTTTTAAAACGTCGGCGTCGTTCAGGGCCTCCCAGACCTTGTCTCTCGGTGCGGCGATCCGCTGGCTATCGTTCATCTGCATGCAGAAGGTCTCCGTCAGGTGTTAGATGTGTTGAATGTTGCTTTGGCGCTGGTCTTTCCGGCGAACCATCAGGATTTCCGCCAGGATCGACAGAGCGATTTCCTCCGGAGTGATCGCCCCCAGGTCAAGACCCGCAGGCCCCTTGATGCGCTCCAGATCGAGTTGCGCCAGCCCCTTGTCCAAAAGTTTGGTCTTCAGGGAGGCCATCTTGCGCCTGCTGCCGACAAAGGCGATGTGCCGGGCAGGGACCTTTAGCGCCTCTTCCAGCGCTGAGAGGTCGCCGCGCCCCTGGGTGGAAACGATGATGTAGGTGTCTGCCGGCACCGGCGCCACCGCCTGGAAGCCTTCCACCTTGACAGCAGCTCCTTGCAAGGTCTCAAGATCCTCAGGCGGCGCACAGACCGTGATGTCAAAGCCTATGCCTGGCCCCTGAAGTGCAAGCGCCTGCGCAACAGGGCTAGCGCCATAGATGACAAGGGCGGGGCGGGGCAGGACGGGTTCGATGAAAATGTCCATCGTGCCCTGGCTCGGGCACATGTTTTTTGCAAACTGCACGCCCTCACGTTCTTCCCCCGGTTCAACACCGAGCTCTGCCAGCAAATCGGCAG
The DNA here is from genome assembly GCF_002237595.1 of Labrenzia sp. VG12. Taxonomy (NCBI): domain Bacteria; kingdom Pseudomonadati; phylum Pseudomonadota; class Alphaproteobacteria; order Hyphomicrobiales; family Stappiaceae; genus Labrenzia; species Labrenzia sp. VG12. Next base: position 1,302,268 of record NZ_CP022529.1, read on the forward strand.
GCTGAATGGAAATCAGCCGGGTCTCGCCATCCTCGAAGGCTGCCTTGGCTGCCTTGATCACGGCCCCCCGCGCGCAACCGCCACCGATCCAGCCACCGACAATGGATCCGTCCCTGGCGATGACAGCCTTGGCGCCAGCCTTGGCGGCCGTAACCGAGATCGTCCTGACGACCGTTGCCAGAACAAAAGGTTCCTTGTCGCCCTGTAGCCGGTTCATCAGGTTCGCAAGATCGCGTGTCACTTCAGGCGTGGCCGGCTGATGCGACCCGGGAACGGAATGTTTCAACGGAGCGTCTCCCATTGCTAGAGCCTTGCAAGATAGGGTTCGAGCGCCGCAAGGCTCTCCAGATTGTGGGCCGGGGCGAAGAGGTCCACATGCGGCAGGGCTGCCTGCATGCCGGCCGTCGCCGGTTCATAGCCTTCCCAGCCGATCATCGGGTTGAGCCACACGATACGCCGGCACCGCCGGCGCAAACGAGCCATTTCAGCGGCCAGGGTCTCGGGGGCACAGGTGTCGTATCCATCCGACAGGATCATCACGCAGGTTCTGGAGTGAAGCACCCGGGCCGCATGCCAGCGATTGAAATCAGCAATAGCTTCGCCGATCCTGGTGCCTCCGCCCACGCCCTGCGCCATGAGGCCCATCCTGTCGAGCGCTCTTCCGGCATCCCTTTCAGACAGAGCAGACGAGACATGCACCAGCCGCGTGTGGAACAAGAACGCCTCGGCTTCCCTGAAGTTGTCGAGAATACCGTGAACAAAACGGGTGAAGACACCCGTGTAATTGTTCATCGAACCGGACGCATCCAGAAGCACGACGAGACGGAGTTGACGCTCGCGCGGTCCCTTGTGAATGAGTTCAAGGGGCGTTCCGCCATGCGCGATCGAATGCCGTATGGTTCGGCGCAGGTCGAGCCTCGGACCTTTCCGTTTCTGACGATCCCGACGGGTCAGACGCACGCGCATGGACCTGGCCAATCGTTCGGCCAGCTCATGAGCCTTTTTCTGAGCGTCCGGGTCCTGGATGTTCCGGAAGTCGACCTGGCCGATATTTTCAGCGATGCTCGCACCTTCGCGTCGGCCGGACGGCGTGTCGCCGGTCTCTTCATCCTCTTCGCCAGGCTTGCGCTCGACATCGCCGGCAAGCGTGTCCTGCTTTGTTCCCTGCGCATCCATCAGCTCACGCACGGTCTTCATGTTCCTGCGTGTGCTTGTGCCGGAAACCTTGACCCCGGACTTCACCCCCCGACCCAGCCAATAGGCGTCAAAAAGCTCATCGAAGCGCTGCCAATCCGAGTGGCGCCCGCAAAACAACGTCCTGAAAGCAACCTTCAGCGATGCCGGCCGATGCAGCATCGATGACCGGATCAGAGCCATCGCATCATCGGTCTCCGCGAGGCCGACCTTGAAACCGCTGTCCCGCAGCGACCGCACAAAGCCGGCCAGCCGCATGCGCAGCACGGCACCGATTTCTTCGCGGCTTTCAAGGGGCAGGGGCGTGCTCATCTGATCAGGCGACCTTTCCCAGAAGCCGGTCGGTCACATCCGCCGTAACCCTTGCCTTGTCTTCTCGGGTCTTGAGAACGCAAGTCAGGGTGTCGAAAACAAGTTCACGGCTCTCGTGGAGGTTCTTTGCTCCAAGGCCCAGCAAAGCCGCGGCCCAGTCAATGGTCTCCGCGACGCCGGGCACTTTCGCTAGGTCCTCTTTGCGCAATCGGCCCATGAGCTCTGCGATCTGGAGTGCCAGCGCAGCATCAAGTCCCTCAACCCGGGACAGCAGTATCCGGGCTTCCCGGTCCGGTGTTGGATAGTCGACATAGTGATAAAGGCACCGTCGGCGAAGCGCGTCCGATAGTTCCCTTGTGCCGTTGGAGGTCAAGACGACGCGCGGGATGGAGACGGCTTCCACCGTTCCAAGTTCCGGAATGGACACCTGGTACTCTGACAGAAGTTCGAGCAGAAAAGCTTCGAATTCCTCATCGGCCCGATCAATTTCGTCGATCAGGAGCACCGGTGGTTGGGCCTTGCGGATCGCGGCGAGCAGCGGGCGTTCCAGAAGATACTTTTCAGAAAAGACCGCCTCTTCGACATCTTCCGCATCGGCCCCGGTACCTTCTCTTGCCTTGATTGCAAGCAGTTGGCGCTGGTAGTTCCACTCGTAAATCGCGTCGGACCGGTCAAGCCCCTCGTAACATTGCAGGCGAATGAGCTCAGCGTCATCAAGACGCGCCAGGGCCTTGGCAACCTCTGTCTTGCCGACCCCGGCTTCTCCTTCCAGCAGCAGGGGACGACCGAGCATTTCGGTCAGAAGCAGCGCGGTCGACAGGCCTTCATCGGCCACGTAACCGGTCTCCGCCAGCGCTTTTGCCAGTTGCTCTTTGCTCTTGCTCATCGGGTCTGCAAACTCTTTGTTGATTTCATTTCGTCATGGCCGGACTTGATCCGGCAATCCATGCCGTTTCGGCGCCGTGAAATGGCGTTTCAACAAAACCGCTGAAACGGCATGGGTCCCATGGTCCGGCCGCGGGATGACGAATTGAGGCATGACCGCGGAACAGGTCTCTTTTAGGGCGCCTGTTCCGCGGTCCTGTTTCACATCAACCGTGGGCTCCAAGGTCCTTGGCCGCCTGCCAGATGCGCCACGAGTCATGCGGCATCTGGATATGGGTGGCGCCCAGGAACTGGAAGGCGTCGTTCACGGCATTGGAGAAGGCCGGCACGCCGCCGACATTCGGGCTTTCACCGACGCCCTTGGCACCGATCGGGTGATGCGGACTTGGCGTCACCGTGTAATCGGTTTCCCAATGCGGGGTCTCGACCGCGGTCGGCAGGAAGAAATCCATGAAGGACGCGCCGAGCACGTTGCCCATCTCGTCATAGCGGATCTCCTGTCCCATCGCGATGGCGAAGGCTTCCGTCAGTCCACCGTGAACCTGGCCCTCGATGATCATCGGATTGATGCGCGTGCCGCAATCGTCGAGCGCATAGAAACGCCTTGTCTTGGCAACGCCCGTATCCACATCGATATCCATCACGCAGAAATAGGCACCGAACGGATAGGTCATGTTGGGCGGGTCATAGTAGCTGACCGCTTCCAGACCGGGTTCCATGTTGGGTGGCGGGGCATGATAGGCCGCCCAGGCGATTTCCTTCATGGACTTGCGCGCCTGCGGATTGCCCTTCACCTGGAAGCCATCAATGTCCCATTCAAGGTCATATTCGGAGACTTCCAGCATATGGGCGGCAATCATCTGGGCCTTGTTGCGGATCTTGCGCGCAGCAAGGGCAATGGCAGCACCTGCAACGGGGGTGGAGCGGGAGCCGTAAGTGCCCAGACCATAAGGTGCTGTATCGGTATTGCCTTCCTCGACCATGATGTCGGCTGCCGGAATGCCGATTTCCGTCGCGATGATCTGCGCCCAGGTCGTCTCGTGGCCCTGGCCCTGAGATTTTGTCCCCATGCGCGAAATCACCGACCCGGTCGGATGAACCCGGATCTCGGCACTGTCGAACATGGCAACGCCCAGAATATCACAGTTCTTGGATGGTCCCGCGCCGACGATCTCGGTGAAGAACGAGACGCCGATGCCCATTATCTCGCGGGTTTCGCCGCGCTTGAACGCCTCCTGCTTGGCCTTCTGTTCCGCTCGCAATTCGCGATAACCGATGGTGTCCATCGCCTTCTGCATGGCGGTGTGATAATCGCCGCTGTCATATTCCCAGCCGAGCGCTGACTGGTAGGGGAACTGTTCCGGCTTGACGAAATTCTTCATGCGAAGATCCGCCGGGTCCATGCCGAGTTTCTGCGCAAGCACGTCCATGGCCCGTTCAATGCAATAGGCAGCTTCAGTGACGCGGAAGGAACAGCGATAGGCGACGCCGCCCGGAGCCTTGTTGGTGTAGACACCGTCGACTTCCAGATGCGCTGTCGGGAAATCGTAGGACCCGGTGACAATGTTGAAGAACCCGGCAGGCCATTTTGAGGGATCGGCGCAGGCATCAAAGCCGCCATGGTCGGCCAGCACATGCACTTTCAGTCCGGTGACGGTGCCGTCGCTCTTTGCAGCGATTTCCGTCGTCATGTGATAATCGCGCGCAAAAGACGTGGTGGAGAGGTTTTCCATCCGGTCCTCGACCCATTTCACCGGAACACCGGTGACGATGGAGGCAACGATCGAACAGATGTAGCCCGGATAAGCGCCCACCTTGTTGCCGAAGCCGCCGCCGATATCCGGCGCAATCACGTGGATTTTGTGTTCCGGAATGGTGGACAGCAACGAGGCGACCGTGCGGATGACATGCGGCGCCTGAAAGGTGCCCCAGACAGTCAGCTCGCCTTTCACCTTGTCCATCGAGGCGACACACTGGCAGGTTTCCAGCGGCGAGGGATGGGTCCGGTGATAGGAGATCAGTTCCTTGATGGTGACATCGGCCTCAGAGAACGCCTTTGAGGTCTCGTCCTTGTCGCCCACTTCCCAGGTGAAAATGTGATTGTGATGTTTGCGCGGCCCGTGCGCCCCTTCCATCTTGCCGTCGAGATCGGGCCGCAGCACAGGCGCATCCGCATCCATCGACTTGAACGGATCGGTCAGAACCGGCAGCTCTTCATACTCGACCTCGACCAGCTGAATGGCGTCGTCGGCGATGTAGCGGTTTTCAGCCACCACAAACGCAACTTCCTGGTTCTGGTAAAGCACCTTGCCGTCGGCGAGCACCATCTGGACGTCGCCCGCAAGGGTCGGCATCCAGGCAAGATTGACGCCCTTCAGGTCTTCGGCCGTCAAAACGGCAATCACGCCCGGGATCTTCAACGCTTCCGAGGCATCGATCTTGGTGATCTTCGCATGCGCATAGGGCGAACGAACGAAGTCACCGAACACCATGCCCGGCAGTTTCAGGTCATCGACATACTGTCCCTGGCCCTGCGTGAACCGGACGTCTTCCACGCGCTTGCGCTTGCAGCCCATGCCTTCCAGGGCGGCTTCGCGCTGTTCCCGTGTCGGGGTCATGTCATTCATTCTGCAGCCTCCTGAAAGTCCGTGCCGTTCAGCTTGGCTGCGGCATACTGGATGGCCTTGACGATGTTCTGGTAACCGGTGCAGCGGCAGAGATTGCCGGCAATACCCATGCGGATCTCATCTTCCGTCGGGTTCGGGTTCTCTTTCAGCAACGTGTGCGCGCGCATGATCATGCCGGGCGTGCAATAGCCGCACTGAAGCCCGTGCATTTGCCGGAAACCTTCCTGAAGGGCAGACAAGGTGCCGTCCGGATTGGCCATGCCCTCAACGGTGGTCAAATCCGCCCCGTTGGCCTGAGCCGCAAACAGCGTGCAGGACTTGACCGACATGCCGTTCATTTCCACGGTGCAGGCACCGCAATGGGATGTCTCGCAACCGATATGCGGTCCGGTCAGGTCCAGGTCTTCCCGAAGGAAATGGATGAGAAGCGTGCGCGGTTCCACGAAGCGCTGCACCTTCTTGCCGTTGACGGTCATCGTCACCGGGATTTGTTCGATGTCACTCATGAATGTCTCCCTTGGTCCCGGTTTCAACCAGCTGCACGCTCTGCAGCGCGCGCCAGAGCGCGTTCCAGCATCACGCCGGCCATTTTGGTGCGGTATTCCGCCGGTCCCCGGCCATCGGACGCCGGCTCCGTGATGGCTTCGGCGGCCGCAACCGCGCGTTTGACGGTGTCCGTGTCGAGGCTCGAGCCGGTCAGGATGTCGCCGGCTTCGGCGGCATGGAGGGGGGTGTCCGCCACATTGGTCAGCGCGATGGAGCAGGTCGCGACCGTTCCGCCGGACATGGTCAGTACGACGGCCGCTGCAGCGGTCGCATAGTCGCCGACCTTGCGCTTCAGTTTTTCATATGCGTAGCCGTGACCCGCTGGCGGCACGGGGATTTTCACCGAGGTCAGGATTTCTTCCGGCGCGAGCGCAGTAAAATAGGCGGCTTCGTAGAAATCGCGCGCTGCAACTTCCCGGGCTCCCTCCGGACCGGTCAGGACATAGGTTGCATCAAGGCACTGCATCAGTCCCGGCATGTCATTGCCCGGGTCGCCATTTGCGACATTGCCGCCGAGCGTTCCCATGTAGCGGATTTGTGGATCGGCAATGAGCAGGGACGTTTCGCGAATGATGGGCAATTTTGCTTCAAGCAGATCCGAGTTGATCAGATCGTTCTGGGTGGTCATGGCACCAATTCTGATCGCGCCACCTTCCTCCGAAATGCCTTTCAGATCGGATATGCCGCCGAGATCCACGAGATGTTCCGGCGCTGCCATGCGCAGCTTCATCATCGGTATCAGGCTGTGACCGCCTGACAGCGGACGGGCCTCGTCGCCATGACTGACCAGAATGGCGACGGCTTCGGCCACGGTTGATGGCCGGTGATAGGTGAATTCACCAGGGATCACGTTCTTCTCCTCCCTCCTGCGGTTTCAAAGACGAAACCGTGAACCGGCAAAGGCGAGGGAAGACCAACTGTCTGGTGCCCGCCCGTTTCGCCGTTTCAGCGCTGCCCCCGATGGAGGACAGGTTTTCGCATGATGAAAGCGTGCAGAAGGGTGCGGCGCACACTCAACGGCGCATGCATGGAGCGCTGCAAAAGTTGCACGGATAACGGGTTACTTTGCACGAATTGCGGCAGTTTGCCTGACGCATTTCGTGACGAGGAGGTCGCCTGAACGCAATTTTTCGATTAAACGCAGAAGATTAGGCTCGGCTACTAACTTTTCGGAAAAACCACCTTGACGTGTACGCCGTTCGTGCAGGATGACACCAATGACGGTGATTTTGCGATCTTCTCGCAGCGCACACGCTTTCGGAGAGCACACAAAGGTCTATTGAGCTGCTGCAGGATGGTCCCGTGCGGGTTGCACCTCGGCAAGATCTGTCAGCTTCGCTTTCACGCGGCCCCAACGGGATCGGCTGACGGGAACCGTCTGGCCTTCGTCCCCCGCCAGAACCAGCACGCCGCCGTCACCGGAGCGGTTGAAGCTGGAGACCTGTTGCAGGTTCACGATGTGACTGCGATGCACCCGGCTGAAGACCTTTGGGTCCAGCTGCTGCTCGGCTTCACTGATGGAAAGCGGACAGAAAAACTCGCGGCTGCCGTCATAAAGCCGCGTGTAATGCGCATCGGCGTGAATAGCAAAGATCTCCGCAATCCCGATCTGGGCTTTTTGCCCGTCGCACTCGATCGGCAGGGTCCGTTTGGCTGCATTTGCCGCGGTGCGCACCGACCTCGCCGCGGCCTGAAGCCCGCTGGCCGCTTTTCTGGCCGGTTCTGGTTCCAGCATCAGCGCGCTGGAACCGTCTTCGCCAGGAGTCGAGCGCTCCGATTCGACCACATCCGACGCATCTTCGGCAATCTCGGGCGCATGGTCCGTATTACTTGCGTCCTGGGCCGGCACCAGGGCCAGAAGAAACAGACCGGAGACGAGAAAGGCGACACAGGACACGACAATCGCCAGCATGCCCGGGCTGAAAACCGGAGCCAGACCGGGGTCGGCATTGGCCTCCAGCTCATAGGTCAGCCCGGTCATGGCCGTGTAATGCATGGCCGAGATCGCCAGCGCCAGGACAATGGCTGAAATCAGGATGGGTGGACGCCGCCCGAAACCGAACAGCAGCCAGATGGCAAGTCCGGCGGCATTGAAGGCGATCAGGAAACTGGCAAAGACATAGGCGGGATCGTGCTGCATGTGGAGCGAATCGTGCAACGCATACATGCCGAGATAGTGCATGGTGCAGATGCCGCTGCCCATGACGAAGGCGGCAAGACCCAAGCGAACGGGCGTGAGACGCGCATTGCTGGCAGCAAAGACCGCGATGCCGACCACCAGCACACAGACCAGGAAAGACAGGAGCGTCGGCAGCACCAGGAAATTGGCGGCAACCGGCAACCTGGCCGCCAGCATGCCGACAAAATGCATCGACCAGATGGCCAGCGCGAGCGTGAGTGCGGCCCCGGCCAGAAGCAGGCGCCGGCGTACAGGATCAGCCCGGCCGACCTGGACGGCCAGGTTCAACCCGACAAAACTCCCCTGGAATGCCATCACGAGAGACAGCGCCACGAGCCACGGCTCGTGCATCACCGGCATGCCGACTTTCACCTCCCAGTCTTCCGAAGCACACGGCTCCGGTCTCCTCCTGCGGAAATGATAAGCGAAAGGGGAAGGGGCGGCAATTGGGTGTCTTTGGAAGCCAAGATATTTGCCGGCTCAGCAGCGCGTTCGGCACCTCTCGATTTTCCTCTTGACCCTGACACTAGTGTCAGGCCGCTAGGCCTGTCTGCACGCCTTTTAGAAGACTTGCAGATTGGACAAGACAAGATGACCCAAGAACACACCTGGCAAGGCACCGTTGCAATCGTCACCGGAGGCAGCTCCGGCATCGGCAAGGCCACCGCATTGGCCCTGGCCGAGCACGGCGCAAAGGTTCTGATAACCGGGCGCAGCGAAGAAAAACTTCAGGAAGTGTCAGCGCTCAAGAAAACCATCGAGCCTTTTCAGGCTGACAGTGCCGACCCCGAGACCGGTGAACGCCTTGTCGCAGAAGCAACCAGCCAATGGGGGCGTCTCGACCTTGTCGTCAACAATGCAGGCGCCGGTCAGCCGTTGCCAATCGACGCCTATGAGGCTGATGTCATAGCGTCCATGTCTGCCGTCAACATCATTGCCCCGTCACAGCTGGTCAAGGCCGCAAGGCCGGCGCTGCGTGAAACGAGGGGAGCCATTGTCAATATCGGGACCGCCGTCAGCCGCAATGCCGCGCCGATGCTTGCGCATTACGCCGCGACGAAAGCAGCGCTGGAACATCTGACCAGATCCTGGGCGATTGAACTGGCCGGAGACGGGATTCGTGTGAACGCCGTGGCGCCAGGTCCTGTCAAAAGCGGTGCGCTGACGGGGATGATGGGTCTGCCGGAAGTGATAGCACGACAGATCGAAGCGCAGGAGACAGACCAAATTCCGCTCGGCCGACGCGGATTGCCGTCCGACATCGTGCCGTGGATCCTGCAACTGGGCAGTCCGGAAAATGCCTGGCTGACGGGCCAGATCCTGACCATTGATGGTGGCTGGTCGCTTCGAACCTGAGCAACAAACTGCGCCGCACGGAGACCCGTTTTCGGACGGCATGGTGTTCGAACCGCAGCGCAGTCCCTACATTGATCTCGAAACCTTCCGGAAAGGACACAGGATGCAAGCCAAGGAAGCCGCCGAAAAACTCGGGATCAGCCAACGCATGCTGCGACACTATGAAAACGCAGGCCTCCTTTCGGTCGGCCGAACGGTCAATGGCTATCGCCATTACACCGAAACCGACTTGCGCCGCGCGGCCCGCATCCGTGATTTCATCGCAATCGGTTTTTCCACCCGGGAACTGCGCGCCATGAAGGCCTGTCTGGCAGACGAGGGGGCAGGGCCCTGCGAAGGCGGCATAGAGCGCCTGACGGAAAAGCTGACTCACATCGACCAGCTTCAGGCCGATCTTGACCTGCGCCGCAACGCCGTACTGCAGCGCCTAACGGCGTTGCGGCGCGATCTTGCGGTGGCAAGCTGAGCGGGCTGGTTGCGGAAGGCCTTTCCCGGGTTGGCGAATGATATTACCGGGACGCTGGCGCGCGGGCTTTCAGACAGGCGCAATCCTTCATGTCTCCGGCGCTCAGCGCGTCCAGCCAGGCGTCCAACGCGTCGGACAGGATGCGCTGCTGACTGTGCCCGCTCTGCACGGCGACAGTCAGAAGCCGGCGCTTCTGTTCTGCTGTCAGCCGCGCCTCGACCCGGTGCAGGCGGTCAATCCCGGCATGGGGATCGGCAGGCCATGTCACCTCTGCGCCTTCACAACAGCCGCGGGCGGCGTCCGAGGGGAGGAGCTGCGCAGCCGGTGCGGGCTGTGCGGGTTCATAGGCGGGTTCACGGGTGGCGGCTCCGGCCGCATCGATTGCGGGGGCCTTTCGCAGCAGGAGGGCTCTGTCCGGCAGGTCTGCGCCGGTGGCGTCGCGGCGTTCGCCCGGTTCCCGCGGTTCCGGCGCGGGTGCATCGACATAGCTGGCACCGGTAAAGGCCGAGGGCAGAGCGGGCGAGGCCTCGCCCTTGCGGGCCAGAAGCCCGGCATGAAGACTGGCGTAGCGGCTCATTGTAGCGGTCTCCTTATGCCAGATGCCGGCGGCCGAAGGATTGATGGGAGCGGCGGCGATCGGGCTGGCCGCGCGGCGGACCCGTATCTGCGCGCCGGCGTTCCACCCCGTCCCAGTTGGAATTCACCGCCTCGGCGGGCGGATCAGGCTCGGTGACTGCGACACCGGCGCCGGTACCGAAGCGCGGCGCCAGGCCGGACAGGGCATAGCCGGGCCGGTCTTCCAGCGGGATCTCGTCCTCAACCTCAGCTTGGGACGACATCCCGGCCGTGGCCGGGCTTAGAATATCATCTTCGAAGGTGCGCCGCGGCGGCCGGTCGATCACGTCCAGCCTGTCACCGCGCATCCGCATCAGCCGGTCCTCGAAATAGGCCCACAACCGGGCGCTCTCCATTCCAGAACGGCTGTCTGGATTGACCTCACCCACGGTGCGGCCGTCGATCATCGAGGCGGCGAAATCGACCCGGTGATGCAGGGTGACCGGCGCCACGGTGCCGTGCTGGGACAGGGCCACCGCCGTCTCGCCGGTAATCCGGGCCCGGGCCGTGGCCGAATTGACCACGAATACCAGCGGCTTGCCTTGCATCTGCACGATATCCACCGTCGGCCCCACCGCCCGGAGATCGTGCGGGCTGGGCCGGGTCGGGATCACCACCAGATCGGCATGGATGATGACTTCGGCGATGGTCGAGGTCACCGCGGGCGGCGTATCGATAACGATCAGCCGGTAGCCGGCCGCTTCCAGCATCGCGATGTCGCGGGCCAGATCGAGCACGGAAATCTGGGCAAAGGCCGGCGTGGCGCTGGCCCGGGCATTCCACCATTTGGTCATCGAGCCCTGCGGGTCGGTATCGATCAGCGCCACCGGGCCATAGCCGGCCCGTTCGGCTTCCACCGCCATGTGGGCCGAGACCGTGGTCTTGCCCGAGCCGCCCTTTTGCGAGGCAAACACCACTACTTGTGCGGCTGATCCTACCCTGTCGTCACTGGACATGTTTCACCTCTCCTGCCGGCACCCAATGCAGCCGGTCCTCTGGTGCATCCATCGGCCATGAAAGCAGCGATGTCTTGCCAGCCCGATAACCAAGCGGTGTGGTTTTGAGGCGAATTCGACCCAGATTTTAATCGATTTCGCAGGAGGCGCGGCGGGTTGGGCTGCTGAGGGAGCGGGCGATCATCCGACCGCTTTCTTGCAGCTTTCCTGGCTCACCGGATGCACAACGATCCTGTTGATCATCCGCGCCCCAAAATTTGCGCTTGAGCTAGAATATGCTGAGGATATCAATTTCGACTGGCTCCGAAACAATCAAATCACCCGATGCCGGGGCAGTGTCTTCCTTGAGGACTGCTCCATCGATCCGGTTCCGGAATCCGAACGTCAAGCGGTAGACGTAATGAACAAGCAGTGCCGACTGATGGTGACGTCTGTTCTAGACGCCGAAGGCAAAAATCGGCTGAACTCCGAGTCGCTTAAGATATCGAGACGTTGACCGGCGATAGTCGCGTCTCGGAGGCTGACCGTTTTGAGGCTGTGCCAGTTCTACGCTTACACGAAAGCGCCTGAAGCTCCTTCGGACTCCGGCGCTCGTAAACCTTCACCATATAACGCCCGATTGAGAAGCCCGAATAACTCAGTTCGAGGCACACCAATCAAGCGGCAAATAAAGCGATTATAGAATAATTGAGCTTTCTAGAAGAGTGGCGGTGAGGGTGGGATTCGAACCCACGGTACGCTCTCACGCACGGCGGTTTTCAAGACCGCTGCCTTAAACCACTCGGCCACCTCACCAGACAGCACTTGAAGCACCCTGGCGGCGCGGCTGCCGTTCCCATTTCCTCTGTCGGGGTTGGAAAGTCAAGAGATTGATTTCATTGACCAGCCAATAAACCGAAATACGTGTGGACCGACTGCGTCGAACCGGCAGGAACGGGGAAGCTTTCCGGGAGGAGGAAAAGGCTCCTTTGGGATGTTCCGGTGCCGCCGGCTTCAGGGTAGGGGCAGGACGTGCACAGCGGGCACCGGAACATCGCCAAAAGGCGTGGCCGCCGGTCCGGTGTCGTGGGCAGGGTTTTGAACCGGCGGCCGAAGCTGGAGGTGGGGTCCAGCATTGCTGTGACAGGGCGGTCATCAGCAATGAGTTGACCCTAGGCTGATTTAACGAGGCCGGATGTGACCTACGTCACACCAGCTGCGATTGACGATTTTTGTCCACCTGTGCCCCTGCGGCAACAGTGCGCGCTTGGCGCAGATAGGTGGATTTTTTGAATTATTTCAGTCTGTTACAAAGCCGGCAGGAAAGCAGTATGCTGCGTCTGCGTTCAAAACCGGTGGAGAGGCGGTTTTCGCGTCCAGATCACTCTCGACGCCCGGTTTACTTTGAAGTAAGAAAGTTGCGCTTTAACAAGGGCATAAGCGGGACGTGCAGCGGGGGCAGTGTGTCTTGCGGGGACTGATCAACAGATCGGACTTGTGCCTTTAGGACCGGCGTGGACAAAAACCATGCGCCGGAATAATCGCGTGAGCTGCGGGGCCGCCAGCGCGTAAGTGAGTAGGACGGCAGTATGCAAGGGACAGGCGGGCAATCCAGCCATATGGCAGAGACGCCTTTTGGGGGCGCAGCCAGGTCACCGGTAAAGGGCGCTCGAAAAGGGCGATCTGTCTGGAAACAGGTGCGCACCAGCCTGATCACGATTGCGGCTGTCTCGGCCGTTGCCGCCTGTAGCTCCGTACCTCAGGAAAAAGCCAAGTTCAGCCCGAAGAAATACGGTGTCAAAGGCAGCCCGCGCGTCGTCACAGCTGGCAAGCCTGTGCCGAAAGGTGGCGGTCGTTATGTTGTTGGCAAGAAATACAAGATTGCCGGCAAGTGGTATTACCCGAAGCATGAACCGAACTACAAGAAGACCGGCCTTGCATCCTGGTATGGCCCGACCTTCCACGGCCGCAAAACCGCCAATGGCGAGATTTTCGACCGCAACGCCCTGACCGCCGCGCACACGACCATGCCGCTGCCGTCCTATGCCCGCGTCACAAATGTCAACAATGGCCGCTCGATGATCGTGCGCGTCAATGACCGCGGCCCGTTCCACGGCAACCGCGTCATCGACCTGTCCGAACGTGTTGCAGGCATGCTCGGCACGAAGGAATCCGGCGTCGGCAAGGTCAAGGTCGAATATATCGGCAAGGCGCCGCTGCACGGCCAGGATGAGGCTTACCTGATGGCCTCCTATCGCGGCCCGGGCGCTGTCGAGCCGGGAGCGACCATGCCGGGAACCCTGCTGGCCCAGGCACCGATCGTCACCCAGCCGGTGACCTTCGGCAAGGTGCCGGCACCGGCCACACGTCCTTACCAGACCGCAGCAGCAGCTCCCGCACGCCAGCAACCTCTGACCGTCGCTTTCGATCCTGCCATTGCGTTTGAAGCTGGTGCACCGTCCATCAAGGTGGCTTCGAACAACAGCTTCGAACCCGTCGGCACCGCCTACACGGCTGAGCCGCCCCCCGCCGGACAATCTCTCGGTGTGCTGAGAGTTCCCGCACCAGGCACCCTGAGCGAAGGCAGCGCCGTTTCTTCCTTTGCCGCGAATCGTCGTATCTCGGATGCTCATTCGCTTCTGGCAGATCTTGGCGACACCGGCTTGTCCATGCGCCAGCTGACAGCCAAACTGCAAAACGGCGGCTAAGCGCTTCCGCGCCGGTTACGGCCGGCGCCACCTTGCCGCGATCAGAACGCTAACGGCAAGGCAGACGGATAGATGCATCCGGCACACAAGACCTCCAGTTCCTCAGGTTACTCGGTTTTCTTTGCCCTTCTGCTGGGGCTCGGTCTCCTGACAGGCCTGGTGTCTGCGAGCAAGGCCGCGGAAACCATCGTCACCAAGGCGCCGATGGCGTTCTTGTACGAGCCGTCCTCCGGAACGATCCTTTTTGCCAAGAACGCCGATCAGACTTTCAGGCCTGGCGCCCTTGCCAAGGTGATGACGGCTGCAACCGTATTCCAGGCGCTGAAAGACGGAGACATGTCTCTGGACCAGCTCTGCAAGGTCAGCGAACACGCCTGGCGCACGGGGGGAGCGCCCTCCGGCCGCGGTGCCACCATGTTTGCCGCGATCAAGTCCGACATTGCCGTTGAATATCTGCTGAAGGGCCTTCTGGTCCATAACGGCAATGACGCTGCCATCATCCTGGCGGAATGTCTGGACGGCTCGGAAGAGGCCTTTGCCGGCCGCATGACGTCGCTGGCGGAAAAGATCGGCATGAAAAACAGCCGCTTCGCCAACCCGACCGGCTACGCGGAAAAGCCCAGCCAGACCTCCGTCCGCGATCAGGCCCTCCTGGCCGAGTACATCGTGGAGACCCACCCGGATCTCTACCAGATGTTCCAGATCCCGGAATTCACCTGGAACAAGATCTTCCAGCGCAACAAGAACCCGCTTCTGGGCGAGATCCGCAATCTCGACGGCCTCGGCGGCGGAAACGACACAGAGGACGGTTATTCGGGGCTCGGCTCCGTCGACAGGAACGGGCGCCGGGTGATTGCCTCGGTTGCCGGACTGACCTCCGACAAACACCGCCTGCAGACCCTGAAGGAGGTTCTGGAAGGCGCGTGGGAGTATTTCACCATCAAGACCGTCTTCACCGCCGGCGAAACCATTGCAGACGGCCGGGTGTTCGGCGGAACGCAGGGCAGCGTGCCGCTTGTCTCGCAGAACAATGTCGACGTGCTGCTGCCACGCGGGCCGACGCTCGATTACCGCATCCGGGTGGTCTATTCCGGGCCGCTTGCCGCCCCCGTCGCCGAAGGCACGCCCGCAGGTGAAATCCGGGTGATCGGCAAGAACGGCATTATCTATCGCGCGCCGCTGGTGACTGGGGCGTCCGTCCAGTCGGGAACGCTGATGGGACGCGCCCTGGACGGGTTGCAGGAACTTCTGTTCGGCTGGATCGGCTAAGGATCACCATTTCGATGACAGCGACAGCTTTGCCGCAATGGAAACCGTCTCCGGGTCCGGCCGCGCTGACATCGACAACGGATTGCCACCTTTTAGACACGATGGCAGAAACCTTTTGCTGTGAGGGAACTGCTGCTAAGACAGCGCGACGTGGGACAGCGTCGAGAATCGAGAGGCCGAAGGCGGTTGGCGGGACATTTCATAACCTTTGAAGGCGGTGAAGGCGCGGGCAAATCCACCCAGATCGCCCGGCTCAAAACCTGGCTGGAGGCACAGGGCAAGACCGTGATCGTGACACGGGAACCCGGCGGATCGCCGGGCGCTGAGAAGATCCGGCAACTGCTTTTATCCGGCGAAGCCAAGGATCTTGGCCCCAGAGGGGAGGCGATGCTGTTCGCCACCGCCCGCGCCGATCACGTCGACACCACCATCATACCTGCACTGAAGCGCGGTGACTGGGTCCTGTGCGATCGCTATGCCGATTCCACAAGGGTCTATCAGGGAGAGGCGGGTGTCGACATCGCCTACCTGAAGCTTCTCGAAACGGCAGCGGTTGCCGGAACCTATCCGGATCTGACGATCCTGATCGACGTGCCGGCCGAGATCGGCCTCAGCCGCGTCGAGGTGCGTTCCCAGACCGACAACAGCGGTGGTCCTGACCGGTTTGAAGGCGAAACCATGAAGGTCCACAAACGCCGACGGCAGATGTTTCTGGATCTGGCCGAGGAAGAGGCCCATCGTTTTGCCGTCATTGATGGCTCCAAGGACCTAGATCAGGTGGAGACGGCGATACGGTCAGCCGTCGCAACGGCATTTGCGTCCGAGTTGAAACCGGACGGGGAAACGGCCTCGATCACGGAGGCGTCGCGCTGATGGCCCGGTCAAGTGCCCCGGTCGAGATCCCGGAAGTCGATGCCCTGCCGGGCTATCCCTTGCCGCATGAGCGGAACCGCCTGATCGGTCACCGGCAGACGGAACAGAAGCTGCTGGAAGCTTACCGCTCGGAACGCCTTCACCACGCCTGGATCCTCGGCGGCCCAAAGGGTATTGGCAAGGCGACGCTTGCGTTTCGATTCGCCCGGTTCGTGATTGCCAACCCGGACCGCTTCGGAAGCGGTGTCGCTGCTGCGCAGGATCTCTCTGTGCCGGAAAACCATCCGGTTTCGCGCCAGCTGACAGCCGGCGGACATCCCAACATCCTGCATCTGCGCCGGCCCTGGGATGACAAGTCCAAGCGGTTCAAGGCCGATCTGCCGGTCGATGAAGTCCGCCGCACGGTCTCGTTCTTCGGAACGACGGCCTCTGCCAAGGCCTGGCGTTTGTGCATCGTCGACGCCGCCGACGACATGAACATCAGCTCGGCCAACGCCTTGCTGAAAATTCTCGAGGAACCGCCCGAGCGCTGCCTGTTCCTGGTGCTCAGCCACGCGCCCGGCCGGCTTCTGCCGACGATCCGCTCCAGATGCCGTCGCATCGATCTCGCGCCGCTCAGTGAGACGGATATCGCCGAAGGCCTGCGCGACCTTGCTGGTGACAGTGTTCCTTCCGGCGAAGACCTCCATGAAATCGCGTTGTCTGCCGATGGCAGCCTGCGGTCTGCCATCACGCTCCTGTCCGGAGATGGCCTTGCGATTGCGCGTGGCGTCAAACATCTCGCCGAGACCGCTGGCCAGCTGGACCTGGCGAAGGCGCACGCGCTTGCCGACCTGGTGGCGGCCCGCGGCCAATCGGACAACTGGGAGAGTTTCCAGCACATTGCCCAGATCTGGCTGCATGAACGCATGCGTCAAAACCTTGGTGCCGGCGTGCACCAGGCCAACAGGTTGATCGAGATCTGGGACCGGACCAACCAGGCTGTGCGGGACGCGGATGCGTTGAACCTGGACCGGAAGCAGGTGGTTCTGGATTTCTTTCTGGCGCTGCGCACACACGCGGCCACCTGAACTGGATTTCCGGCTCCTCCGGTTCTGGTCCTGATCCGGACGGGTCGCGAAGCCTCTTCAGTTGATGCCCGATTCCATGTATCAAGGCGCGCTGAAGACACCGAATAGAAGCCCCAACTCCACTGCTGTGCGGACCCTTATGCTAGTAGACAGCCACTGCCACCTCGACTTTCCCGATTTTGACGGCGAGCGCGCCGAATTGATCGAGCGCGCCAGGAGCGCCGGCGTCGAGCTCATGGTGACGATTTGCACCCACATTCGGAAATTCGACCAGATTCGAGCCATTGCCGAAGAATATCCGAATGTCTACTGCTCCGTTGGCACCCATCCGCACAATGCGGGCACCGAACGCGGCATACCGGTTGAAGACATCGTCAAGCTCGCGGCCCATCCCAAGGTGGTTGCCATCGGTGAAGCCGGTCTCGACTATTTTTATGACAAGGCGCCCCGCGACGCCCAGGCTGAAGGCCTGCGCATTCATATCGAAGCCGCCCGGCAAACCGGACTGCCACTGGTCATTCACGCAAGAGACGCTGATCAGGACATGGCCGCAATCCTGCGCGAGGAAATGGGGAAGGGGGCCTTCCCGGCCCTCCTGCACTGTTTTTCCTCCGGCCGCGAGCTCGCCATGACCGGCATTGAGCTTGGGCTCTATGTTTCCTTTTCCGGCATCCTGACGTTCAAGCGCTCCGATGAGCTGCGCGCCATTGCCAGGGAATTGCCGGCCGATCGACTGCTTGTGGAAACGGATGCCCCATACCTGGCGCCGCAGCCCAGGCGCGGCAAACGCAATGAACCCGCCTACACGGCGATGACGGCGGCAGTCCTGGCGGAAACCCGTGGCGTCTCAGAAGAAGAGATTGCCCGGCAGACAACGGAGAACTTCTTCCGTCTCTTCAAGAAGGTGCCTCAGGCAGCTTTCGCAAACGGAGCCGACGCTTCGTGAGTGTCGAACTGACCATTCTTGGCTGCGGGTCTTCCGGCGGCGTTCCACGGATCGGCAACGACTGGGGAGATTGCGACCCGAGCGAGCCCAAAAACAGCCGTTCGCGCTGTGCGCTGCTTGTGGAAAAGCGTGTGGATAACGCTTGTACAACCGTCTTGATAGATACAGGCCCCGATATCCGGACCCAGCTTTTAAACGCAAGGGTTCAGCATGTCGACGCAGTGCTTTACACCCACGCCCACGCAGACCATCTCCACGGCATCGACGACTTGCGGGCCTTCTGGGTGCGCAACGGTCAAAGAGTGCCGGTCTTCATGGACGAAGACACGTATCAACGCGCGACCGCCGGCTTTGGCTATTGTTTTCAAACGCCGCAAGGCTCCAACTATCCGCCCATCCTGGAACGGCGGGAGATCCGCAACGGAGAGCCGATTACAGTCGAAGGCGCTGCCGGATCCCTGCAATTTGATCCGTTTGAAGTCATCCACGGCGAGATGAAGGCGCTTGGCTTTCGCGTCGCGGACGCCGCCTACGTTCCCGATATTTCTGAATTCCCACAAAAATCGCTTAAATATCTGAAAAACCTTGATATTCTCATTCTGGACTGCCTGCGAAGGCGACCGCATCCAAGCCATTTCTGCCTGGCGGATGCTCTTGAATGGACCGAAAAGCTCGCTCCGAAACATGCCGTTTTCACCAATCTTCACAATGACCTGGACTACAGGACACTGACAGAAGAACTCCCGGCAACCATCGAGCCTGCCTTTGACGGCATGAAGATCAGCCTGAAGGGCCATGTGCGGCCGGACACATCGGCAGTTCATGCCGAATAAGCCACGCTACAAACCACCAACACCGGAACGGCTCACCAGATCCGCGCTCCATTACCTGGAACGTTATGCGTCTTCCAGATCCAATTTGCGACGTGTCCTGGAACGCAAGGTCAACAAGGCCTGTCAGGCATTGGACCTAGATCCGGACGACTTCGGGTCCATGATCGACACCGTGCTGGAGACCGTCACGCGCAACGGGCTCGTTGACGACAAGGCCTATGCCGAAACCAAGACCGCAAGCCTTAGACGCCGTGGCGGTTCACGGCGAAAGATTGAAGCGCAGCTCGCAGCCAAAGGTGTCGACCGCGACACCATCGATGCCGTTCTGAACAAGGACGAACACAGCGACGAAGACGCCGCCAGAACCTTTGCCAGGCGTCGGCGTCTCGGACCTTTCAGAACCACAGGTTCCAGAGAAGAGCGGCGCGAACGCGACCTGGCAGCCATGTGCCGCGCAGGTTTTTCTTTCGAGATCGCCAAACGTATCATCGACGCAAAGGACGGTCTGGCAACATCGGGCGAAGAGACGCCGCGAGACGACTGACGAGCCTAGGGCGGCGTGAGCGCGGTCAGGCAAACACTGCGAAAGGCCTAGGCATCAGCTAAACCGCTGTTCCATATCGGCAAATGGCCAAACAAAATAATGTTCCATAATATTGATTATGCGTATTGTAGGCAGCATGAACTGCAGACCCACCTTCGTCTGCGCCTGAACCCCATATTGCCTGCTACCAAACATGACGCAATGAACCTGAGCTTTTCGGGGTCGATGTTTGAAGAACCCGAAAATATCCCCCTGCAACAGGCAGTCTGTTTGGAGCCACCTGACCAGTCACATGCAGCGCGAACTGGATCAGAACGACACCAATGTCGAACTCATTCCGATCGACCTCGCAGAGGCGCTGGTGGGCCTGTCCGGCATGGGCCTGATCGGCAAGAGCGACTTCGGTGGTCTTTTCAAAATCTCTCGGACGCGCCGCGCCCCTGCTGAGGTGGTTGGAGAGAAGCTTCAGAACCTCGCAGGTTGCCAATTATGCATTTCCGCACATGGAACCGCCACGTTTCACGATCATTGCTGACGGTTGACGAGAATCGGAGAAGCAATGTCGGAAGCACATGAAAGAACCCGCATCGGTGTCCTGTTTGGCGGCCTGTCCGCGGAGCACGAAGTCTCGGTGTTGTCGGCGACCAACGTCCTGAAGGCGCTGGCGCCGGAACGCTATGACGCCGTCCCCGTCTACATAACCCGCGAAGGCCACTGGCTGTTGAGCTCCTACGAAAACGGCGTTCTGGCACAGCCGACAAGCGGCGCCCATCTCTGCTTTCTGCCTGGCGGCAACGGGCGGCTTGTTGCGCTTGAGGCCGACGGCACCTGCCGTGAACTGCCCCGGATCGATGTCCTCTTTCCGGTTCTGCATGGCTTGCCGGGTGAAGATGGTGCCGTCCAGGGCCTGGCAGAAACGGCTCGAGTGCCCCTCGCCGGTTGCGGCATCGCAGGGTCTGCCAACGCGCTCGACAAGGACCTTGCAAAACGGCTCTTATCAGCCGCGGGAGTACCGACTGCGCGCTCTGTAACAATTACGAAAGGCAATCCGCGGAGTTTTTCGGAAATCAGCGAACAGCTTGGCCTGCCGGTCTTCATCAAACCCGCGCGCCAAGGCTCATCGGTCGGCGTGAGCAAGGTCATCACCGAAGAAGACTACGAGGCAGCGCTCATCGAGGGTTTTCGTCACGACCAAAAGCTACTGGCCGAAGAATTCATCCAGGGGCGGGAAATTGAATGCGCCGTCCTGGAGGAGCCGGACGGGCACTTGTTCGTCTCCCGGACGGGTGAGATCGTTCCGGCCGAAAAGCATGGGTTTTACACATACGACGCCAAATATATTGATGGCGATGGCGCGGCCCTCATTGTGCCCGCGGACATTTCCCAAGTCCTTGAAGAAAACATTCGCGAAACGGCCGCCAAGGCATTCGAGGCCCTTGGTTGCGACGGCATGGCAAGGGTCGATTTTTTCCTGTGTCCCGATGGCCGGCTGCTGGTCAATGAACTCAACACGATACCGGGCTTCACCGACATCAGCATGTATTCCAAGGTGATGGCAACCAGCGGTGTCGGCTACACCGAAGTGATCGATCGCCTCGTGGCGCACGGACTGGCGCGGTCTGAGCGAAACACTTTCTTGAACAAATGATAGGTCAAGGACGAAAATGCCCGTTCTTGAGGTTCGTCGACACACCATGAGATCCAAACCCGGACAGCACCTGTCGCAACAGGGAGTGGCCCTCGCGAATATGATTGGCAAATCCACCGGTCCGTTTGATCTGGTTTGGACCAGTGAAAAACCTCGTGCGATCGAGACGGCTATCGCAATGGGGTACGCCCCTACCCGCCAATCCACCGCCTTGGGTAACCTTCCAAAATCCATTCTTGATGCGGTGGCTTGGCCAAACGATCTCGAAAGCATTTCCAATATCGTTCGTCGAAACACCGCATGTGAAAGGTTTGCTCGGGCGCAGGCCGAGGAATGGCGATCGATTGCAGGTGAGCTCAAGGACAATCAATCTGCGTTGATCGTTACCCACGGAGCAATCATCGAGTTGGGAGCGATCGGGTTTATGCCAAATGCAACCTACTCAACATGGGGCGACGCCATCGGCTATTGTGAAGGTTTTCGATTTTCTCAAATTGAGGGCTTGGAAACGTGCGAGGTTTTACGAGTGCCAAGCCACTTGCAAACGATCTACAACTAGAAACAGTTTTGAGGCATCTAGGGTGAGGGCCAATTTGAAGAGGTCTTATGACGCATATTGTAAACGGACTTCTCGTGAAAGATGAAAAGATACTTATGGCGCTGCGCTCGCCGGAGCGCCGGACCTATCCGGCTATGTGGAGCTTTCCAGGAGGCCACGTCGAGCGAGGAGAAACACTTGAATGTGCTCTTGCTCGGGAATTGTCGGAAGAAACCGGCATTCAGATCGAAACGGCTACGTTTTTGTCGAGATTTGAAGTTGGCTCAAACGATAAAACTGAACCAATGACTTTTCATTTCTTTGTTGTCCGGAATTGGCTGGGAGAGCCCCAGAATATGGGAGATGAACACAGCGAACTGCGCTGGGTGGAGTTTGCGAAAGCATCTTCTTTGCCGAGACTGGCACTTCCCTTCTACACCGAATTGCTTTCATCCTTGCGAAGAAGCTAGGTCTTCCCGCTGCATTCCGAAGCTGCGCTCCAAAACCGTTTGGAACGGTCACGCCCGCGTTACATCATGTAATTAGCCTTCGGTGTATGAGGGCTCTTCAACACATAGACCATCACACCTTCATGTCCGCAGCCCTACAGGAAGCGGAGCAGGCAGGATTTGCGGGCGACCTGCCAATTGGTGCGGTGGTAATCTGCGACGGCGAGATTGTCGGCCGCGGCCGCAACCGGATCCGGTCCCGGTCGGACAAACTCCGGCATGCGGAAGTTGAGGCACTTGAAACTTCCAGACACGTGCGGGCCAGCCGACACAAGGATTGCGTCCTCTACACCACCACGGAACCCTGCGTGATGTGTCTGGGCACCATCATCATGGCGGATGTCAGGCATGTTTTCTTTGGCCTTCCGGACCCGGCCCGGGGCGGCAGCGACATGATGGCGCTTGTGCCCTACGCGGCAGATCAGATCCACACCTATGAAGGCGGTATTCTCGCGCGGGACTCAGAGCAGCTCTGGAGACGTTTCGAACAGCGCCTGCCCTGAGGCGATCGTGCAGGCCAGGTTCAGGATTGCCACCTGGACACCGCCTGCTCCACGTCGCTTTGTGTCCTGCAGTGCCAGACATTTTGGCCTTGCACAGAGCGAAGATGGCTTGTGATCTGCGCTCTGAACCGGTCCCGCTTCATGAGACTTTGGAAGGCAAAACGATATTGCTGAAGCGGCCAGTCCCTGTTGCCTGACGGAATTTCGGTGCGTTCCTTACCGAAGTTCCGCCAGGGCCGGCAGGCCAGTCTCCAAAGTCTGAGCAGCTCGGGCGGATCAAGCCAGATGACGGCTTCCGCCCTTGGAAGTGCTTTTCCCAGCAAGCTTGGCCCCCCTTCCAGGAGCCAGGCATCTGTTGCAACAACCCGGGCCAGCTCAGCGTCAATATCCTGTTGTTTCCTCCGTTGCCAGTCCTTGGTGAGTTTGATCGCATCAAATGCGACCAGGGGAACATCGGGACGGATCTTGTGAAGTCTCGCCGCCAGAAAGCTCTTACCCGATCCGTTTGCGCCAACGACAATCAATCGTCGCATCGTCGCCCCTTGCCCGCAGGATCCTTTGCATTGCTGCGAGAAACCCAGCCGTTCTGCATTTCTTGTGACCACCTCACCTTTGGCAAGAACCCCTTGGGTGAGACTCAGGTTTAAACACAGCTTCCCTCTTAGATCCGACTCCATTACAGCGTTGTCACAGCGGCAAACTTTCTGGCGAGTGATGGCCGGAATCTTTCGTTCAAGGGCCGCTCTGGCGGCAAAGCCGGTGGGTGCAATCATGATTCTTCGAGATCCCCCCAATCATCTGAAACTGTTTTTTGTCATGCAGGGTTCCATCGTGCCCCGGATCGCGCCGCTGATCGCACTTGTTGCGGCATTTGCACTTATTGTCGTGTTGCTGGACCGGTTTCTGGTGCCACTGCCGCATATCTCGCTCGCCGCAACAGGGGTTTTTGGTATCGCCCTGTCCCTGTTTCTCGGGTTTCGGAACAATGCAGCCTATGAGCGCTGGTGGGAAGCGCGCAGGCTCTGGGGGCAACTGGTTGCAGATATGCGCAGCATTGGCCGCGAGAGCGACCTGTTTCTGGAAGACGATGCCCTGCGCCGGCGGTTTCTGCGCTGCGCGATCCTGTTCACGCATCTCCACCGCTGCAACCTACGCGGAACCGAAGACCCAGAGGCACTTGAAACCTGGTCCGGCACAGATCACGAGCTGACATCGCTTGCCACACCCTGCGCAGCCCTGAACATAGCCAATCAGGTGCTTTGCACGGCGGCATCGATCAACCGCCTCGACGGATTCGGGCAAAAGGCGCTGAGTGAACGTCTTGCGGCAATCAGCCTGGCTCAGGCCGGATGCGAACGGATCAGATCAACCCCGTTGCCGTTCGTCTATTCCCTGCTCGTTTTGCGCACGACCTGGATCTACTGCCTGGCGGTTCCTTTTGCCCTGATCGACGGCACCGGTTTTCTTGCACCCGTCTTCGCCGCGGTCATTGCCTATGTGTTCTTTGGACTGGCGGCCGTAACGGAAGAACTGGAACATCCCTTTGCCGACGGAGCTCACGGTCTGCCGCTGTCCGCCATGACCCGCACGATTGAAATTGCCCTGGCGGAGCGGATCGGCCAGCCGGTCCCCGAACCGCTGAAACCGATAAATGGCGTTCTCAACTGACGAACCTCGCTAATCGTCGAAACGACCGCCCCGCCCGCGCATCTTCTTGATCTGTCCACGCTGTTTCTTGGCGTCCAGCCGGCGCTTCTTCGAACCGAGTGTCGGTTTGGTCGCCTTGCGCGGCTTCGGTTTTTCCGTGGCCTTGCGCAGCAGATCCAACAGGCGCTCAAGCGCGTCCTCGCGGTTGCGCTCCCGGGTGCGAAACCTGTCGGCCTGCAGCACGATCTCCCCATTCAGCGTCAACCGGCTTCCGGCCAGCCGTGCTGCCCGGGATTTGACGTCCTGCGGCAGAGTCTCGTTGCCGGAGAGATTGAAACGCAGCTGAACGGCCGTCGAGACCTTGTTGACATTCTGACCACCCGGCCCCGAGGCCCGGATGAAATCCTCGCTCAGGTCGTCCTTCAGGATATGCAGCCGGTCTGTGACGGCAATGCGGGACGACGCACTGACATGATCGTCGTCGCTGCTCATTCTCCCGGACCGGTTTTTGCCGGCCAGTCGAGGCCGGCCCCGTTCAGGATCAGCGAGGTGACCGCACTAGCCGTTTCTTCCAGGAAATCCGGATCCGACAGGTCCCTTCCCGTCAAAGCCCTGATCTGGAAGGAAAAATCCGCATAGTGCTGGGTTGTCGCCCAGATGGTGAAGATGAGATGCACCGGGTTGACCCGCCGCATCTTGCCGGCCGCGATCCAGTCTTCAATCACCTGGGATTTTTCGGCGACAAGTCGCTTCAGGTCCGTTTCGAGGATTGGCAGGATCTGCGGCGCGCCTTGCATCACTTCATTGGCAAAGAGACGCGAGGCCTCGGGATAGCTTGCCGACATTTCAATTTTCTGACGGATGTAACCGGCCAGTTCCTCGGCCGGTTCCCCCTCGGGCCGAAGTGTTTTCAGCGGCGCCAGCCAGACTTCCAGAATATGGGCAAGCGTTGCGTTGTAGATCGCCTCTTTGGAGGAGAAGTAGTAAAGCAGATTGGACTTCGACATCCCCGCCTCGGCCGCGATCCGTTCCACCGTCGCACCGGAAAATCCTTTCCGGGAAAACTCTCCCAGGGCGGCATCGAGAATCAAGGATCTGTTCTTTTCCTGGATCCGGCTCAGTCCGGCCGGTTTTGATGGGTCCTGCGTCTGCCCGCCAAGTTCTGTCATCAATCGTCCCGCTTCCCGCCCCTTGGGTATTCTCTCAAACTCTTGCCAGAACAAGCCGATTCCGTCCAGTTTCAGCCCGTTTCAAGCCTGTCCGGATGCATTCTCGAGGTCAATGACCAGAAATTAGTCAGGCCGACTTGATTTGCATCTTGACCATTTGGTCAAATCCCTCCTAGGGTAAATTGACCAGATGGTCAGAAGGCTAGTCGATCCCCTCACGCCCTGCAACGGGCCAATTTGCCGGACGCGCGGCAACTTGCCGGGACCTTTCCTTCGGATCGTCGACAATAAATGCCGGAGACCCGGCACGGGCCAAACGGCCAACCAGAGAGATTTGGCTCCTTCCGATACAGAGGCAAAGCCCAACGGAAGGACCGTGGGAACAGTTGGGGAGAGGACCAGCGCGAACGGCACTGCCTTTGGCCGATGCCTCGTGCTATGCCTTCCTCCATATTGAATAGCAACAGTCGGCGCTTTCCGGAAAAGAAGGCCCGCAAGGAGGACGCATGTCAGCACCGAGCCAGGCTGCAACCAACAATCTCGAAGCCTTCTGGATGCCGTTCACGGCCAATCGCCAGTTCAAGCAGGCTCCGCGCATGTTCGTGTCCGCGAAAGACATGCATTACACGACGGCAGACGGCCGCCAGGTGCTGGATGGCACAGCGGGCCTGTGGTGCTGCAATGCCGGCCATTCGCGCCCGAAGATCGTCGAGGCGGTGCAGAACCAGGTCGCCACGCTGGATTATGCGCCTGCCTTCCAGATGGGTCATCCGAAGGCCTTTGAACTGGCCGCCCGCCTCGCGGCCCTGATGCCCTCGCCGCTCGACCACGTCTTCTTCACAAACTCCGGTTCGGAAAGTGTCGATACGGCCCTGAAGATCGCGCTCGCCTATCAGCGCGCCATCGGTCAGGGCACCCGCACACGCCTCATCGGTCGTGAACGCGGTTACCACGGTGTTGGCTTCGGCGGCATTTCCGTCGGCGGCATTGTCGCCAACCGCAAGCATTTCGGCTCCCTGCTGACCGGTGTCGACCACATGCGCCACACCCATGACCCGGAGCGAAACGCCTTTTCGCGTGGCATGCCGGAAAGCGGCGCCGAATATGCAGAAGACCTGATCCGCATCATCCAGCTGCATGATCCCTCGACAATCGCTGCCGTAATCGTCGAACCGGTTGCAGGTTCCACCGGCGTCCTGATCCCGCCGAAAAACTACCTGGAACGCCTTCGCGAGATCTGCACCGAGCATGGCATCCTGCTGATCTTCGATGAAGTCATCACCGGTTTTGGCCGCCTCGGCTCCCCCTTCGCGACCGACTATTTCGGCGTCACGCCGGATCTCGTGACCACGGCCAAGGGACTTACGTCGGGTGTCATTCCGATGGGGGCGGTCTTCTGCTCCTCCGACATCTATGACGCGTTCATGACCGGTCCGGCGCACATGATCGAGCTGTTCCACGGTTATACCTATTCGGCCCACCCGATCGCTTGCGCAGCAGCCCTTGCAACGCTCGACACCTATGACGAAGAGGACCTGCTGACCCGCGCTGCCGACCTGGCGCAATACTGGGAAGACGGCCTGCATTCCCTGAAGGATTGCCCGAATGTCATCGACATTCGCAATCTCGGCCTGATTGGTGCGATCGAGCTTTCACCGATCGCCGGCGAGCCGACCAAACGCGCCTTCTCTGCCTTCCTGAAGGCCTATGATGACGGCATCCTGATCCGCACGACAGGCGACATCATCGCGCTCTCTCCGCCGCTGATCATCACGAAAGAACAGATCGACGAACTCTTCGGCAAGTTGCGCGATGTGCTGAACACGATCGACTGAACCTCATAAAGCGAGGGGGCGGTTCGCCCGCGCCCTCCCCCCTGCAATCCGGAAAGGCATTGCGGCCATGACACGCCCCAAGGCGACAGCCGAAAACCTGATCGACGACGACCGTGTCCGTGTGACCCGGTTCGAGTTTGCCCCGGGGGCTGAAACCGGCTGGCATCGGCACGACCTCGATTACGTCATAACGGCGCTCACGGACTGCCGGATGCTGCTGGAGGAACCCGGTGGCGAGACCCGGGAAGCGGTCGTTCCGGCTGGAACCGTTTACAGGCGCCACAAGGGCGTTGAACATAATGTCATCAACGGCGGAGAGGCTCCGATGTCCTTCGTCGAAACCGAGTTGAAATAGGAGATCATCATGGCAGCGCCCGGCGAAAACCTCAGGATCAACGCGGACCGGCTGTGGGACAGCCTGATGGAAATGGCCAAGATCGGCCCGGGCGTCGCCGGTGGCAACAACCGCCAGACTGTCACGGACGAAGATGGTGAAGGCCGCAAGCTGTTCCAGAAGTGGTGCGAAGACGCCGGCATGACCATGGGCCTTGACACGATGGGCAACATGTTCATGACACGCCCGGGAACCGATCCGGACGCCCTGCCCGTCTATGTCGGTTCCCATCTCGACACCCAGCCGACCGGCGGCAAGTATGACGGTGTACTTGGCGTGCTCGGCGGCCTGGAAGTCGTGCGCACCATGAACGATCTCGGTATCAAGACAAAACACCCGATCGTGGTCACCAACTGGACCAACGAGGAAGGCACTCGGTTTGCCCCGGCCATGCTGGCGTCCGGCGTGTTTGCCGGCGTGCACACCCAGGACTGGGCCTATGACCGGGAAGACCATGACGGCAAGAAATTCGGCGATGAACTGAAGCGCATCGGCTGGGTGGGCGATGAGGAAGTCGGCGCCCGCAACGACAAGATGCACGCCATGTTCGAGCTGCATATCGAGCAGGGCCCGATCCTGGAAGCCGAAGGCAAGGATATCGGTGTTGTCACCCATGGCCAGGGCCTGTCCTGGACCCAGGTGACCGTGACCGGCAAGGACAGCCACACGGGCTCCACACCGATGCCAATGCGCAAGAATGCCGGTCTCGGCATGGCCCGCATCCTGGAGCTGGTTGACGAAATCGCCTGGTCCCATGCCCCGCATGCGGTCGGCGCGGCCGGCCATATCGAGGTCTTTCCGAATTCGCGCAACGTGATCCCCGGCAAGGCGGTCTTCACCATCGACTTCCGCTCGCCCGACCTGGCGGTCATCCAGGACATGGAAGACCGGTTGAAAGCCGGTGCCAGGAAGATCTGCGACGACATGGGGCTGGACGTCGAGTTCGAGAAGGTTGGCGGCTTCGACCCGGTTGAATTCGACAAGTCCTGCGTCGAGGCGGTCCGCAATGCGGCCGAGCGGCTGGGTTATTCGCACCAGAACATCATTTCCGGCGCCGGACACGACGCCTGCTGGATCAACAAGGTCGCTCCGACGGCGATGATCATGTGCCCCTGTGTTGACGGCCTGTCGCACAACGAGGCAGAGGAAATCTCCAAGGATTGGGCAAAAGCTGGTACCGATGTCCTGTTTCACGCGGTGGTCGAAACAGCGGGAATCGTGGAGTAATGCCGACCGTCTGAAGAAAAGGGTGAAAGCGTGGGCAACAGCGGAAATGCAACGGCTATCTCTGGCAGCCTGATCAGACCAACGGTTCTACTATAGGTCGGTCTCATGCAGGCAAGGTGGTTCCGTATTCTGTTTCTTGTTCTTGTCTGTGCCGTCTTCGGCACAGGCAGCGGCGGGGCATTCGCAAGCAACACAGATCTGGATTACATCCTGTCTGCCGGCGGCGCCTTTGTAACCAGCAAGCCAGAATTCAACCAGAAAACGGATAAGGCTACGCTCAGTTACCTGGGTGACCTGAATTGCAACACTGAGACCAACCCGCAAAACTGTCACAAATACAGTTTCGTCTTCAGGTTCGAGACGCCTGGTTCCATTGAACTTGATTTCATCGGGACTGGGGTGAGTTATGTCCCTTTCGCACGGATGGTCAAACACAGCACCAGATATCCGTTTGTCGCCTACACCGATCGTCTCGTCAGAGCTTACAAGCGGCGCTTTGAATCTGGTATTTCGTTTGATGCGCGACGAGCCCGCTCACAAGTTGACTTCACTTTCGTCCGTGCCAGGCGAATTGGAGATTTCGATGCTGGCAGCTATTCGATGCACTGGCTGACGAGCGACGAGCAGAATGCCGACAAGCTGTTGGACATGTTTTCTTCCCGCGAACTGTTGCTGCTCGCCATCCCGGAATCAGACACGAGCACAACCTTTTATCACAAGCTTCCGGCGTCCCCAGCAGGCGACGACCACAAAGTTGCGCAAGAATTCGCCTCTACTTGCCGTTCACGTTGGGAGGAGCAGCGTTGAAGCTCATTCTCTCCCCAATACGCCTTGTCTGTTTGCTCGTCGGCTGCCTGTTTCTGACTGCGTTTCCGAGCGTTTCTCAAGCATTCGACACGAGTTTTGTGGATGTCCACGGCGATCCAGTGGCGTCTTTCGTCGATGCGTATCCTTTGCTCGAAACGACCTACAAGTCAGCAAGCCTGACATACTACGCTCCCGAAATCTGCGGTTCCGGGCGCGACGGCAACTGTGAAGCCTACGAGTTCTCATGCCAGTCCGGCAATCCGGACAAGTTCAGTCTTCGCTACTGGGGATACAACCTGGGCCACGCCAACTTCTCGGGCAGCATTATGTCCGGCCACGAACTGCCCCATGCGATCTATTTCGACAGGTTCATCAGGAGGCATGGAAACGACCTGAAGACCCCGCTCGAACCCGACTTGCAAAAGGCAAGGCAAATTGTGCGCTTTCATTTCAGTCGTGGCGAAAGACTGCCTCAACATGGGGAACACGCATACCTGATCGAATGGGACACACAAACGTCAGGAGATGCGGATGACTTGGCTGCAACGCTGGCCTCTGGCGAGACAGTCCTTGTTCCCTATCCTGTCAGACTGCGACGCCTGATTTACAACAGGCTTCATCCCAAAGATGCTGAAAGCAAGAACGATGTAGCACATGATTTCGTTGCTACCTGCCGGAAACTTTGGGGTACCCAACGATGAAAAGCAGGATCGCATTACTTGCTTGGACCTTGTTCATTTTGCCGCCTCCCGCCCTCGGCTTCTCCATCGGTGACAGCTGGGACTGGCAACTGACGGCCCCGGTCGATCTCAACCGCGATGTGGATGTTCTCGACCTTCACCCGGCCCTGGTCACTGCAGAAGACATCACCGGACTACGTGAAAAGGGTGTCAAGACCATCTGCTATGTCAGCGTCGGCACCCTGGAGCGGACCTCGCCGGACCGGGCCGATTTTCCGACGGAAGTCATCGGCAACACCTATGAGGACTGGCCGGATGAAAGGTTCCTCGACATCCGGCGCCTGACCATCCTGCAGCCGCTGATGGCCGCCCGCTTCGAGCGCTGCAAGGCCATGGGATTTGATGCCATCGAACCGGACAACATGGATGTCCACGACAATGACAGCGGCTTTCCGATCACGGCCAATCACACCATCGCCTATGTCAGGCTGCTGGCGGCAACAGCCGAAGGCATGGGGCTCAAGATCGCTCAGAAAAACGTGCCCGACCTGACGGAAGACCTGGTCGACACGTTCGACTTCGCGATTTCCGAAAGCTGCTATCAGGACCGCAGCTGCAAATCCTATTTCGCCTATGGCGAGGCAGGTAAACCGGTGTTCAACGCGGAATACACCGACCGGCCGATCCATTTCACCAAGGCCTGCGACATCGCCCAGAAATACGGTCTGTCCATGATCCTCAAGGACCGCGACCTGACGGCGCCGGCCCTGTGGTGCCCAGCGAAAGACTGAAATCCGGGGCGGAGAAATAAATTGAAACATCCAGCACCACCAGAAGGGGACCAACAATGGCAAGCAAAGTGATCAAGGGCGGTACAGTCGTGACCGCGGACCTGTCCTACAACGCCGATGTGAAGATCGAGGGCGGCAAGATCGTCGAGATCGGGCCCAATCTCTCCGGTGACGAGACGCTCGACGCCACGGGCTGTTACATCATGCCGGGCGGCATCGACCCGCATACCCATCTGGAAATGCCTTTCATGGGCACGTTCTCGTCCGACAATTTCGACAGTGGCACCCGCGCGGCCCTTGCCGGCGGCACCACCATGGTGGTCGACTTTGCCCTGCCCTCACCCGGCCAGTCGCTCCTGGAAGCGCTGCAGATGTGGGACAACAAGTCGACCATGGCCCATTGCGACTATTCCTTCCACATGGCGATCACCTGGTGGGGAGAGCAGGTCTTCAACGATATGCGGGAAGTCGTCCAGAAAAAGGGCATCAACACCTTCAAGCACTTCATGGCCTACAAGGGTGCGCTGATGGTGAATGACGACGAGATGTTCGCCTCCTTCCAGCGTTGCGCCGAACTGGGCGCCCTGCCTCTGGTGCATGCCGAAAATGGCGACGTTGTCGCGACACTGCAGCAGAAACTTCTGGCTGAAGGCAACAACGGCCCGGAAGCCCACGCCTATTCCCGCCCGCCGGAAGTGGAAGGTGAAGCCACCAACCGCGCCATCATGATTGCGGACATGGCCGGCGTACCGGTCTATATCGTGCACACCTCTTCCGAACAGGCCCACGAGGCGATCCGCCGCGCGCGCCAAAATGGCATCCGGGCCTATGGCGAACCGCTGATCCAGCACCTGACGCTCGACGACAGCGAGTACAAACATGCCGACTGGGACCACGCCGCCCGCCGCGTGATGTCGCCGCCTTTCCGCGACAAGAAACATCAGGACAGCCTCTGGGCCGGTCTGGCGTCGGGTTCCCTGCAGGTCGTCGCCACCGATCACTGCGCCTTCTCCACGGAGCAGAAACGCACAGGCGTCGGCGACTTCACCAAGATCCCGAACGGCACCGGCGGCCTGGAAGACCGCATGCCGATGCTGTGGACCTTTGGGGTCGGTACCGGCCGCCTGACACCGAACGAGTTCGTTGCCGTCACTTCAACCAATATTGCAAAGATCCTCAATATCTATCCGAAAAAAGGCGCAGTTCTGGTCGGAGCAGATGCGGATCTTGTGGTCTGGGATCCGAACAGGGAAAAGACGATTTCCGCTTCCAGCCAGCAGTCGGCGATTGACTACAACGTCTTTGAGGGCAAGGCGGTCAAAGGTCTGCCGCGCTACACGCTCACGCGCGGCCGGGTCGCCGTTGAAGACGGCACGGTCAATCACAAGCAGGGTCACGGCGAGTTCGTTGCGCGCGAGCCGTTCCAGGCCGTCAACAAGGCGCTGAGCACCTGGAAGGAACTGACGGCACCGCGCAAAGTCGAACGCACCGGCATTCCGGCGAGCGGGGTCTGATTGCGCAATGACCTGGACCACCCATCTTTGCAATGCCGGCGGCAAGCTTGATCCTCTGAGGGACCGGATCCATGAGGCAATCGCGCTTGTCCGGGAGAAGGTTGAAGCCGTCGCCCCGCCGGTCAGCCTGGATGTGGTCGTTCAGGTCATCCCCGGGGGTGTCATTCCGGAGCGCGGCTTCGTCGGTCACACGCTCACGGGGGACCTGGTCTACCTGACCCTCGACCCGGCCAATCAGAACCTGCAGGAAAACATGGGCGAACCGTTCGAGCGCATGATTGCCCACGAACTGCACCATGCCTTGCGTTTCGGCACGGTCGGATATGGCAGCACCCTCGGTGAGGCCCTGGTTGCCGAGGGCCTTGCAGGACTGTTCAGCCATCAGCTTTACGGCAATGCGCCGGAGCCCTGGGAAGCCCCGGAGGCGTCGGATCTCGACCACCTGGAGGCCGCGGACGCCGCCTGGGATGCGGCGGCTTACGATCACAGGGCCTGGTTTTTCGGATCCGGCGACTACCCGCGATGGCTGGGTTACCGGCTCGGGTACCGCCTCGTCGAAGCCTACCTGACGGCGCATCCGGCCCAGACCGCCGCCAGCCTGGCGGACGCGCCGGCTGCCGATTTCCGATCCGTGGTGAAGTCGCTCGCCGCATGACAATAACAACGCCCTTGTCCAGAGGACCAGAATGACTGCTCTTGCCAGCGCAAAGGACACCGACATGGTGGAAATGACAACAAGCGCCAGCCCGAACCGGGTAATCGACATCGACAACCTGTCGCTGACCTTTCAGACAAACGACGGCCCTGTTCACGCCCTGTCGGACATCGACCTGAAGATTGATGAAGGCGACTTTGTCTCATTCATCGGCCCGTCCGGCTGCGGCAAGACCACCCTCCTGCGCGTGATCGCCGATCTGGAACGTCCGACCGCCGGCTCGATCACGGTCAACGGCATTTCCCCTGAAGAAGCCCGGCTCAACCGCGCCTATGGCTACGTTTTCCAGGCCGCCGCGCTCTACCCCTGGCGCACTATCGCCAAGAATGTCGCCCTGCCCCTCGAGATCATGGGTCTTTCCAGAGCAGAGCAGCAGGAACGCATTGCCCGCAACATGGAACTGGTCAATCTTGCCGGCTTTGAGAAAAAATTTCCCTGGCAGCTCTCCGGCGGCATGCAGCAGCGCGCCTCCATAGCGCGGGCGCTTGCTGTCGAACCGGATCTGCTTCTCATGGACGAGCCTTTCGGCGCCCTTGATGAAATCGTCCGCGACCACCTCAACGAGCAGCTCCTGCAGCTCTGGGCCAAGACCAACAAGACGGTGGTGTTTGTCACCCACTCGATCCCCGAGGCCGTGTTCCTGTCGACCAAGATTGTCGTCCTGTGCCCGCGCCCAGGCCGCATCTACGACGTCATCGAAAGCGACCTGCCGCGCGACCGTGACCTCGACATCAGAGAAACCCCTGAGTTCCTGAAGATCGCCCACCGCGTCCGGGACGGACTCAGGGCCGGACATTCCTATGAAGATTGAGGTGTCACAAACCGCTTGTATCGTGATCGCCGGACTTGATCCGGCAAGTCAGGCCGTTTCCTGTCCGCTTACTCAGACCAGGAAGGTTTGCAAGTGTCTCGGGATGAATGCCCAGGTCAAACCTTCGTATCGCAAGGACAGACCTTTTCCATGACCCAAGCCCGTTTTGCACCCCAACGCTGTCGCAATCTCCTCACCCGTTGTGCCATCGGAGCGATCCGCTGCCTGGCAGCCCTCCTCCTCCTTCTTGGTCCGGCGACGGCCCTGACGCTGGAACCTTCAGCCACCAGAAGCGAGCAGGGTTTTGATGTCTTTGCCTTTGTCACGGTCGACACGAATTGGCAGGAAAAATGGCAAACCCCGCGCAGCACTACGCCGATTTTCGACACGCGGTCCAACGTGTCCCCGGGTCAGACCATCACGCTTCTGATACTTTTTCGTGGTGCGGAAATGAACGAGAAAGGCATCAACCTGGCATGTGACGTCAAGATCATCGCTCCGGATGGCGCGGTTCTGGGCGAATTGCCGCCGACACCATGCGGCCAAGGCAAAGTCCCGAATCCGAAAACCGACTTCTACATGGCAACCCGCAATGTCGAGATCCTGCTCACCGATGACTTCCCGAGAGGACCCTTGGTTTTTCTCGTCGGCGTGAAGGACAATCTCCGGGACGTCCACCTTCCCCTGGCCCTCGCTGTCAACGTTGTTGACGCAAAACAGTAACGCGCACATCGAGCAAAAACAGAAAGTAGATCGCAGCCCGTGCAGTTTGAATCGCCCATTTCAACACGCCTCAGGACCAGCCAGACCCATGCTGGCAACATCATTTCCGTGCGGGCGAAGAAAGAACCCTTCGTCATGTTGTTCATGAGCGTCTGGCTGTGCGGCTGGACGTTTGGCGGGGTCACGGCCGGCAGCGTGCTCCTTACAGGTGGCGGCGATCTGGACGGCAGACTGTTCCTGAGTTTCTGGATGATGGGCTGGGCCGTCGGCTGGGTCCTCGTCACCTCAAGCTTGCTGTGGATGCTGGCAGGACAGGAAAGCCTGACTGTTTCGAGAACACATGTCACCAAGACGGTGTCCATCCCACTGATCAACTGGAGCTGGCATTACAATCCAGCGCTTATGACCAAGACCCGGCGAAACGTTGTTCCATCAACGCGCTACGGGCGCAACCAACTCAACAATCCACTAGGCAAACAGGGCCGCGTGGCCTTTGACTACGGCCAGAAGACAGTCACCTTTGGAGCAGGATTGGACGACGCGGAAGCCGATTTCGTTTTGGACAGTCTCAAGAGCGGACTGGGACTGAGAAGAGAGGCCGCATGAGCGAGACATCAATTCAAATCTCAACACGCCTCAAACACATGTCGGACGACGGCAAGACCTACGGGGTCGGCCCTGTTCCGGCTCCCGGTCAGTTCTTCGTCCGGCTTCGCCTGAAAAACACCACGCACATGCTCACGGACTGGATTGAAGAAATCGAAGCCCAGGCCATCGCCGGAGCCATCAACAAACGCCTTGAAAAAGCAAGGAGGCAGGCCGCATGACAGACGCCGCCCTCACCCCGACCCGCAGCACCAACCCGTTCGCCGGTCTGATGTCCGGCACGGTCGGCCCGGTTGTCGTGGTTGTCCTGGCGATCCTCGCCATCTGGTACATCGCCGCCGTTGCACTGAACACGCCGTTTCAGCATGAACTTTACAAGCGCGCCAGCCAGACAGATGTGCCGATGAGCCAGCTGGTCAGCGACACGCTGGCCCAGGACAGGCCCGTCCTGCCGGCCCCTCACCAGGTGATCGTGGAGATCTGGAACACGACCGTTGAAAAGAAGATCACTTCCAAGCGCTCGCTGATCTATCACTCCGGCATCACGCTTTCTTCCACGCTGATGGGGTTCCTGATCGGTACGACGCTCGGCATTTTGCTGGCCATCGGCATTGTGCATTCGCGCGTGCTCGACAAGTCCCTGATGCCCTGGATCATTTCCTCCCAGACGATCCCGATCCTGGCAATCGCACCGATGATTATCGTGGTTCTGAACGCCGTCGGCATTTCCGGTCTTCTTCCCAAGGCGATGATCTCCACCTACCTGTCCTTCTTCCCGGTTACCGTCGGCATGGTGAAGGGCCTCAGATCACCTGAAGTGATGCATATGGATCTGATGCACACCTATTCCGCGACCCGCCTCCAGACGTTCTGGAAGCTGCGCCTGCCCTATGCCGTGCCCTATCTCTTCACCTCCATGAAGATCGGCATGGCCGCGTCTCTTGTCGGGGCAATCGTGGGAGAACTGCCGACCGGCGCCGTTGCCGGGCTTGGTGCGCGTCTCCTGGCCGGATCCTATTACGGACAGACGGTCCAGATCTGGTCCGCGCTTTTGATGGCCGCCTTCCTGGCCGGTTCCCTGGTGGCGCTGATCGGCATCCTTGAAAAACTCACCTTGAAACGCATGGGGATGGCGCGATGACAACAATGTCTGCTTCCAAACGCCGGTTTGACATGCCCGCCCTTCTGGCCTGGTTTGTCGTCGCCATGGTCGTTGTCGGCCTGTTCAGCCCGATCTTCGGCCCTGATTATGGCATCATGGATGTGCCGCGGCTGGCAATTTGTCTGGTCATCCTGGCAATCGCCGGTGTGCGCTACGAGCTCGGCTTCATGCGCAATCTCGTCGGCGACCTGATCCTGGGCCTGGTCACGGCCGTTGCCGCGTGGTTGCTGGTGTCCACGGTGACGAACCATGCCGGAGAAGCCAGGCTGGGTTTCTGGGCCCTGACGGTGGCCACCTGGGCTGCCTCCTGGCTCTTTGTCGAACGGCTCGCAATCTGGAAGGCAGCATCTCCGCTCGCCCAAAGACTGGTCAATCTGGCGATCCCGGCCATTTTCGGCATCACCCTGCTGGTGCTCTGGCAGCTGATCGTCACAGGGGCCGGGGTTCCCAAGGTGCTTCTGCCCGCTCCTTCGGAAATCTGGGTCCGGCTGACGACCTCGGTGCCGACACTCTGGGCCGATTTCCAGCAGACCTTCCTGAAGGCCGTTCTCGCCGGCTACGTGATTGGCTGCGGCAGCGCCTTCATCGTGGCGATCCTGGTCGACCGGGTCCCCTTCCTGCGCCGGGGTCTTCTGCCCATCGGCAACCTAGTTTCGGCGCTGCCGATCATCGGCGTTGCGCCGATCATGGTGATGTGGTTCGGCTTCGACTGGCCGTCCAAGGCCGCCGTCGTCATCATCATGACCTTCTTTCCGATGCTGGTGAACACGGTCTCCGGCCTTGCCGCGTCCGACAGCATACAGCGCGATCTGATGCGGACCTATGCCTCCAGCTACTGGCAGACCCTGCTCAAGCTGCGCCTGCCGATGGCGATGCCCTTCATCTTCAATGCGCTGAAGATCAACTCCACCCTGGCCCTTATCGGCGCCATCGTGGCGGAATTCTTCGGCACGCCGATTGTCGGCATGGGCTTCCGGATCTCCACGGAAGTCGGCCGCATGAACGTGGACATGGTCTGGGCGGAGATCGCGGTCGCGGCCCTCGCCGGCTCCCTGTTCTACGGCCTCATCGCCCTTCTGGAACGCGCCGTCACCTTCTGGCACCCGTCGGTCAGGGGGGGGCGTGCCTGACTTTTCATGGTCCGAATTCTTGATTGCTGCGGTGGTCCTGTTGGTGTTCGCAGCCTTTCTGCTTGCGCCACTGCTCGATAATTATTCGGAATATAGAAGAAGGCGCGCTCCCTATGACGGTTTCAAGGGGCATTCAAAGGCTATGCGGATTCTCATGGTGATTGTCGCCATTCTGGGCTTTGTTGGCTGGCTGTTCATGACTTTCGCAATGAACTTCTCCTAAAGCCCCTTGTCTGCCGCTTAGGCCCATAGGTTGCCATACCCTCCACCGACATTCCGGACAAGCGCAGTGAAGCTGCGCGCCGATCCGGAAACCAGACATCAGCGTGAGCGCAAGCGAACTCGAAACAAGACGGATTTTGAGCGCTTTCAGCGCAGATGATGTCTGGGTTCCGGATCGGCGTTCGGCTGCGCCTTACTTGTCCGGAATGACGGTGGAGAGTTAGACGGCTCCGCGACGGCTGAAACCAGATATCCGGTTTCAATGGGTCTTAAGATTTGCCATAACCCCGCAAGACCCTTCCTGCTGACCTGACCAATTGACCCAAGGCCTTCCATGACCCCCAGCCGCGACATCTCCCGTCTTATCGAAATCATGGCCGCGCTCCGGACGCCCGTGACTGGCTGTCCCTGGGACCTGGAGCAGAATTTCGCGACCATCGCACCCTATACGCTGGAAGAGGCGTATGAGGTCGCGGACGCCATCGCCAAGAACGATCTGGTGGAGCTGCGCGAGGAACTCGGAGACCTGCTCCTTCAGGTCGTCTATCACGCCCGCATGGCCGAGGAGGACGAACATTTTGACTTCGGCGACGTGGTCGAAGGCATCACCAAAAAACTGATCCGTCGTCACCCTCACGTTTTTGGCGATGAAAACGGCGAGAAACCGGACCTGGTGAAGGGCATCTGGGAACGGATCAAGGCAGAAGAACGGGCAGAAAAACGCGCTGAACGGGAAAAGCTGGGCCTTGTTGAACCGAACAAGGGGTTCCTCGACGATGTGCCGACCGCCTTTCCCGCACTTCAGGAGGCTGACAAGTTGCAGCGCCGGGCGTCAAGGGTCGGCTTCGACTGGAACGATGCGAGACTGGTGCTCGACAAGATCCGCGAGGAAACCCACGAACTCGACGAAGAACTTTCAAAGGGCACACCGGACAAGGACCGCATGACGGACGAACTCGGTGATACCCTGTTTGCCCTCGCCAATCTGGCCCGCCATCTCGACATCGATCCGGAAGAGGCCCTTCGGCGAACCAATCGAAAGTTTCGCAAAAGGTTCTCGTCGATCGAGAACCAGGCCCAAAGGACTGGAACCACGCTTGAGGCCATGTCGCTGGAAGAGATGGAAGCTGCCTGGCAGGCCGCAAAAGGCAATCAGGACTAGAATTTCTGACCAGCTCCACTTTTCCTTTACTGTACGAATCGCCAGATTGCCTCTTTTTTGTGCTTCGCTCATGATGCGTCGGATCGTTTTAACAAATACGAGCACGACGCGACCATGTGGCTGCGCCTATTTTCCTTCGTTATTCTGCTTGTCGGCGCAGCAAGTCAGCAAACACGCGCGGAAACCTGGCGGATTGCCTCGCTCGAATGGCCTCCCTATTCGGGGTCGGCCTTGCAGGATGGCGGACTGGCCGTCCAGGCCCTGAGAGCGGCGCTTGGCAGGGCAGATATTGATCTCGTTGTCGATTACATGCCCTGGACGCGTGCACATGCAATCGCCAAGTCACCGGCCTATGTCGGTTATTTCCCGGCCTGGCCTGAAGAGGTCCTGGACGGGTTTGCCCCCTCCCTTCCCGTCAGCCAGTCTGTGGTCGGGGCCGTGATGAACGCGGATGCCGACCTGAATTGGTCAAATGTGGAGGACCTGTTCGACAGGCACCGGATCGGCTTTGTCGGAAGCTACGTCTACCCGATCGAGATCCAGCGCGAGATCCTGGAGCATTATCAGGTTGAAGACGGCGCCGAAAACGAACACGACCTGGCGCGCGTGCTGGCGGCCGGCCGCGTCGATGTTGTCCTGACCGATCCGAACGTGCTTCGCTTCGTTGCCGCCGAATTGTCGATAAAGTCCCGGGACTACAAGGTACACGTCTTTCACGAACACCCGCTCGTGATGGCCTTTACCAAGCGCGCGGGTTTTGCCGAAAAGAGAGATCTCCTGAACAACCTGCTGACAATTCAGGCCCCGATCACCGTCTGTTGCCATCAGGCCGAGCCGGGCTCGAACATCTCTGCCAACTAGGGCACAAGGCCTATTGAATGAAGGAGGCGTAGGTCTCGCGGAAGGGCCCGCGCTGCTTGTCGCTGACACGCACCTCGGCCGTCACGAAATCTTCGGCATCGCTCCGCTCAAGCACTTCTGCCATCTGATAGAGCCTGGCGAGCAGCGCCCCTTCCGCAACCGGCACTTTTACGGTCAGAATGTCGTCATGTTGCGCCATGAAGGCGTCGACGCGCGCAGACAGCTGTTCAATGCCCTCACCTGTCAAGGCTGAGAGAGCAACAGGACCTTCCGCACCTGCTTCCGTCAGCAACTTGTCGCGATAGGCAGGATCCAGACAATCGATCTTGTTCCAGACCTCGATGACCGGAGCCCCTGTCTGGGCATCCACGCCAAGATCTGTCAGCGTTTTCTTGACGTCTTCGGCCTGGGCATCGGTGTCGGTGTGGGAAATGTCCCGCACATGCAGGATCAGATCAGCTTCCAGAACCTCTTCAAGCGTTGCCCGGAACGCAGCGACCAGATGCGTCGGCAGATCGGAGATGAACCCCACCGTGTCCGACAGGATGACCTCACGCCCGTGGGGAAGCGTCACCTTTCTGAGCGTCGGATCGAGCGTCGCGAACAGGAGATCCTTTGCAAAGACGTCGGACTCGGTCAGTCGGTTGAACAGCGTTGACTTGCCAGCATTGGTGTAACCGACCAGCGCGACGACCGGCTGAGGGATCTTCTTGCGTTTCTTGCGATGCAGATCCCGGGTCCGGCGAACCTGCTCGAGCTGCTTCTGCAATGCGATGATGCGATCCTGGATCTGCCTGCGGTCAGCCTCGATCTGTGTCTCGCCCGGACCGCCCATGAAGCCGGCGCCACCGCGCTGGCGCTCAAGGTGGGTCCAGGATCTTACGAGGCGGCTTTTCTGCCAGGTCAGATGGGCAAGGTCCACCTGCAGCCGGCCTTCCTTGGTGCGCGCCCGATCACCAAAAATCTCCAGGATGAGCCCGGTCCGGTCAATGACCTTGGTCTTCAGGCGTCGTTCCAGATTGCGCTGCTGGACGGGCGTCAGCGGGTGGTCGATGACCACAAGATCAAGGTCCTCGCTGGCGACAATGCCTGCGAGTTCGGCAACCTTGCCTTCACCGAACAGCGTTGCCGGCTTCGGATTGTTGACCTTGACGACACCGGACTGAAGAATATT
Source organism: Labrenzia sp. VG12 (assembly GCF_002237595.1). Classification (NCBI taxonomy): domain Bacteria; kingdom Pseudomonadati; phylum Pseudomonadota; class Alphaproteobacteria; order Hyphomicrobiales; family Stappiaceae; genus Labrenzia; species Labrenzia sp. VG12. The sequence continues at coordinate 1,343,454 of NZ_CP022529.1, forward strand.
GAGATTGATTGCAGCGCTCAGACCGATGGCTTCTTCCAGCCGGGCTTCGGGGCTGCGGTTGCCGCGCAGATCACTGTTGTTGGCATCTCGGGTCAACAGGACCGGCTCCAGGATCATCGCACGAAAGGGCTGGGGCAGACGGTCCACCCCAGTGTCCTTTACTCTCAGCGATTTCTGCCCGGGTTCTTCCGTGCCGTTGGATTTAGAGAAATCTTCTGCGCGAGACTTCGGTTTCAATCAGCTTGCCTTTTCAGCGTTTTCCTCTGCCTGATCGAACAGTTGAACAGGTCCGTTTGGCATAATTGTGGAAATCGCGTGTTTGTAAACCAGCTGCGAGTGCCCGTCCCGGCGCAGCAGGACACAGAAATTGTCAAACCAGGTCACAACGCCCTGCAATTTCACACCATTAATGAGAAAAATTGTCAGAGGAGTTTTTTGTTTGCGAACGTGATTAAGAAAAGTGTCTTGGAGATTTTGTGCGCGCTCAGCCATCAGTCTTTTTATCCTATTTGCCCCGGATGCGGCCGAGCATCCGGCGTTTCAGCAGCTTAACGTCAAAAGCCGTTCTATTTCAAACACTAAGGTTTGACGTATTGTCTGCTTATTGTCTTGCCCACCAGTCGGGGCTGTCTGCCTCAGCCCGTCATTGTCTCGTTTTTTGGCCCAATAAGGCCAATCGAATCATACCGCCTGCAAATCAGTAGCAGTATGGAACAGTTCGCGCAATCGCGTTGCGACCGAACCGGGATGGCCATTGCCGATCATTCTGCCATCAACGCGTGTCACCGGCATCACGACACTGGTCGCAGCCGTGACAAAAGCTTCCTTCGCTTCAAAGGCCTCTTTCAGACTAAATGGCCTTTCTTCGAAGGTCAGCCCTTCCTTTTGTATTAGGTCAAGAACGACAGCACGCGTGATCCCGCGCAGGATACCACTTTCGGCCGGACGCGTGACGAGCGCCCCCTCCTTGGTGACAATCCAGGCATTCGTCGACCCGCCTTCGGTGACATTGCCATCTGCATCCACGTACCAGGCTTCCTTGCCACCGTTCTCCTTTGCATTCTGCTTGGCCAGCACATTCGGCAGCAGAGCAACGGTCTTGATGTCGACGCGCGGCCAGCGGTTTTCCGGATAGCTGACCACGGCAATGCCTTCGGCCGCCTGTGCGGCAGCTGCCGCCGGATTGGCGGAGCGCGCCGTTACCACGATCGAAGGTGCAACGGTTTCCGGCGGAAAGAAGTGATCGCGCTTGGAAACGCCACGCGTTACCTGGATATAGACGAGCCCGTTGCGCACGCGGTTCCGACGCACGACCTGGTGCAGGACAAACTCCACGGCCTTGCGGGTCATCGGCCAGTCGATGCGCAATTCAGAGAGCGAGCGGCCAAGCCGGTCCAGATGCCGCGGAATATCGACAATCTTCCCTTGCCAGACTTCACAGACCTCATAAACGCCATCGGCAAACTGGTAACCGCGGTCTTCCACATGCACAGCCGCATCGGCATGACGTACATACTGGCCGTTGACATAGGCAATCCGGCTCATGTGTCCTCCAGAATGAACGGTTCAACCTGAACCGATTGGTATTTTTGAAAGTTTTGACCTTTCGGTCAGGCAATTGCAAGAACTGAAGACGAGCGAAATGCCTTAAAAGAAGTCAAGACTGACACGGAACATCTGCTCGACCTGCCGCACGCGATTTGCGACGGCGAAAATCACAATCCTGTCTTGCGCCTGGATCTGGAGATCGCCATTGGGTGTCAGCACCTCGCCGCCGCGGAACACCGCTCCCACTCGGATACCTGACGGCAGGTCGATCACCCTGAGGGGTTTGCCGACCAGTGGCGACGTATCCAGCGCTTCGGCTTCCACGATTTCAGCAGCACCGTTTTGCAACGAATGAACGCCCCGGATACGCCCCCTGCGCACATGTTGCAGGATCCTTGAAATGGTCACGGCACGCGGATTGATGAAGGCATCGATGCCGAGCGCGTTGGCAAAGGCGGGATAGCTCGGATTGTTCAGAAGGGACAGTGAGCGGCGGCAGCCAAGCTTCTTGGCCATGACCGAGGACAGGATGTTGACCTCGTCCTCGTTGGTCAGCGCCACCATCGTGTCCGCATCCCCGGCATCGGCCTCGTCCAGAATGGTCTGGTCCAGCGCACTGCCATGCAGGATCACCGAGCGTTTCAGGTCATCGGCAACGGCCATGGCGCGTTCGCGCGAAGCTTCGATCAGCTTGATCTTGGTGCCGGTCTGCCTTTGTTCCAGAGCCTTTGCGACATAGAGCCCGATATTGCCGCCGCCTGCAATGATGACGCGGGCCGCCTCCGGCTCCTCGTGACCGAAGATGCTCAGGGTCCGGCGCACCTGGTCCCGGCGGGCAACCACATAGGCCAGATCGCCGGTCAGGATGGAGTCGCTGCTCTTGGGCACGAACAGCTTGTTGTTCCGGTAAAGCCCGACCACAACGGCCCCGAGATCGGGAAAGAGTTCCGTCAGCTGGCGCAGGGGTGTGTCGACAACGGGACAGTCCTCTTCGCACATGATCCCGACAACAACGACCTGATCATCCGCAAAGCGAACCGTTTCCACAGCGCCCGGCAAGGCCAGCCGACGCAACACCATTTCACCGACTTCGATTTCCGGCGAAATGATCACGTCGATCGGCATGTTGTCGCGCGAGAACAGGTTGCGCCAACGGCCTTGCAGATAGGATTGCGCACGTACGCGAGCGACCTTGGTGGGCACATTGAACAGGGAATGCGCCACCTGGCACGCGACCATGTTGACCTCGTCATAAAGGGTCACGGCCACAATCATGTCCGCCTCTTCCGCGCCGGCCTGCGCCAGGATGTCAGGATGAGCGCCATGACCGACGAAGCCGCGCACATCCAGCTGGTCGCCAATGGCATTGATCAGCTGGGGCGAGGAATCGATCACCGAGACGTCGTTTTGTTCCGCAGCCAGACGTTCGGCAATGCCGTAGCCCACCTGCCCCGCGCCACAAATCACGATTTTCATGGAAAGATCCCTTTCCCGGTCAGCCCGTTGTCACCACAGCCCATGCACAGGCCCTCAGGTCATTCCGAGGGTTTTCAGCTTCCGGTGCAGGGCAGATCGTTCCATACCGACAAATTCGGCCGTGCGCGAGATGTTCCCGTCGAAACGCTTGATCTGAGCCTGAAGATATTCACGCTCAAAGATCTCTCGGGCTTCACGAAGAGGCACGGACATCAGGTGCTCGCCGGTGCCCGAACTCGGCAGGTTCGGCAAGGTCTCGCCAATTTCCGCCGGCAACAGGTCGGCCGTGATGGTGCTGTCCGGTTCACCCCGGCTCAGGATCATCAGCCGTTCGACGTTGTTGCGCAGCTGACGCACATTGCCTGGCCAGTCATGGGTCTGGAGAACCGCCATGGCATCGTCGCCGATCGGCCGCAGCGGGATACCGGATGCGGTTGAAATCTGATCCATGAAGTGATGAACAAGAACCGGAATGTCCTCACGGCGCTCGGCAAGGCCCGGCACACGAAGCGGCACCACGCTCAGTCGGTGATAGAGATCCTGCCGGAACAACCCGGACGCAATATGCTCTTCGAGGTTTTTTGAGGTGGAGGACAGGATGCGGATATCAACCTGCACCTTCTGTGTCCCCCCAACGCGTGAGAAACTCTGTTCGACCAGAACCCGCAGGATCTTGCCCTGCGTTTCTGCCGGCATGTCCGCGACTTCATCGAGATAGAGCGTGCCGCTATGCGCCTCTTCCAGCGCCCCGATTTTCCGCAAGTTTCCGTTTTCGTCTTCGATACCGAAAAGTTCTTCTTCCATACGCGCCGGCGTGATGGTCGCGGCATTCAGGACGACAAACGGGCTCTTGTGACGAGGCGACTGATCATGAATCATGCGCGCCGCCTGCTCCTTGCCCGCGCCTGACGGGCCAACGATCAGAATGCGGCTGTTGGTGCCGGATATCTTTTGAATGGTCTGACGCAGATTATGCGCTGCCGACGAGTTGCCGATGATCTCGTTGCTGTCGCCGCTGCGTTGCTTCAGATCGCGGATTTCCCGCTTCAGGCTGGAGGCCTCAAGCGCACGCTCGACAATATGGATGAGCCGGTCCGCCTTGAACGGCTTCTCGATATAGTCATAGGCGCCGCGCTTGATGGCCGAGACCGCGGTTTCGATATTGCCGTGACCGGATATGATTACAACCGGCATGTCCGGATCGGTTTCCTTGAACAGATCCAGGAGCGCCAGACCGTCCAGGCGGCTGCCCATGAGCCAGATGTCGAGAATGACAAGCGACGGTTTGCGTTCCTTAACCGCAGCAAGAGCGCTGTCTGAATCATGTGCGGTACGTGTTCCATACCCGTCATCATCCAGAATGCCCGCGATCATCTCGCGAATATCGGTTTCGTCGTCAACGACTAGAATATCATGCGCCATGGGCAGTCACTGCTTGGTTTTGCGGTTCGGTCTCCTGGTCAACGTCGGCATGAACAGCCATTGTCAGTCGAACCAGGGTTCCCGTGTCGTCAGGGTTGCTTTTCGGGGCGTCCAGCAATTCAATGCCGCCGCCATGGTCTTCCAGAATCTTGCGGACAATAGCGAGGCCGAGACCGGTCCCCTTTTCCCGCGTGGTCATGTATGGCTCCAGAAGCCGAGCCCGGTTTTCCTCGGGCAGACCGATGCCATTGTCAATAACATCAATAACAATTCTGTCCGAACCGTCGGTGTCATCTGATCGAAGCCGAACCTCGACCTTGCCCTTGGGCATGTCTTCGCCGGTCCGGGCGCCAACGGCTTCAGTCGCATTCTTGACCACATTGGTCAGAGCCTGCCCCACCAGACGCGCATCGAATACAGCCGGAACGGCTTCGGGCGGCACATCCACCGTGACGCTGATGTCGGGATTGGCTACGGACTGCATGAAGGCGGCATCGCGGACCACTTCGCGCATGTCGCCGCTCACTTTCTTCGGCTTGCGCATGCGGGCAAAAGAGGAGAATTCATCGACCATCTGACCAATATCGCCCACCTGGCGGACAATCGTATCGATGCATTGGTCAAACACCTGACGGTCATCCTCGACCTTCTTGCCGTACCGGCGGCGTATCCGCTCAGCAGACAGCTGAATCGGCGTCAACGGGTTCTTGATCTCGTGGGCAATACGGCGGGCAACATCGGCCCAGGCAGAATTGCGCTGGGCAGATACCAGATCCGTAATGTCGTCCAGCGTCACGACAAAGCCCTGCTCACGCCGGGTGGATTGCTCACGGGTGATCCGGACGTTGATCGTGCGCAACCGTCCGCCCCGGGTAACCTCTATCTGGGTTTCCGGAAGACGATCATTGTCGTTTGCCTGAACGTCGGCGACACAATCGCTGAGTTCGGGCACCACCTCGCCTAGGGGCTTGTTGAGGATCTGAACCTCATCAAGCTGCAACAACTCGAGCGCAGAGCGGTTGACCAGCATGATCGAAGCTTCGTCGTCGACACTGATCACACCGGTCGAGACCCCTGACAGAACCGCTTCATTGAACCGGCGTCTGCGATCGATCTGTTCGTTCGCTGCCAGCAGCGCGTCGCGCTGACCCAGCAACTGCCCGGTCATCTTGTTGAAGGTCTCGCCGAGATTGGCAAGATCACCACCCGATTTTTCCGTCCGGACCTTGACGGCAAGATTGCCCTTGGCGACCTCATCCGCTGCCGAGATCAGGGCCCTGATCGGCGACACCAGCCGGTTGGCGAACCCGAAACCGATCCAGATTGCTGACAGAAGGAGAACCAACGCCACTCCGAGATAAACAAGCGCAAAGGCAAACTGCACGCCGAAACGACTGTTTTCCATCTGCTGGTATTGAGAAGCACCATCTTCGGCCAGCCGCAGATATTCAAGAACGCGCCGGTCGGTCGCGCGAACGGCATAGAGGTAGAAATTGTCATAGGCCGACAGTTTCATGATGCCGCCAACCAGATTGGACGTGCCCGGTGCAATCAGGATCGGATCTCCCGACTTGGCTCTGAAGAAACTGTCCGCCGGCGGCAAGGGAACTTCAATCGCCGGATCCAGAATGACCCGTGTGACCACTTCACCGCTGTCGTTCAGGATATAGGCCGCAAGGATACCGCGCAGCGACACCTGAGCGGCAAAAAACTGATCGAAACGCGTGGGCTCGAACTCGTAAACCGCCTTTGCCCGGTCGATGTCGTTCGACATGGCGATCAGGTCGCCGCGCAACACCCTTGCATGTTCCTGCAGATAGGCCTGCGCCACCGTCAGCGCATTGTCGATGATCTGTCGGGTCCGGTCTTCGAACCATCTGTCCAGACCGCGGTCCAATGTCACTGCAGCCAGAATGGCCATGAGAACAGCCGGCACGGCAGCAACAACACTGAAGAGTGCAACAACCCTCACATGGAGGCGCGCGGCTGCTCGCCCGCGCTGGCGCGCCTGCCAAAGTTTCAGGATCTCGAAGGAGATGACACCGAGCAGGATGGCAGCAAGCGCACCGTTGATAGTCATCGCCGTCATGATGACGTCGCGTGTCGGATCAATTGACGTCAGACCCATCAGGATTGCAAAGGTTACGCCGATGGAGACCAGCGCAACCACCATGATGGCGAGCCCCATCCGGCGCCAGATCTTTCCCGCCGCGCTGGACGGTGCGACTGTCTGTTGTTCAGCTTCCAGTATCATTCGGCCTCAAACGCCCAGAACCCGCAAATTCGTGCGGGTTCATTACCTGTTTGCGGCAAACTTATCACACATTGTTGCGAAATTGAGACAGAGGAAGCGCAGCGCTGAAAAAATGCGGTGGATGAGCACCAAAAGAAACACAAAACATTGTTTTTAAGTTCTTTTTTCCAAAAGAACACGCGACCCAAGAACAAGTCTCCGCCGAACCGGCTTCCCCTGACCGAGTGAGCAGAACAGGCGTAGCACCCTCGGGACCAGTTCGCTTCAATCAGCTCATCAACGTATTTGTCTACCAGGCAACCAGCGCCACGCTGCAACACCAGATCGCCGAACTGGACGAATACCTTCCGGAGGTGGACGAGACTCCGCTGTTTGTTCGAACTACCGGCTCAGCCGCATCACCTGGACATCGAGGTCCCGGATCTTCTTGCGCAGCGTGTTGCGGTTGACCCCCAGAAGCTCGGCCGCCTTGATCTGATTGCCGCGTGTCGCCGCCAGAGCAGCACTGATCAACGGATATTCGACCTCGCGCAGGATGCGGTGATAGAGGCCGGGAGGTGGCAAGGCTTCGCCAAACGTGTCGAAATATCCCGCCAGATAGCGTTCAACTGAGTTGCCAAGATTGATGTTTTCCGAAGCTTCCTCTTCCATCTGGGAGACTGTCGGCTGGCTGAGTTCCTGTTCCAGAAGGACTTCACTGATGACATCCTGCGGATAGAGCGCAGCCAGTCTTCTCACCAGGTTTTCCAGTTCGCGCACGTTGCCAGGCCAGCGGTAGCGCCGCAGCAGGTTCAAGGCGCCCTGGTCGATCTGCTTGGCAGGAAGACCTTCCTTTTCCACCAGGGTAAAGAAATGCCGGACCAGATCCGGAATGTCCTCAACGCGCTCGCGCAGCGGTGGCAACCGGATCGGTACGACATTCAGACGGAAATAGAGATCTTCCCGGAAGAGGCCCTGGTTGATCAGGTGCCTGAGGTCCTTGTTCGTCGCTGCTATGATCCGGACATCGGTCTTGATCGGCGTGCGGCCACCAACCGTCGTGTATTCCCCCTGCTGGAGAACACGCAGCAAACGGGTTTGCGCCTCCATCGGCATGTCGCCGATTTCATCGAGAAACAGCGTTCCGCCGTCGGCCTGTTCGAAGCGGCCTGAGCTGCGGTTCTGTGCGCCGGTAAACGCGCCCTTCTCGTGGCCGAACAACTCCGCCTCGATCAGGTCCCGGGGAATGGCTGCCATGTTGATGGCAACAAATGGCCCGTTGCGGCGTTTGCCATAGTCATGCAGGGCACGGGCAACGAGCTCCTTGCCCGTTCCCGACTCGCCATTGATCATGACCGTGAGATCGGTCTGCATCAGCCGCGCCAGAACCCGGTAGATCTCCTGCATGGCGGGAGACCGCCCGACAAGAGGCATGCCCTCGCCTGTGTCTTCGAGGTCGACGGCGGGTTTTCTCTTCGGCTCTTCCAGCGCCCGCTGGACGATGCTGGTCAGTTCCTTCAGGTCAAAGGGCTTTGGAAGATACTCGTATGCGCCTTTTTCAGACGCCTTGATTGCGGTCATGAACGTGTTCTGCGCGCTCATCACCAGAACCGGCAGTTCCGGCCGCATTTTCTTCATGCGCGGCAGCACGTCGAAAATGTTTTCATCGGGCATCACCACGTCCGTAATCACCAGGTCGCCGTCGCCGGAGGACACCCACCGCCACAGGGTCGAGGCGTTGGACGTCAGCCGGACGGTATAACCGGCACGGGACAGGGCCTGATTGAGAACCGTGCGGATGGCCGCATCATCATCAGCAACTAAAATCGTGCCGCTTGGCATGGTCAAATCGTTCCCTTGCTGGACGGGGTCGGCAGCGCCTCCCCTTCACCCGTGAATGCAGGCATCAGGATCCGGAAAACGGTTTTGTGGCGCTGGCTGTCACATTCAATGACGCCGCCATGATCACCTATGATCTTGGCAACCAGTGCCAGGCCGAGGCCGGAACCGTTGGTCTTGGTTGAGATGAATGGCTCGAAGAGATGCGGCAGAAGATCGTCCGGCACACCGGGGCCGTTGTCCTGCACGCAGAACTCCAATGGCAAGCTGACCTTGTCATCGGTGCCCGGCACCGACAGCCGCACGCCGGGGCGGAATGCGGTCGACACCTTGATCTCGCCGTCAGGATCGTCACCGATTGCCTCGCAGGCATTCTTGATGAGATTCAGAAAGACCTGGATCAGCTGATCCTTGTTGGCAAACACGGCCGGCAGCGATGGGTCATAGACCTCGACAATGCGCTTGTCGCGCGCAAAACCGGAATCGGCCAGCCGCTTCACATGGTCGAGAACGATATGAATGTTGACCGGTTCGCGTTCGATAGGCCGCTCGTCCGAGAAGACTTCCATCCGGTCAACCAGTTTCACGATCCGGTCGGTCTCGTCCATGATCAATCGCGTCAAGGCCCGGTCTTCGGCAGGCACCGACTGTTCAATCAGCTGAGCGGCGCCGCGAATGCCCGACAGCGGATTCTTGATCTCGTGCGCCAGCATGGCCGCAAGTCCCGTGACGGTGCGCGCCGCGCCCCTGGAAGTCAGCTGACGGTCAATTTTTTCCGCCATGGTTCGTTCCTGGAACATCAGGACAACAGCGCCGGGCCGGTCTGACACCGGCGCGGCATTGATATCAACCACCTTGGGGGCACCGATGCGCGGAGACCCAATATCAACCTTGTACTCGTTGACCGGAGCAGCCCGTTCGCGCACCTGATCGATCAGGGTCAGCAGCGGGCTGCCAAAGGGAACAAAGTCGCTGATCGGATGACGGCGGAGCACCGATACACTGGAGCGCATGAAAATCTCGGCTGCCATATTCGCCGATTCAATCACGCCATCGGGCGCCACCAGCAGCACAGGATGAGGAAGCGCGTCCAGAATGATGGGCCCGTCGCTGGCAAGAGCGGCCGTCCGGCCGGAAGGAGACGCAAGATCCGTCAAGCTGCAGTCCGTTCGTTTGTAATGGGGAACCACTCGTTTACCAGCCGGATCACGTCTGCCGGCTGCTTCGAGGTCATCAGGGTTTGTCGAATAGCGGTCGGGATATGGCCTTCCCCAGCTGACTGGGCGATATCGAGATACCAGCCGAGATGTTTACGCGCGATCCGCAAGCCGCCGTCTTCACCGTAGTGGCCCAACAGCGCCTCGTAATGTTCGATCACCAGATCGGCCAGCTCGCGACCAACAGGTTCTGCAAGACGCTCCCCCGTTGCCAGAAAATGGCCGACATGGCCCGGCAGCCACGGCCGGCCATAGGCTCCGCGTCCGATCATGACGCCGTCCGCTCCCGACTGCTCGAGCATGGTCAACGCGTCGTCAAATCCCCTGCAGTCGCCATTGGCGATCAGCGGCACCGAAATGGCGTCCTTGACCGCCGCAATTGCCGGCCAATCCGCCCTGCCCTTGTAGAACTGACAGCGGGTGCGGCCATGCACGGTGATCAGCTGAATGCCTGCCGTCTCAGCCCGGCGTGCAAGCTCCGGAGCATTGATGGACTTGTCGTCCCAACCAAGGCGCATCTTGAGGGTAACCGGCAGATCGACAGCTTCGACCGTGGCTTCGATCAACGTCAGGGCATGGTCAAGATCGCGCATCAGCGCGGATCCGGAATAGCCGGACGTGACTTTTTTGGCGGGACAGCCCATGTTGATGTCGATGACGTCGGCGCCCAGATCGGCAATGACCTTCGCAGCCTCCCCCATCCAGCGGGCTTCCCGTCCTGCAAGCTGCACCACATGCAGGCCATTTCCCTGCGCCTCGGCACGCATCTGCGTTTCGGCATCACCACGTACAAAAGATTCGCTGGCGACCATCTCGCTGACGACCATGCCGGCGCCAAATCGCGCCGCCAGTCTGCGGAATGGCAGATCGGAAACTCCGGACATCGGAGCCAGCACAGCCAGATTTGGCAATTGATGCCGGCCTATTGACAGTGATTTGGTCATCAGGGGTTCAAAGTCTCTGCTTTGCTTAATGACTGTGCATTTTCTAATCTGCCTATATTGTAGACAAATATCGCATTGCAACAAGTCAAAAATTTCGGTTCAAACAAGTTCTTCAGGTTGGCGGTACGACAAAACATTCAGGAAGTGCCTGGCCATCCCTTGAAACCAAAGGAACTCGCGCTGGCCGACCGCCTCCGACCGACCTTCAGTTTCAGAAGAGTGACGAGCAAATATGTGTTTCCAGTGTGGTTTTCGGGTCTGAAATACGCTACGGCGAAGGCTGCCTTTTGGCGGCGACTTTCAGATCCACCATTCTAGGAGACCGCATATGACAAATCCCGCTGCTGCTCTGGTTGTTGCGGCAGGGCGCGGAACACGCCTGGCGGATCCAGACGATACACGTCCCAAGCAATATCGCGACCTTGCCGGCCAACCGGTGCTGACCCATACACTGAAAGCGCTCGGGAATCACCCGCGGATTGCCCGTTTGGTTACGGTGATGCATCCGGACGATGCAGCGCTTTACGACGAGGCAGTTTCCGAATTGCCCCCGGCCATCATTGCCAAGCTTGAGCCTGCGGTTGCAGGCGGTGCAACGCGGCAGCAATCCGTTCATGCCGGCCTGCAGGCCCTGGCCAACACAGCGTGCAACCAAGTTCTCATTCACGACGCTGCGCGCCCCTTTGTAACGACAGAGGTTTTGGACAGGCTTTTTGAAGCCTTGGACGATGGCGCAACTGGCGTTCTGGCTGCGGTCCCGGTTTCGGACACGCTCAAACGAGTTGACGCAAATCGGGTCTCCGTCGAGACAGTCGACCGGACGGGACTATGGGCTGCTCAAACGCCCCAGGCCTTCGAATTGGGAGGCATCCTCTCCGCGCACACCAGAGCAGCTGCGGCCGGGCGAGACGATTTCACCGATGACACGGGACTTGCGGAATGGGACTCAATGTCCATTGTGATAAGCGAAGGCGACCCGGCCAACTTCAAGATCACCACGTCCGCGGACTTGAAACGTGCAGAAATCCTGGCAAGGACAGGCGTCATGAGCGATACGACCAACACGCTCCGCCCCCTGGCGGATCTGACCGATATCCGGACCGGCATCGGCTATGATGTTCATGCGTTCGAAGATGGCACGGCCGTTGTACTGGGCGGCATTGAAATCCCCCACACCAGGAAGCTGAAAGGGCATTCGGACGCCGACGTCGTCCTTCACGCAATCACCGATGCGACACTCGGAGCAATCGGCGACGGCGATATCGGTCAGCATTTTCCGCCAAGCGATCCGAAATGGAAAGGCGCAGCCTCCGACCAGTTTCAACTTGATGCCATACGCCGGGTCGCGGCCCTTGGCGGACGGCTGGCACATATCGACGTGACCGTAATCTGCGAAGAACCCAAGATCGGCCCGCACCGCGAGGCGGTATGCAATTCCATTGCAACAATCTGCGCCATTCCGGTTTCCCGGGTGTCCGTGAAGGCAACGACGTCGGAAAAACTCGGCTTTACCGGCCGCCGCGAGGGCATTGCCGCGGTTGCCGCCGTCACCGTGCGCCTGCCCCTGGACGAGGAAGCCTGACTAATGACTGAAACTTCACCGCACAGCCTCGAAGATCTGGCACCGCTTGCCGAGAAGGTACTCGACGCCCTCAAGGCGAAGAACATGATGGTGGCAACCGCCGAATCCTGTACGGGCGGCCTCATCTGCGGTGCCCTCACCGAAATTGCGGGTTCCTCTGCCGCTGTTGACCGCGGCTTCGTCACCTATTCCAATGAAGCCAAGACCGAGTTGCTCGGCGTGCCGGCCGAGCTGATTGCAAAGGTCGGAGCTGTCAGCAAGGACGTGGCCATCGCAATGGCGGAAGGCGCCGTGACACGGTCCAACGCCGATATTGCGGTCTCCGTGACAGGCATCGCCGGCCCCGGCGGCGGCAGCGAGGCGAAACCTGTCGGCACCGTGCATCTGGCTGTGGCCTGCAAGGGCAGGCCGACCGAGCACCTGCATTGCTGGTTTGCGGACCAGGGACGCCGCTCGATCCGTCTTGCCACCGTACAAACTGCACTAATTTCAATATTAAATGCAGTTTACTGAGTAAACGGTCGTTAAGCCTTCATGGAGAACGCGCTGGTTTCCGTATTGGGAACCTTTATAGTCAGCAGTGTTGACCTATAGGGAATTCCAGACAGAAATCATCATGCTGAAACACGCGATTCTCCTTGTGACCGCCCTGCTGTGCGCAGGCGGCGCGGCCAAAGCCGACGCCGTACCGCAACCTGGCGATTTTTATCTGATCTCCCGCGATCGAAGCGGCCTATTTGTAGGCAGCCACAAACTCTTCCAGGGTTTTTCAGAGGGCCTCAAGCAGGTCGCCTATTGCCGGCGTGACTATTACGTGCGCAGCCACACCGTGGCCTGGACCCAGCTGGAAACCGAGCTCGGGCACACTGTGCGCGTTGAATACAATTTTGGCCGCGGCTGGCGCCCGATCTGCGACCACCCGGAGCGGCAGGTCACCCTTGAGGATATCGGCATCAATGAAAGTCCGCGCGACGTGCTTGCCGGTGAAGCCGACGGCGAACAGGGAAAGAGCCGCCTGTCGGCTATCGGAGCCGTGTTCCAGACGCGCGCGTCGGGCGAGGCAAACGCCACATTTCACACGAGATAACTCAATCGATTGGTTTCATTGCACTGAAAACCAGCGCGGAGAAAACTAGCTAAATTTTTAATAAAATCTTCCCGCCGTTAAACACGGGTTGGAGAGGCAAATCCGATAGGGTGTTTTCTGGCAGGTTACAACTCGCGAAATGAGTTCGCGATTCAGGAAATGGATATGTCAGTCCAGAAAACACTCCTTGCAGCAGGCGCGTTCTGCCTGGCAGGCACATTGGCGCATGCGGGAAATGAAATCCCCGTGGCCGGTGACACCTATATCATTTCCCGCGACGGTCAGAACTTTCGGGGGTCGCACCGTATCTACAACAGGATGTCCGACGGACTGATCGAAGTGGAATATTGCGGCCGGTCCTATTGGGTCCGCTATGCGACGGTCGCCTGGACTCAGCTCGAAGTGCAGCAAAACTACGTCGTTCGGGTGGAGTATAACTGGGGAAAGGGCTGGCGCCCGATCTGTGAGCATCCCGAAGAACAGGTGACGCTCCAGGGCCTTGGCGTTGAAGAGGATCCGCGCGTTGTCGTTCAAAACGACGGTGCTTCCATTCGCAGAATCAATCGCTTCGCCGTAATCCGTGAAGCTTTCCGGCCGGTAGATGGCGACAAGGCCGCAAAATCCTACCACGGAAACTGAGCATCCGCCGGGAGCGTCGTTTGGTAAGGCTCGGGTAAGTGGGAAACAGTATGATCTGAATCGAGAGGGGTCGCGGGGCGGCACTGAAAAGGGAAACCTGACATGAAACGCTTGTTTGCGTTCCTAGCGATCTTTGCGGTTGGCGGCCTAGTTCCCGCCGGAACAGCGCTGGCCCAAGGTGATTTCTACATCCGTTCCCAGTATTCCAACGGCACCTTCACCGGCTTTCATGAAATCCTGACCAAGCCGAAGGAAGGCTACCACCAGGCCCGCTATTGTGACCGCACCTTCTGGGTCTCCTCCACCACTGTTGTCTGGACAGAAGAAGAAGCCGCCGCCGGGCGCAAGCTGATCGTGGAAGAAAACCTTGGCAGCAATCGCAGGACCGTCTGCGCCGACTACGGCTCGTTTGCTACCCTGGACGATCTTGGCCTGAAGAAGCGGGAAGTCGAGCAGATCCGGAACAGAAACGAGCCTCTCGACATGAAATCCAGCCGCATCCGCGTCATTCGCGATGCCTTCAAGCAGTTCAAGTGATCTCTTGCATTGCTGCTCTGATGGGAGTTGCCCCCCTTCCTCAAGCAGCACGCCATGTTTGGGAAACACGGCGACGCAGTTTTGGAAGATCGGTGACACCTTCCAGAGCAACCGGCCCATCTTTCGAGACGCGCACAAGTGCGTTTTGCAGGTGACTTTCCGGTTTTCGATCAGATGTGGTTGCGGACCTAGGCCCCGTAGACCTCGTCCGCACGCGCTTCGAACGCGCTGGAAAACTTGCGGAACGCCTTGTCGAACATGACGCCCATCAGCGAGCCCAGGGTGCGGCTGCGAAACTCGTAGGAAATATAGAAGCCGACGGTGCTGGCGCCTTCCCCCACATCCTCGAAAGTCCATTTGTTCTCTAGATGCTTGAAGGGGCCATCGAGATACTCAACAAGGATGGTGCGCTCGTCGGGACGCAACTCCACCCGGCTGGTGAAGGTTTCCTTGAACAGTTTGTAGGCGACGGTCATGTCAGCGACGAGAACCGACCGCCCATCCGCTAGTTCCTTGCGCCCGCGCACATGCAGCCCCTGGCACAACGGCACGAATTCCGGATATCGCTCCACATCGGCAACCAGGCGAAACATGTCGTCCGCCGCGTGATTGACTTTGTGACTGGAGGTAAAACTGGGCATCGCGTCGAAGAGTCCAGATTGTATCTTTGTCAGTGGCCGAGCTTGGCCTTGCGGGCCGCTCTAAGCTCGGCAAAGTCCTCGCCTGCATGATGCGAGGACCTGGTCAGCGGGCTGGCGGACACTTTCAGGAAGCCCTTCGCGTAGGCGATGCGCTCATAGCCCTTGAACTGCTCCGGTGTTACAAAATCGATCACCGGATGATGTTTCTTGGACGGCTGCAGATATTGCCCGATGGTCATGAAATCGACATCGGCGGCCCGAAGATCATCCATCAGCTGCAACACTTCGTTCCGGACTTCTCCAAGTCCGACCATGATACCGGACTTGGTGAACATCTCCGGATCAAGTTCCTTCACTTTCTGAAGAAGCCGAATGGAGTGGAAATAGCGCGCGCCCGGACGCACCTTCAGATACTTGGAAGGAACGGTTTCCAGATTGTGGTTGAAGACATCCGGCCGGGCCTCGACAACGATCTCCAGGGCACCATCCTTGCGCAGGAAATCAGGTGTCAGGACCTCGATCGTTGTGGTCGGAGAAGCCTTGCGAATCGCCTGGATCACATTCGCGAAATGCGTTGCTCCGCCATCGTCGAGATCGTCCCGGTCGACGGAGGTGATGACGACATGCTCAAGACCCATGGCGGCCACGGCATCGGCGACACCCTGCGGTTCTTTCGGGTCGACCGGCCCCGGCATGCCCGTTCGCACGTTGCAGAAGGCGCAGGCCCGCGTGCAGGTGTCACCCAGGATCATGAAGCTGGCATGTTTTTTCGACCAGCATTCGCCGATGTTCGGGCAGCCGGCCTCTTCGCAGACCGTGACGAGATTGTTGTCCCGAACAATGCCCTTGGTCTCGCGGTAAACAGGTGACGTCGGCGCCTTGACGCGGATCCATTTCGGCTTGCGTTGCACCGGATTGTCCGGGCGATGCGCCTTTTCCGGATGGCGTGGGCGCGAGTCAGCAGATTGCTGCCGGCGATTGAGCGTGTCGACGATCGTAACCATGGGCCTTAAGTGTCGTTATTCCCTTGAAAGGTCAAGTCATAATGGTGCCAAGCCAGCTATGTGCTTAATGCAGGCCTGACGAGCTGTTCCAGCCGCGCGCGGGCCCGCGCCGTCAATGGATGAGACTTGCGCGTGGCCTCGTTCATCTGCACGATCACGGTGACGGCCCTGGCGACCGGCTTTCCGTTCTGGAACACCTGCTGAAACAGCTTGAACGAGCTGCGGCCGATCTCGTGCACGGCTGTTCCGATCTCGACCTCTCCCGGCCAGTTCACTTCGGCCAGAAAATCGAGTTCCAGACGCGCAATCACAAAGGCTGCCCCTTCATCGGCCAGCTCTTCCCCATAGATGACTTCCACACGGCCGGTTTCCAGAAAGGTCGCGAAAACCGCGTTGTTGACATGGCCCTGCCGGTCCGTATCGGCGTAGCGCAGTTTGTCTGTGGTTCGGATGGCAAAGGCCTTGAGCCCGATATCGGTCATTCCACCCCGTTCCCCTGATGCTGGCCGGCAATGACATAAATCGACGCCATCACCTCCCCGCCCTGGCAAATAACTGTCACGGATACGCGCTCGTAACCGCTGCCCTCGAACGCATCCAACCGCGCCCAGTGGTCCGGCAGATCATGAGATTCAAGAACATGGACCTCAATCTCGCCGCCAGTCTCTTCAAGGATCAGACCGGGATACCCCATGGCAGCGCCCCAACCAGCTTCAACCAGGCGCCCCCGCACGGCGCCGACGCACCAGGAGCCTGCGAGTTCTTCCACTTGGTGATGGTTGGCCCGCCCCGGCGCAAGCGTCCCGTAGGTCGCAAGGCGGGATTCAGCGGTGTGATCCGGCATTTTCATCGGCATTCGATCCGACTAGCCGCGTATTTTCTTCCAGAGAAACAGGAACAGGATCGCGCCGACCGTCGCCAGCACCAGCTGGTCAAAAATGCCTCCGGTGATCTGCAGGCGGAACATTTCAGCCAGTTTACCACCGATCAGCGCACCGATCAGACCGACCACCAGACTGCCAAGAAAACCACCCCGGCTATTGAGCACCCGGTGCGCCACCGCCCCCGCGATCAGGCCGATGATGATAGCGATGATCAGACCCATGTTTGCCTCTATCCGTCGTTGATCCAGGAAGCTGTCAGCAGGACGTTATTCGGCAATCCGATCCGCTTCAAGCTGTCACGGAGCATCTCCATGGAATGGCCTGCCAGTCCAGTCCCAACGGGTGTCAGATGAAATACCTCGTTCGGATTGTCGCGTGCATATTGAACGAATCGCTCAAGCGCCGGTTCGATCTCGGTCCATTCCAGGCGCTCAAGTTTCTTTCCCTTTGTCGGGATGGCGTAGGCACGGCCCGTAGGTCCTTCACCGACGCCCTGCTCTGCGCCAAAGTGCTTCTTTGCATAGAGTGCAGCGCCCTTGCCGTGACGCCCGGCCATGTTTGACCCAAATACGAAAATTGCCAAATCGATCTAACCCAAGCTTTTGCGCCGAGCGGTCAAAAAGGCGAAAAACCAAGGACCGCTGCGATCATCACATACATAGTTTCTGTCAATACGCCGGCCCCGTAGTCCGAAACCGGCTTTGCGCCAGGTGCCGCACCGACCAAACCGAACAAGAAGCCGTCGTAAAACATGTTCGGCGGCGACGCTCTCTTCCCCATTTCCCGGACAAAAGGTTCAATGGTTTAGGGAAGTACAAACGGGGCGATTATACCGCCGCAGCCCAATCTCAGGCGATCAGGCGCGCAAGCAAGACAACCACGATTGCACCAATGGCCGCAACGACGATTTCGTTCACCCAGACATTACCAAGATTGAGATTGATGCCGACCAGCTTGAACAGGAAACCGCCGACAAAAGCGCCGATCAGACCGGTGGCCAGATAGCGCACCAGACCGCCGCCGCCAACCACGATGCTTGCCAGCCACCCAGCCAGAATACCGATGGCGACCCAGACCAAAATTGCTTTGATATCCATAATCGAAGGCTCCCTTTGGCCCTGCACCCAATCAGCCTCACGTTACCCTATTCAGGGCGCGCGTCCAGCCCGGATATCCTGAAAATTGTCAGGTCATGCTCCGCAGGATCTATTGCGAAGGCTCAGCCTTCCAACTTCTCCGCAGCATCCGCAATCAACTGTTCCACTTCCGGGTCCCGGCACTGGAAATGCCGGTGGAGATCCAGCACGACAAGCGCCGGTGCAAGATCCCTGAGCGTCTTCAGGGCCGCCGCTCGAAGTTCAGGATCACCGGATTGCAGGAGCTCGATATTCTTGAGCGCAGCGAAGATCGTGCCCTTGCGGACACGAACGCCCTGGATGGTCGTGAAATCCTGGTCGTCCGGCAAAACGTCTTCCGGTCGTGTTCCCTGACCCGTCATTGTGGCGCTCCGAAAAAAGCCCCGGCAGAGCATCTGCCGGGGCTCGTCTCAATCAGGCATTCAGAACCTTGCCATAGGCATCCAGCACCGATTCCTTCATCATTTCCGACAGGGTCGGATGCGGGAAGATCGTGTGCATCAATTCTTCTTCCGTCGTCTCCAGGTTCATGGCGACAACAAAGCCCTGGATCAGCTCGGTCACTTCCGCACCGCACATATGTGCGCCCAGAAGCTCTCCGGTCTTCTTGTCGAAGATCACCTTGATCATGCCGTTGTCTTCACCAAGAGCGATAGCCTTGCCGTTGGCGTTGAACATGTAACGGCCGACACGAATGTCCCGTCCCTGTTCCTTGGCCTTGGCTTCGGTGAGACCAACGGAGGCGACCTGCGGGTTGCAATAGGTGCAGCCCGGGATCTTGCCATGATCCATGGCATGCACACCCGGCAAGCCGGCAATCTTCTCGATGCAGATCACGCCTTCATGCTCGGCCTTGTGGGCCAGCATCGGCGGACCGGCAACGTCACCAATGGCGTAAATGCCCGGGACGTTGGTCCGGCCATAATCATCGATGACAACACAGCCGCGGTCGGTTTTGACGCCAAGCGCTTCCAGGCCGATATTCTCGATATTGCCCTGAACGCCGACAGCGGAAATCAGATGGTCCGCCGTGATCTGGCTGACCTTGCCGTCCTTGGTCTCCACATGGGCGGTGATGGAATTCGCCGCCTTGTCGACCTTGGTCACCTTGGCTTCGGTGATGATCTTCAGGCCGCGCTTTTCCAGCGCCTTGCGGGCGAATTTCGAGATTTCCGCGTCTTCGACCGGCATCACGTTGGCCATCAGTTCCACGACCGTAACGTCGACACCCATGGAGCGATAGAACGACGCGAATTCGATACCTATGGCGCCGGAGCCCATGACGACGAGCGACTTCGGCATCTTTGCCGGCTTCATCGCCTCGAAATAGGTCCAGATCAGCTTGCCATCGGGCTCGATGCCCGGAAGGGCGCGCGGACGGGCGCCGGTGGCAACGATGATATGCTTGGCAGTGTAGGTGCCCTCGCCCTTGACGCCTTTCGGCACCGGGTGCTGTGGCTCGACCGCCGGCTTGGACGGTTTGCCGACAACGAGTTCGCCCGGCTTGGTGAGCTTGGCCTCACCCCAGATCACATCGATCTTGTTTTTCTTCATCAGGAAACCGACGCCGCCATTCAGCCGTGCGGATACGCCGCGCGAACGGGCAACGACATCCTTGACGTCGGCCTTCATGGTGCCTTCCAGCGTCAGGCCGAAGCTCTTGGCGTGATTGGCATGATCGAAGATTTCGGCAGAGCGCAGCAACGCCTTGGTCGGAATACAGCCCCAGTTGAGGCAGATACCGCCCAGATGCTCACGTTCGACAATGGCGGTCTTGAAGCCCAGCTGGGCGGACCGGATCGCGGTGACATAACCGCCCGGCCCGGAGCCGATGATGATCACGTCGTAATTGGTGTCAGCCATGGTGTTTTCCCCGGCACAAGAAGTCTTCAGTCAAAAACGGCGCGGCGTTGCCGCCGCGCCGGAGAGCTTGGCCGTCGTCAGACCAGCATGCTCATCGGATTTTCGATGTAGCCCTTGAAGGCCTTGAGCAGTTCCGCACCGAGTGCCCCATCCACGCAGCGGTGGTCGGTGGACAGCGTCACGGACATGACGGTCGCCACAGCCAGTTCGCCATCCTTCACCACCGGGCGCTTTTCACCGGCACCAACGGCCAGGATGGTCGCATGCGGCGGATTGACGACCGCGGAGAAGTTCTTCACGCCCATCATGCCCATGTTGGAGACCGCGGTGGTGCCGCCCTGGTACTCTTCCGGCTTCAGCTTCCGTTCCTTGGCGCGCTTGCCGTAGTCCTTCATTTCATTGGAAATGACGGACAGCGGCTTTTCTTCCGCACGGCGGATGATCGGGGTGATCAGACCGCCCGGAATGGAGACGGCAACGCCGACATCGGCATGCTTGTGCATGACCATGTTGTCGTCGGTCCACGAAACGTTCGCATCCGGAACATCGCGCAGCGCCAGGGCCAGGGCCTTGATGGTCATGTCGTTGACCGACAGCTTATAGGCCGGCTTGCCATCCTTGTCGGTGGCGGCAGCGCCATTGAGCTGCGCCCTGAGCGCCAGCAGCGCATCCAGTTCGCAGTCCACGGAGACGTAGAAATGCGGGATGGTCTGCTTGGATTCCGTCAGGCGCTTGGCAATGGTCTTGCGCATGCCGTCATGCGGCACGAGCTCGTAGCTGTCCTCGTCGAACAGTTTCAGAACCTGGTCCGCGGACGGGCCGGTGGCCGGAGCCGAAGCAGCGGCCTTCGGAGCTTCGGCAGCCGCCGGAGCGGCCTTGCCCGTTCCGGCCGCAACAGCCGCCTCAATGTCGCGCTTGATGATCCGGCCATGCGGGCCGGTTCCGGCCAGCGCTTTCAGGTCGAGACCGTTGAGCTGAGCCAGGCGACGTGCCAGCGGCGAGGCAAAGATGCGTGAGCCATCGGCTGCAGCCGGCGCCGGGCCGGCAGGTGCCGGAGCAGCCGGTGCGGCGGCCGGAGCCGGAGCAGCTGCTGCTGCCGGTGCGGGCGCGGCGGCAGAGGGGGCCGGTGCGGCTCCACCGGAGGTGTCGATGGAACTGGCGTCTTCACCGTCTTCCAGAAGCACGGCGATCAGTTCGTTGACCTTCACACCTTCTGTACCGGCAGCGACGACGATCTTGCCGACCTTGCCTTCGTCAACAGCTTCCACTTCCATGGTCGCCTTGTCGGTTTCGATCTCGGCGATGACATCACCGGCGGAAACCTGATCGCCTTCCTGAACCAGCCATTTGGCCAGGTTGCCCTCCTCCATGGTCGGAGAAAGGGCCGGCATGGTGATATTGATTGGCATATCCGTGTCCCTCGCCTCAGACTGTGTAGGTGACGGCCTTAACCGCGTCGATGACTTCCGGAACGCTCGGCAGGGCCAGCTTTTCCAGGTTAGCGGCGTAAGGCATCGGTACGTCCTTGCCGGTCACGCGCAGGATCGGCGCATCGAGATAGTCGAAGGCCTTTTCCTGAACCTGGAAGGCGATTTCCGAAGAGACCGAACACATCGGGAAGGCTTCTTCCACCGTAACGATCCGGCCGGTCTTGCGGACCGAGGCCAGCACCGTGTCGATGTCCAGCGGACGGATCGTGCGCAGGTTGATGACCTCCGCCGAAATGCCCATTGCGGCCAGCTCATCGGCTGCCTGCAGCGTGTAGGTCATGCCAATGCCCCAGGACACCAGCGTGACGTCGGTGCCGCCCCGCTCGACCTTGGCCTTGCCGATCGGCAGGACGAAGTCGTCCATGTCCGGGATCTCGAAGGAGTGACCGTAAAGGATCTCGTTTTCGAGGAAGATCACCGGGTTCGGGTCGCGGATCGCGGCTTTCAGGAGACCCTTGGCGTCCGCTGCCGAATAGGGCTGGATCACCTTCAGGCCCGGCACGTGAGCATACCAGGAAGCATAATCCTGGGAGTGCTGCGCACCAACGCGGGCCGCCGCGCCGTTCGGACCGCGGAACACGATCGGTGCGCCCATCTGGCCACCGGACATGTAAAGCGTCTTGGCGGCGGAGTTGATGATCTGGTCGATCGCCTGCATGGCGAAGTTGAAGGTCATGAACTCGACGATCGGCTTCAGGCCGGCCATGGCCGCACCAACACCGAGACCGCCAAATCCATGTTCGGTGATCGGCGTGTCGATGACGCGCTTGGCCGAAAACTCGTCAAGCAGGCCCTGGGTGATCTTGTAGGCGCCCTGATATTCGGCGACTTCCTCACCCATGATGAAGACATCCGCGTCCCGGCGCATTTCTTCCGCCATGGCATCGCGCAGCGCTTCACGCACGGTGGAGGACTTCATCGCGGTGCCGGCCGGAAGTTCCGGGTCTCCAGCGGGCTCGGAGGCAACCGGTGCGGCAGGCGCAGCAGGAGCTGCCGGTGCTGCGGGCGCTTCGGCAGCAGCCGGAGCCGGAGCGGCTGCGGGAGCAGCTGCAGCCGTGTCGATGGCACTGGAATCTTCGCCATCGGCAAGGAGAACGGCGATCCTCTCGTTGACCTTGACGTTGTCGGTGCCTTCGGCAACCAGGATCTTACCCATGGTGCCTTCGTCGACCGCTTCCACTTCCATGGTGGCCTTGTCGGTTTCAATTTCGGCGATCACGTCGCCTGCGCTGACAGTGTCGCCTTCGGCTTTCAGCCACTTGGCGAGCTTGCCTTCTTCCATTGTCGGCGAGAGCGCCGGCATCAAAATGTCAATCGGCATGATAATCCCCGGCGTTAGAGCAGAATATCGGTGTAGAGCTCGGAAGCATCCGGCTCCGGATCGGTCTGGGCGAATTCGGCCGCCTCGGCGACCTTCGCCCGGACGTCCTTGTCGATGGCCTTGAGGTCATCTTCCGTTGCCCATTCCTTTTCCAGAAGCCGTGCACGGACCTGCTCGATCGGGTCATGCTCGGTACGCATTTTCTGGACTTCGTCCTTGGAGCGGTATTTCGCCGGGTCGGACATGGAGTGGCCGCGATAGCGGTAGGTGATCATTTCAAGGATGTAGGGGCCCTTGCCGTCCCGGCACCATTTCAGGGCCTTTTCGGACGCGGCCATGACGGCGCGAACATCCATGCCATCGACTTGCTCACCCGGAATGCCGAAGGAGGCACCGCGCTGGGACAGGTCGGTCGTGGCGGAGGCGCGGGCCACGCTGGTGCCCATGCCGTATTTGTTGTTCTCGATCACATAGACGACCGGAAGCTTCCAGAGCTCGGCCATGTTGAAGCTTTCATAGACCTGGCCCTGGTTGGAAGCGCCATCGCCGAAGAAAGCCATCGCGACGTTGCCGTTCTCGCGATACTTGTTGGCAAAGCCGAGACCGGTGCCGAGCGACACCTGCGCGCCGACAATGCCGTGGCCGCCATAGAAATGCTTCTCCTTGGAGAACATGTGCATGGAGCCGCCCTTGCCTTTCGACAGGCCGCCGCGGCGACCGGTCAATTCGGCCATCACGCCTTTCGGGTCGAGATCCATGGCCAGCATGTGGCCGTGGTCGCGATAGCCGGTGATCATCTGATCGCCGTCCTTCTTGGCCATCTGCATACCGACGACGACAGCTTCCTGTCCGATATACAAATGACAAAATCCGCCAATGAGGCCCATGCCGTACAATTGTCCGGCTTTTTCCTCAAATCGGCGGATCAGAAGCATTTCGCGGTAGGCGTGGAGTTCCTGGTCCTTATCGAACTCGGTGATCGCAGGCTTCGCCTTCTTGGCAGAGCTGCGGGTCCGGCTTGTGCTCTTGGAGCTAGCGGAAGTGGTCTTTGATGCTGCGGCCATAACCCTCTTCTCGGCGTGACGTTTCCCCTAAGACAGGTAGGAGCAACTTATCCTGTAGCCGCTGTCAATCCAATCCGTGAATCTCGCACTGCGAAACGCACTTTATGCATTGTAAAAGAAGAGGAATTTAGATTTTAACTGAAATTCCGTTAAGTAGCAGAATTCAACCGAAATTCAGTTTACGCCGTAACGGTGTCCCGGACGCAGCACAACAAGCTCGTTCGTATGCACCAGATTGAGGTTGAGGCGTGCCCGTTCGTCCAGCATGTCGGGATCCAAGCTCTCGGGCCGAAGCAGGCTGACACGGGCGACAAGCTCTTCCCGTTCCGCTGTCAGGGTTGCAAGTTCGGCCTCCAGTTCGGAGACCTGCCGTTCGATCATCGCACGGCCGACCATGCCGAGCTCGCCGCTCATGGCATGAAAGCCGAAATAGCCGAGCGCGGCAATGGCGATCACGGGCGTGATCAGGCGACGAAGAAAGGATTGTTTCCGCTGACGGGTGGCTGCTCGTGGCACTCTTTGGACCTTAACGCTGAACTCTGGTCTCTTGGTTCCATCACTATGCGGTTTTAGGTTTAATAGAGTCTTGAGACGGCAAGTTATTGCCCGACAAATTCACAACCAGTGGGTCGACGTGATGGATCCCTTTTCCAGCGAACGCAGAGACATGGTTGAAACGCAGCTCAGGCGCCGCGGCATCCGGGATGAACGGGTTCTCGCCGCGATGGAAAAGGTTCCAAGGCATCTCTTCGTCCCAGAAGACCTTCAACACCGCGCCTATTGGGACTGCCCCTTGCCGATCGGACATGGACAGACCATCTCGCAGCCCTATGTCGTTGCATTGACTTGCGAATTGCTTGAACTCTCCTCAACCGACTCGGTACTCGATATCGGCACGGGATCGGGCTACGCCGCAGCAATCCTGGCAGAACTCGCCGCTCACATTATCAGCATCGAGCGTCTTCCAGAGCTGGTCCAACTCGCCCGGGACAATCTGGCGGCGGCCGGTTGCAACAATGTCGAGGTTCAGTGCGCCGATGGCACCCTGGGGTGTCCGGACGAAGCTCCGTTCGACGCCATCGCCGTTGCCGCCGCCGCGCCGGACGTTCCCGTTTCCCTGAAGGCACAACTCAAGGACGGTGGCCGTTTGGTCCTTCCGGTCGGCCCCTCCCGGCACCTGCAGGATCTGGTGCGGGTGAGACGAACTTCAAAGGGCGACTTCAGGACGGACAATCTCGGCGGTGTCGCCTATGTGCCGCTTGTCGGCGCCGAAGGATGGGCGGATTAGAACCGAGCTTCGCACCTTACACGCCTGCTCGATTGTTTCATCGCTGGCCAACCAAAAAACTGTCATCCCGGCCAAGCGCAGCGCGAGCCGGGACCCAGGACGTCCGGACAGATCCTGGTATTCTCCCACCAGCGATGAATATTCTTGGTTTCCCGCTTTCTCGGGAGTGACACTTGGTTTTTCCATCGACTGTCGGCGACAGCCATGCCACCGCCAGCCGCGCCAGTTTGGTCAGAACCGTCGCCGTAGAGGAATGAAGATATTCGCAATATTTCTCTAGTCACAATTCAAGCCACTCGAGACATTCCGGCAATTCGTTTCTTCTAACGAATTCGCCAGCAGCCTTTTCTGCCGCTTTGTGGTTTACGACGGCTTCGGCAGGAAACTTGATCTCAGTACCAGACTCATTTTCGAAGAACGTTTCCAGACGCGTGATATTTTTTCGTGAGTTGTTTTGGGACAAAAACCCGGCAGTCTCTTCAGATTCAAAATAGTGAATGACTGCTTTGTCGCCGTTAACAAGTACGTGGATCATCGGGTAGAGGCAGTCTTTTGCAGAAATGTAAATTGAGTTTATGCCGTCTGCGTTTCTTCTCAACGTGACAGGGTCTTGCTGCCTGAAGGTTTGCGCTCCAAAAAAGTCTTCAATGAGATAGATTCTTGTACTCATGCTTTCTGCTTTTGCATCTCGTCTCAGTTTGTCCCAACACAAACGGACTTTTACAAGTTCGGCCCGGCATCAAGATGGAAACATATGTAAAGGAACGTTTTGAGAAAAACGTCCAACTGATGAACGAAATTGCTTTCGCCCCAAAAAAGAACTTAAAAACAGGTCTTCAACGCGCGATACATCCGGAGCGATTTCCTCCACCCAATCTCTCTTCTGTTCTCACGAGATTCAAACTCGTGGATCGGAACAGGCAGTTTTCGCGTTGAATTGAGCAAGTTGAATTGCCCAGCACTCGCTTATTCGTTGAAAGCCCCTGCCCCTAAGCCGCCGCCAGCCGAGCCAGCTTGGTCAGCACCGTTGCCGTTCCCTTCAGCCGCGAATCCGTTTTTTCCCAGTCCCGCGTTAGAACGATCTTCTGGTCCGGGCGGATCTTGGCGAGCACGCCCTGTTCGGCAATGTAGGAGACAAGACCAGCCGGGTTGGCGAATTCGGAGTTGCGGAAGGCAATGACAATGCCTTTTGGTCCGGCATCGACTTTTTCGACATTGGCCTTGCGGCAGAGGCCCTTGATATAGACGATCTTCAGAAGATGCTGGACCTCGTCCGGCAGCGGGCCGAAACGGTCGATCAGTTCCGCGCCAAAAGCATCGATTTCTTCCGCTTCGGTGACATCGCCCAGGCGCCGGTAGAGCTGCAGGCGCAGCTGCAGATCGCCGACATAGTCTTCCGGGATCAGAACAGGCGTGCCGATATTGATCTGCGGTGACCATTGTTCGTCGCCGAAATCCGCACCACCGTCCTTCAACTGGGCGACGGCCTCTTCCAGCATCTGCTGGTAGAGTTCGAAACCGACTTCCTTGATATGGCCGGACTGCTCTTCGCCAAGCAGGTTCCCTGCCCCGCGAATGTCGAGATCGTGGCTGGCCAGCTGGAAACCGGCCCCGAGTGTTTCCAGCGACTGCAGCACCTTCAGGCGCCGTTCGGCTGTTGCCGTCAGGGTTTTGTTGGCCGGCACCGTGAAGAGCGCATAGGCCCGCGTCTTGGAGCGTCCGACACGGCCGCGCAGCTGGTAGAGCTGCGCCAGGCCGAACATGTCGGCCCGGTGCACGATCAGCGTGTTGGCTGTCGGAATATCGAGCCCCGATTCGACAATCGTGGTCGACAGGAGAACGTTGTACTTGCCTTCATAAAAGGCGTTCATCACGTCTTCCAGCTCGCCTGGCGGCATCTGGCCGTGGGCAACCGCCACCTTCAGCTCCGGTACCTGTTCTTCCAGGAATTCCCGCCGCTCGGCGAGATCGGAGAGACGCGGACAGACATAAAAACTCTGCCCACCGCGATAATGTTCGCGCAGCAAGGCTTCGCGCACCACCAGCGGATCAAACGGAGAGACAAACGTGCGCACAGCCAGACGGTCCACCGGCGGTGTCGCGATCAGCGACAGCTCGCGGACACCCGTCAGGGCGAGCTGCAAGGTCCGCGGGATCGGGGTCGCCGACAGGGTCAGCACATGGACGTCCGACTTCAGTTCCTTCAGCCGTTCCTTGTGCTTGACACCGAAATGCTGCTCTTCGTCGATGATCAGCAGGCCGAGATCCCGGAACTCGATGGATTTGCCGAGCAGCGCATGCGTGCCGACAACAATGTCGACCGAACCATCGGCAATGCCCTTCTTGGTCTGGGTCAGTTGCCGGGCCGGCACCAGCCGGGAAGCATGGGCCACATTGATCGGCAGGCCATGGAATCGCTCGGAGAAGGTCCGGAAATGCTGGCGTGCCAGCAGGGTCGTCGGCACCACCACGGCAACCTGGCGGCCGGACATCGCGGCAATGAACGCCGCTCGAAGCGCCACTTCCGTCTTGCCGAAGCCGACATCGCCGCAGACCAGCCGGTCCATCGGGCGGCCGGCAGCCAGATCGTCGAAGACCGCATCGATGGCGGTGAGCTGGTCCTCGGTTTCCTCGTACGGAAAACGGGTCGCGAATTCATCGTAGACCCCTTCCGGGGTCTCCACCACTGGCGCCGTCTTGAGCGCCCGTTCCGCCGCCGTCTTGATCAAGCCGTCGGCAATCTCAAGGATGCGTTTCTTGAGTTTGGCCTTGCGCGCCTGCCAGGCGCCGCCGCCCAGCTTGTCGAGCTGGGCTTCCTGGTCTTCCGAACCATAGCGCGACAAAAGCTCGATATTCTCGACCGGCAGGTAGAGCTTGTCACCGCCCGCATATTGCAACTCCAGACAATCATGCGGGGCGCCGACTGCCTCGATGGTCTTCAGGCCGATGAACCGGCCGATACCGTGTTCGACATGGACAACCAGATCGCCTTCCGACAGGCCGGTCGCCTCGGTGATGACATTGGCGCCCTTGGCCTTGCGGCGCGACTTGCGCACCAGCCGGTCCCCCAGGATGTCCTGCTCGCCGATAAAGGCGATGTCCTTCAGTTCGAACCCGTGTTCGATGCCGAGAATGCACAGGGCCGTGGTTTTGGCAGGCAGATCTGCGATCTGGGCAAGGGTTTCGACTTCCTGTACCGCGCCAAGGCCATGATCACCCAGGATCTGCCCAAGCCGGTCGCGGGAGCCTTCCGACCAGCAGGCGATTACCGTGCGCTTGCCGTTCTTCTGCAACTCCCGGACATGGGTCGTCAGGGCATCGAAGATATTGACATCACCAGCGGCCCGCTCAGCGGCAAAGCTGCGCCCCTGCCGGCCTTCCAGTTCAATGACGGTCTTGCCGCTGCCCGGTGGCGGCGTAAACGAGTCGAGCGCAGCAGTTGCCCGGTCCGCGACAGCCGCCGTCCATTCGCCTTCGGAGAGATAGAGGCTTGCCGGCTCGACCGGCATGTAAGGGACGTTTCCGGCGCCCGTGCCCATTTCGCGCGCTTCCTGACGGGCCTGGTAATACTCCTGAACCTGCTCGGAACGTTCACGCACCGCGTCCGCGGCGCTCGCATCCAGCACCACCGGTGTCTCGCCGATATAGTCGAAAAGTGTTTCAAGCCGTTCGTGAAACAGGGGCAGCCAGTGTTCCATCCCCGCATAGCGGCGACCGTCGCTGATCGACTGATAAAGCACGTCTTCGCGGCTGGCGGCACCAAAACTGGCCAGGTAGGAGCGGCGGAAGCGCGAAATGGCCTCCTCCGACAAGACCACTTCGCTCATCGGTACCAGGTCGAGGCGCTTGAGCTGCTTTGACGTGCGCTGCGTCTCGGCATTGAACGAGCGGATCGATTCCAGCGTGTCACCAAAGAAATCGAGCCGGACCGGTTCCTCCGATCCGGGCGCAAACAGGTCGACGATGCCGCCGCGCACAGCATATTCACCGGTCTCGCGCACGGTCGGGGTTCGAGAAAACCCGTTGCGCTCCATCCAGCCGGATATCGCTTCCATGTCCACTTGGTTGCCCGGCGCCATGGAAAACGTCTGGTCAGCCATGAAGGACCGTTCAGGCATGCGCTGAAGGACGGCGTTCAGGGTTGTCAGCAACACGGTCTTGCGGCCGGGTTTGATCCCGCGCGCAAGCTGCCCGAGCGCCAGCAGCCGCCGCGCACTGATGGCCGTATTGGGAGACACCCGGTCATAGGGCAGACAGTCCCAGGCCGGAAGCTGAAGCACATCAACGGTTGGATCGAAAAAACCGAGCGCTTCCGTGATCATCGCCATGCGGGTCGCGTCACGGGCGATAAACACAAGCGACAGGCCATCCTCGTTGCTCTCGCGCAGCAAACGCGCCAGCGCAAAGCTTTCAGCCCCGTCCGGCACGCCGGCAAGCGTGACGTTGGCGCGGTCTTTCAGCAGCCTGTCAAACACAGCTTCAGTCCTTGAATATTATCGTGTGAACCCGGCTGGCCCGGCAGCTTCGTGATAGGCAATGATGCGGCGGTAGAGCGGTCCGTCCCATTCCTGCGGCAATGGCTTGCGCCCGGTCATCCAGGCGTAGAGATCCTGGTCATGCGCCGTCAAAAGATGTTCCAGTTCCTGCAGCTCTTCTTCGCCCAGCCCGTCGATTTCGGCGTCGGCGAAACCGCCGAGCAGCAGATCCATTTCCTTCATGCCACGGTGCCAGCAGCGGAACAGGATCTTCTTGCGTCGCGTGTCACGTTCACCCTCAGGGGCACTGTCTTGGGAACCGGGCTTGTCGGACATGGAGGGCCTATTTGCAATTGCAGGCGCGGGCGAGACCCGCTTTGAAGGACCCTCACCGCACCGGATTTCATGATTTCGTAGCGGATATATAGCGGCAGTCAGACGGCTTGTCAGCGCCTTAGTTCACAGATTGTTCTATTTGTTTGCACTGGGCTCCGGCTTCGTGGCAGAACAGATGCACTTGTCACTTGACCACCCGCTGATCCCGATAGGTAGACCTGCCAAGAATGCGTCCCCCGGTTCTCGATCCCCTGTTCGCGCCAGTCTCGACCTTGCCCGGCATCGGGCCCAAAATTGCGAAGCTGGTTTCCGGGCTGGTCGGTGCGCAGCCGGAACGCGATGCAACGGTCGCCGACCTGTTGTTTCATATCCCGCACAGCCTGATCGACCGGCGCCATCGGCCGGGGATTGCCTATTCGGAAAATGGCGACATCGTTACCCTGGATGTCATCATAGGCCGCCATCAGGCCCCGCCCCGACATTCCAAGGCGCCCTACAAGATCAGCGCCCATGACGACACCGGGCAGATCAGCTTCGTCTTTTTTCATCCGCGCCGGGACTGGCTGGAAAAGACCTTTCCGGAAGGCGAAAGACGGATCGTTTCCGGCAAGGTGGAATGGTTCAACGACCGGCCGCAGATGGTCCATCCGGACTATTCCCTGAAACCGGAAGAAGCGGCCGAGATGCCCGCGATCGAACCGGTCTACCCTCTGACCGGTGGTCTTGCCGCCAAGACCCTGCAAAAGGCTGTCCGGGCTGCGGTCGAGCGGCTGCCGAACCTGCCCGAATGGCTGGATGATGCCTATCTGCGCCAGAACAGCTGGCCGGATTTCGCCGAGGCCCTGACGACGCTGCACGCGCCGAAGGAACAGCAGGACATCGATCCGGCCTCGCCCTTCATGCAGCGCCTGGCCTATGACGAACTTCTGGCCAGCCAGCTGGCGCTCGCCATGGTCCGCGCGCATATGAGAACCCTTGGTGGCGTGGCTCGACAGCCGAAAGGCGATCTGCAGCGGGCAGTGATCGGTGCATTGCCCTTCCAGCTGACCGGCAGTCAGTCTAAAGCGATTGAGGAAATCAACGAGGACCTGGCCAAACCGGTGCGCATGCTGCGCCTGTTGCAGGGCGACGTCGGCGCCGGCAAGACGGTGGTTGCACTCGCTGCGCTCGCCCAGGTCATCGAGACCGGCGCCCAGGGCGGACTGATGGCGCCGACGGAAATCCTGGCTCGCCAGCACTACGCGTCCATGAAGCCGCTTTGCGACAAGGCCGGCATTCACCTTGCCCTGATGACCGGCAAGGACAGCCAGAAGGAACGCCGCATCCGGCAGGAGCAACTGGATGCCGGGGAAATCGACCTGGTAGTCGGCACTCATGCCCTCTTCCAGGGCAGCGTCACTTTCAGGAATCTTGGCATGGTCGTTGTCGACGAACAGCATCGCTTCGGAGTTCACCAGCGACTGGCGCTCTCGTCCAAGGGCCAGGGCGTCGATGTGCTGGTGATGACCGCCACCCCGATCCCGCGCACGCTGGTCCTCACCGGCTTCGGCGATATGGATGTCTCGCGCCTCACTGACAAGCCGGCAGGCCGCAAACCGATCACGACGGTGTCCGTCTCACTCGACCGGCTGGACGAGATCATTTCCCGGGTCGGTGCAGCGATTGCAGACGGGCAGAAAGTCTACTGGGTCTGCCCTCTGGTGGAGGAATCGGAAAAGATCGACCTGGCAGCCGTCGAAGACCGTCATCGAGTGCTGGAACACGCGCTCCGGCAAAAGGTGTCTCTGGTCCACGGGCGCATGAATGCTGACGAAAAAGACGCCGCCATGGCGGATTTCAAGTCCGGCGTCACCCGCGTTCTGGTGGCGACCACCGTGATTGAAGTCGGAGTTGATGTTCCCGATGCCACCATCATCGTCATCGAACATGCCGAGCGCTTCGGCCTCGCCCAGCTGCACCAGCTGCGCGGACGGGTCGGGCGCGGCGACAAGCCGTCTTCCTGTGTGCTGCTTTACAAGGGGCCGCTCGGCGAGACGGCCGGCGCCCGCCTCAACATCATGCGCGAGACCAATGACGGCTTCCTGATCGCCGAAGAAGACCTGAAGCTGCGCGGCGGCGGCGAAATCCTAGGCACGCGCCAGTCCGGCACGCCCGGGTTCCGGATTGCCCGGGCCGATGAGCATGCCGATCTGATGGAAGTCGCCCGGGACGACGCCCGACTGATTCTGGAGAAAGATCCGGATCTTGAGACGGATCGCGGTCAGGCCCTCCGCAGCCTTCTCTATCTGTTCGGCCGGGATGCGGCGATCCGGCTGCTAAGGGCGGGATGATCACCCTGCCATGCGAAAGGATGGGTCAGTCAACCGGATGGTCAGGAGATGGTCTTGATTTCGACGGATGAAGCCCGGTCAATTGCACAGCAGCAGATTGACCGTTGGAACCTTGAGCACAGGCTGCAAGCAGAGCGACTGGACATCAACTGGATTGAAATTTCCCTCTATCAGGCCCCCATTGCGGAAGGCAGTTACGGTTGGGTCTTCGCTTATCAGAGTGTCGACTATCTCAAGTCTGGCCATTTCAGTGATATGCTTGCCGGCAACGCGCCGCTCCTCGTCGAACGAACTTCGGGAAAACTGATCACGCTCGGAACGGCATATTCCGTAGAAACCTATATCGAAAACCTGGAAAAGCGCGGCGATCCTTACAGCTTCGACGATAGCGCGAGCTAAGCAGGCTGCGTTCGGACCGTTCCTGGATTTGTTCGCAACCTTCAGCTTGCAATCATCCCCGGAAACGCCTCAGGCGTCCTCGCGCTTGCGGATCTTGTCGAGTTTTTCAGGTTCGGCAATGACGTCTTCCAGGATCTCCGGCAGATCCGGACTGACAAGACCGGCCGAAATGACCAGCTTTGCGGCGTCCTCGACCCCCATGTTGAGTTCGACCACGTCTTCTTTCGGCACGAACAGCAGGAACCCGGAGGTCGGGTTCGGGGTCGTCGGCAGGAACACGGACACGGTTTCGGCGCTGTCCCGGAGCCGTCGAGCGACTTCGCCTTTCGTCTCCGTGGAAATGAACACGATCGCCCAAAGGCCCTTGCGTGGATATTCGATCAATGCCGCCTTGGTGAAACTGTTGCCACGTTCATCAAGCACTGTCTCAAAAATCTGCTTCAAGCCACTGTAAATATTACGAACAAGCGGCATCCGGCCAACCAGATTTTCGCCAAATGTGATCAGGCTTCGGCCAAGGAAATTCGCCGCCAGAAAACCAACGACCGTGAGAACGAGAATGGCAACGATCAGGCCGAACCCCGGCACGGAGAACGGCAGATAGGTCTCCGGATTGTAGACCTTCGGTACGAACGGTTTTACCCAGCCATCCACCCATTTGATGAAGGTCCAGGTCAGCCAAAGCGTGATCCCGATCGGGCCGGTGATCACCAGACCTGTCAGGAAGTAGTTGCGCAGACGAGTTGCCGCACCTGGCCGGTGAGGAGCTATCTTGTGCGTATCATCTGTTTTATGTTTATGCCGGCTCATGGGCGACACCTGCTTGAAGTCCCTATTGGCGCTCGTCTTTTAAACGTTCCCGCTCTAGATAAGCATCTTTATCGCAGCGCGGTATCCTACGCTCGATTAATTTTTTGGCGATCAACCCCTAATTTGCCGATTCCGGAGGCAATATTGCGTCGAACCACGTTCAAAATTCTGGGAACAGGCTGTGTCGGGCTTGGCCTTGTGGGGGCATTCCTGCCGCTATTGCCAAGCACGATCTTTTTCATTCTCGCGGCTGGCTGCTTTGCCCGCTCCTCGCCAGCCCTTGAGGCACGGATCCTGAACCATCCCGTTTTCGGCCCCCCGGTCATTGCCTGGCGGGAACACGGCGCGATTGGCAGGAAGTCCAAGACCATCGCGCTTGCCGGCATGGCATTCGGCTTTGGCGTGTTTCTCTATACAAGCCAACCTGCCATGTGGCTGGGCGTTCTTGTCGGAGTTTTCATCGCAGGTTGCGCTCTGTTCGTGGCCAGCCGGCCGAGCCGTCCACCCAAGCGCCCTGCAAACCAGGCGATGGACGAATGCTCTGATCAACCCTGAATAAGCGCCAACACGCTCAGATATCGGGTATCAGGCGTTTACCCATGGGAACGGCGGTCTCCTCGGTGTAGCCAAGCTTTTCGTAAAACGAGACGACAGCTTCGTTTCCCCGCCTTACGAACAGATTGATCTTCGGACAGCCAAGATCCGTCAGATAGGCTTCGCAATAGGCCATGAGCTGTTTGCCGTAACCTTCCGCCTGATGAGCCGGATCAATGCTGAGATAGTAGATGGACCCGCGGTGCCCGTCATGACTGACCATGACGGACCCGATGACCGCCTCGTCCGCTCCCAGCAGCAGAAAAAACGCACCGTTCTCGTCCGTCAGCTTCCGGTCGATATCCTTGTCCGGATCGTTCCACGGCCGCGTCAAGCCGCAGGACTGCCAGAGTGCAATCACCTGGCTGCGAAACCTCTCCTCAAACGGGACGATGTTCAGCGCGTCTGAGTGTGCCATCCTATTCGACCGTCACCGATTTGGCGAGATTGCGGGGCTGGTCGACATCTGTCCCCATGAACACCGCCGTATGATAGGCGATCAGCTGAACTGGCAGTGCGTAGATGATCGGCGCAACAATATCGGACATGTTTGGCAGGATCACGGTATTTTCGGCTGCATTCCCGCACTCGGACGCACCGCGCTCATCCGTGAGCAACACGATGCGTCCTCCGCGCGCTGCCACTTCCTGCATGTTGGAAACGGTCTTTTCGTAAATGGCATCATAGGGCGCGATGACAAAGACCGGCATGTTCTCGTCAATCAATGCGATCGGACCATGCTTGAGCTCACCTGCGGCATAGCCTTCCGCATGAATGTAGGACAGTTCCTTCAGCTTCAGGGCACCTTCCAGCGCAAGCGGAAAGTTCGTCGCCCGGCCGAGGTAAAGCGCGTTGCTGGCTTTTGAAAGCGGTTGCGACAGCTTTTCGATGTCGGCTTCCGATGCCAGCGCCTTCAGCGCCAGGCTGGGCACTTCGGTCAGTTCGGCCACCAGCTCCTTTTCCTGTTCAAGGCCAAGGAAACCGCGTTCGCGGCCGGCCTGCAGCGCGAGAGCTGCCAGAACGGCCAGCTGACAGGTAAATGCCTTGGTGGAGGCAACACCGATTTCCGGTCCGGCTATGGTCGGAAACACCCGATCGGCCTCACGAGCGATCGTGCTCTCCGGCACGTTAACAATGGCGCCGATGGTGGCGCCGTGCTCCTTGCAATAGCGGAGCGAGGCGAGCGTGTCGGCCGTTTCGCCCGATTGCGAAATGAATAGCGCGGCGTCATGAGCACTGACGGGCGTTTCGCGGTAACGGAATTCGCTTGCAATGTCGATTTCCACCGGAAGACGGGCATACTTTTCAAACCAGTACTTGGCGACCAGGCCCGCCAGATAGGCCGTGCCACAGGCCGTTACAAGCAGCCGATTCAAATCCCGGAACCGCAGTGCTTCCGCACCCGCCACACTGGCCTGGTTCGTTGTGTAGTCGAAATAGCGCGACAGCGTGTGACCGAGAACTTCAGGCTGTTCATGGATTTCCTTGGCCATGAAATGCTTGTAGTTGCCCTTGTCCATCAGGCTCGAGATCACCGAGGATCTGGCTTCAGGGCGCGACACGGGCTGGTTGTCACGGTCAAAGATGCTGACGCCGGACCTCGTCAACACGGCCCAATCGCCCTCTTCCAGATAGGTGATCCGGTCGGTAAAGGGCGACAGTGCAATCGCATCGGATCCAAAGAACATTTCCCCGTCGCCGTGACCGATCGCCAGCGGAGAGCCCTTGCGTGCGCCGATCAGCAAATCGTTCTCGCCGCCGAACAGGATCGCAAGGGCGAATGCCCCCTTGAGGCGCGGCAGCACTTCTGCAACGGCGTCCTGAGCGGACTTGCCCTTGGCGATCGCCAGGTTGATCAGATGAGCGACAACTTCCGTGTCTGTCTCGGTGTCGAGAACGGCACCGGCAGCAACGATCTCTTCGCGAAGCTCAAGATAGTTCTCGATGATGCCGTTATGGACAACGGCAACGGAGCCAGCCAGATGCGGGTGCGCATTCGAAATGGTCGGGGCGCCGTGCGTCGCCCATCTTGTGTGGCCGATGCCGCTTGTTCCCGCCAGGGGGGATGCTTCAAGCGCCGCTTCCAGATTGCGCAATTTGCCCTCAGCCCTGCGGCGCACGATCTTGCTGTCCACAAGAGTGGCAACACCCGCGGAATCATACCCCCGATATTCAAGGCGCTTCAGCGAATCCACAATTCTGGGCGCAACGTCTGCCTGGCCCAAAACACCTACGATGCCACACATGCAAAATTCCTTTGAATTAACAGCGCCCGAAACAGGACCGCATTGCTTTAGACGACTGCGGCGCCCAAGCTGAAATCAAACCCTGTTTCAGAAAATGACAAGGGCAGAATCCCTCAGGACTTTGCGTCCTTTGCGGACTGCAGGCGCGCGCGCAACTGTTTCGCCTTGCCTTCCTTGACGGTCTGCCTGGCTCTACCGAACGCCATGGAGTCCTTAAGCACGTCCTCGGTGATGACGCTGCCAGCCGCAACAAAAGACGCATTGCCGAGCTTTACGGGTGCCACCAGCGTAGAATTTGAGCCGACAAAACTGCCGGCGCCAATTTCCGTGCGATGTTTCAGATAACCGTCGTAATTGCAGGTGATCGTTCCGGCGCCGATATTCGATTTGGAGCCGACGCTCGCATCCCCGATGTAACTGAGATGATTGGCCTTGGCCCCGGCGCCAAATGTGGCGTTTTTGACTTCAACGAAATTCCCGACTTTCGTATCGGTTCCCAGAACAGTGCCGGGCCGCAGGCGTGCATAAGGTCCAACCACGCTGCCCTCGCCGACCTGCGCGCCCTCCAGATGACTGAACGCCCGAATGCGCGCCCCCTTTGCGACCTGTACGCCCGGGCCGAAGACCACGTTCTGTTCTACGGTCACATCGACCGACAAATCGGTATCGTGCGAAAAGTAGACGGTGGACGGGGCGAGCAAGGTACAGCCGTTTTCAAGGGCACCACGCCGTTGCAGCGCCTGAAAGTCTGCTTCGCAAGACGCCAGTTGTGCCCGCGTATTGATGCCTTGGGTTTCGATTTCCGTTCCCTTCACCGCGACGACCTTCAGGCCGTTCCGGTTGGCAATCTCGACGGCGTCGGTCAGATAATACTCGCCCTTGGCATTGTCGTTGCCGATGGCCTCCAAAAGGCCAAGTGCGTGCTTTCCTGAAAATCCCATGATGCCGGAATTGCAGTAGGTAATCCTGCGCTCTTCGTCGCTGGCGTCCTTTTCCTCTCGAATCGCCTTCAGTCGCCCATTTTCGATCAGCAGGCGACCATACCCGTGCGGGCGGCGCGTTTCGAACCCCAGCACGGCAAGATCCGCACCGTTTTCGAGGGCCTTACGGACACGGCTCACGGTTCCCGCGCTCACCAGAGGCGTATCACCAAACAGCACGAGGACATCGTCAGCCTCAAACTCCAGCGCCGGCTTCGCCGCCAGCACGGCGTGTGCGGTGCCAAGTCGTTCTGTCTGCACATAGCACCGAGCCATCGGCGCCATCTTGAAGACCAGCTGTTCCAGCGCCGGCATGTCGGGACCAGTCACAACCGAGATCCGCTCCGAGCCAGCTGCCGAAAGTGCCTTGATGACGTGACCTACCAGCGGCAATCCGCCAACTTCATGCATCACCTTTGGGAGGTTGGACTTCATGCGTGTTCCAAGCCCTGCGGCCAGAACGATCGAAAGGCAAGAGCGGGTCGTCATCAAAGATCCATTGTCAATTATCCGAGCGTCAGCGACGCAAATTCGCCCCTATATGCCCCGATCCACAGAACATTGAAAGATCTGACTGACTCTGCGCAAGGGTTTGCGTTTCGTTAACCATAATGACGCCCTGATAGGCTATTGTCTCAAAGATTCGAAATCTGGCACGGGAACAGATAGTTTTGACCAGGCGGCCGCCTCAAAAGCCCATACGGGAAGTTGTTCGCGAGACCTTTACGGCCCCGCGCATCGGACTCCTTTCCTGGGCGTTTGCTGCAGTCACCATGGGTACGGTCGGGCTCGCGTCCTACCAGTTCAGCTATGTGCCGACGGGTTTTCCATCTTCAGTGGAAACAGCGGGGCTCAGACTGCCACCGGCTGGCGATGTTGAAACGACCGCTTCCATTCCCACCACTCCGGGACCTGGGCAACGGCCGACCCTGGAAGTGATGCAGTTGCCGGAACGGGGCACGCCTCCTGTGAGGTCCGACCTCAGTCTGGCCCAGATGGACGTTCTCCAGCGCGAAATTGTCGGCTTGCGGCGAAGGCTCAGCGCCTTGTCAGAGCAAAACGTCACCTATTCCCGTCGGATC
Organism: Labrenzia sp. VG12; assembly: GCF_002237595.1. NCBI lineage: Bacteria > Pseudomonadati > Pseudomonadota > Alphaproteobacteria > Hyphomicrobiales > Stappiaceae > Labrenzia > Labrenzia sp. VG12. The sequence continues at coordinate 1,381,921 of NZ_CP022529.1, forward strand.
GCAGCCCTGGAGAAACAGGTGGCGGTGGCGAAACTCTCCGGGCAGTCAGGGCCGGTCGTTCCCAATGACACGTCCGCCGAACCGGGACCTGGCGTTGTGATTACCAAGGCTCCCATCGAGACGAAGCCTGATAACGCTGCAGCTCCCGAATTTGACGGGACCGAACTGGCTGAGGGTCCGGCCCAGGCGGAAAACCCAGCCGGTCTCCAACCCCGACTGACATTGAGCGAAACCGCAGACACCAAGTCGCCGCCGCGGCTGATCAGCATCTATCGCAACGAGTCGGCGTCCGGGTCCGAAACACCCGGTTCAATCGATCCGGAGGAGCCGGTACGCATCGTTGAACTCTCTCCGCGAGTTGTGCCTCAGGTCAGATTGCCGGAAGCAACGGATGAACCGGTCGTCACGGGCTCCATACCGAAGGCAAACACCCAGGTCGAGGTGGAGGTTTTCGATGCCACTCCGACGCAAACGACCCTGCGCCCGAAGATCATCACCCCGTCCAGCCCGGCCGGACGGTTGCGCGGCGGTGGCGACAGCCAGCTCAAACGCAGCGATTTTGGCGCAATTATCGGCCACTATCGAACTTCGGCAGGAGCGGCCAAGGCCTGGGCAGATTTCAAGACCCAGAACGAAGAACGCATGCGGGATCTGCGCCCGCTCTTGATGCAGCGGCAAACCGAAGAAGGCGGCATCGCCCTCATGGTTGGTCCCTTTGCCAATGCGGCGGATGCTGCGGTTGCCTGCCTGCACCTGCTGGATGTGACCGAACTCTGCCACCCGACGCTATACGCAGGCGACCCTCTGGTCACCGCTGCCGAATTTCGCGACACGGCATTCTAAAGCCAGGTCAGGCGGCAGAAATTCCCGACTGAACGTCGGCAATCATCCTATGTATTGAAACGCCGGGAAGGTCTCCAGGAGCCAGTAGGACAGAACCGCCATCTGACCGGTCAGGAACATGATCCCTGTCAACACCAGGATCCCTCCCATGGTCTTTTCAACCGCGCCCATATGTTTGCGGAAACGCTTCATGAAATTCAGGAACGGCCCGGCAAAGAGAGACGCAATCAGGAACGGGATGCCGAGCCCGAGGGCATAGGCACTCAGCAGCAACGCCCCTTGCCCGACCGTATCTTTCGAAGCGGCAACAGCGAAGATGCCTGCCAGGACCGGGCCGATGCAGGGTGTCCAGCCAAACCCGAACGCAAGTCCCATGACATAGGCGCCGAGCGGCCCCGCCGGCTTGTTGGCAACGTGAAAACGGGCTTCCCGGTAGAGGAAGCCGATCCTGAACACACCCAGGAAATGCAGTCCCATGACGATGATGACCGCGCCTGCGATATAGCCGAGATAGTCGAGATACTGGCGAATGAATTGCCCGAGCAGACTGGCCGTGGCACCCATGAGCACAAACACGGTCGAAAAGCCCAGCACGAACACCAGGGAGGTCAGAAAAACACGTCTCGCCGCCGCTTTGCTGTCCTCGGATTCGCCGGCGACTTCTTCCAGGGAGACGCCGGCCATGTAACCCAGATACGGCGGAACAAGCGGCAATACGCATGGCGACAAGAAGGAGGCAACTCCGGCCGAAACCGCAATTGCAATCGTCGTGATATCCTGGATCATGTTTTCCGGTCTCTGGTTTCGCTTCCGGCCATGACCGGTTTTCGGGCTACCTGTTTAGTCCCAACCAGCCAGGTGACAAAGACAAAAGCCGCTCACCTTTTGGAGAGCTTGGCCATAGATGGGCTTACTTCCCGCCGGCCGCCTTGTCTTCGGTCAAAATGCCGCGCTCCCGGAAGAAGCGTTGTGCCCCGGGATGAAGGGGCGCCGCCATGTCGGCACTTGCCATATTCTCCAGCTTCAGGCCATTCAACGCAGGGTGCAGTTTCTGAAAACTCTCGAAATTGTCGACCAGCGCTGTCAGCATCGTCGCAACAATGTCATCCGGCATCCTTGCCGACGTCACGAATGTGGCCACTGCACCATAGGACCGGACGGGTGCCTTGAGCCCGTAGAGCCCGGCCGGAATAGCGGCCGGCATATAGTAGGGAGCGTCCTGCAGAAGGCCGCTGACCGCCGCTTCGTCGACGCCAAAGACCCGTGCATCGCACTTCTGCTGCGTCTCTTCGATCAATCCCGCCGGATGGCCTATAAGGGCGAAGTAGGCATCAATCTCGCCGTCACACAGGGCCTCGGCAAGTTCAGACGTGCCGAGTTCGGAGAAATGCGCGCGATCGCTTTTGCTCCAATCAAGATAACCAACAAGTGTTTTCCATGACGCTGCCGAGCCAGACCCGGCTGCACCGATATTGACGCGGGCCCCTTTCAGGTCATTGACCGTTTTATAGCTGCTTTCCCGACGCACCACGATTGTTGCAACTTCCGAATGGAGCGAGAAAATCGCCCGCAGGTCGCCAAATGCACCGCTCTCCTCGAAAACCGACGTTCCGTGATAGGCATGGTGTTGCCAGTCGGACTGCACATAGCCAAAATCGATCTCGCCGCGCCGAAGCTTCTCGATATTTGCAATGGAACCAAAGGTGGTTTCGACCGAACAGCGCACCCCGTGTTCGGAGCGACTGCGATTCACGATTTTGCAGGTTGCCCCCCGGACGGATAATAGACGCCAGTGACGCCACCTGTTCCGATCGTGACGAACCTTTGTTCGGCAGCCGCACCGGATGCTTGGACGAGGATCGCCGCTGGAAACGCCAAAAACAGCGTTAGCAAAAGAAACATCCCGTCTGCTGCTATCACCGGCATTCTCAAGCGCCGTGCGAAAAGGCAAGCCATGTTGGTCAACGATGTGAGCAAGACGTTCAGCGCTCCAGACAGTCCCTCGTTACCGTAGGGATAGCAAACGCGCCCTGTGTTGACCAGCGCGCGAACAACCGCAGAAAAAGCTCTGAACCGATTGTGATGAGACCTCATCCCAAAACCGAGTCGGATCTGGGCGCCGGTGACGATCGGGTTTGAATGCCTTGAATCAAAAAAGGCGCCTAAGCGCCCTCAAAAGACAGACAGAAGAATATGCTCCGGCCCCCCAACCCCGGGCCGGCCATATCCAGACAGAGTTAGTTTGTGCGCCCTCCCCGGATCACTTCGAAAAGCCTGCCTTTCAGCTCGTCGACTTCTTCACCATCGCGAAGACCCTGACGCCACTGATCGAGAATCAATCTCAATCCGAGCGTTTCACGGCTGTGCGGCAAGTCGCCAACGAACGCGGCGAAAAACGCGTCCAGACGCTCCCGGTCAATCAGGCCCTGGTCGATCAATCCGTGAATGAGGGTCATCGTGGCAGCGATGTGTCCCTTCACGAAATCGAACTCAACGGAGTTCGTGTGGGTATCGATTGTTGTAGTATGCATGTAACCTCTCATGTGCCAGATAACGTTACATCACAACGCTTTATTGCGCTACCTGACAGTTTTTGCAGGAGAATGATCTTTATTTTCTTAAAAATGAATCTTCTTGATTAGCAGCCTCACAATATCTCCAAATAGTACTTGGCAATACTGTCGTTCGGTATTTTATTATTAACACCTCTACACCGAAACCGGAGTTTCGGAACAATTCCCTGCTCGCCGCTACGTCACTTCGCGCCAACCTTGGGAGTTTTTCCGAGCCTGTTGAAAAAATACATTTTGCCTCTTGCAATCAAATCGGTGTCGGCCTAAACACACGCCACCAACGCGGCGGCGGCGCCAACGACGCAAGCCACCCGCACCGGAAATTGGTGAGAGCCGATAGCTCAGCTGGTAGAGCAACTGACTTTTAATCAGTAGGTCCAGGGTTCGAACCCCTGTCGGCTCACCAAACTTCCGAAGAAAAACAATCCCTCACACTGATGACAGATCCTGGAAATTGGCAGTTTCTCTGTCTTGGGTTCCCAAATGGGTTCCGGCGGCAAATTGCTATTGTCCGCTAGTCACCCTTTCCGTTCTACTTCAGCGCTTCAAACTGGCAAGACAATGCGGGTTGCGGTTGAAGCGACGTTGCGCGAAACCACGGTAGAGACGATCTGCCAACGTGTAGATACCCGGCAATGACCCCAGCCGCGCCAGAAGAGACCAGCCGGCAAACTGCCCCCAAAGCGTGATAAACGCGTCAACGCCTGTCCGAAGCACACCAGTTTCGTCACGGACGCGCATGTATAGAAGCGCATCAGACTGGCTCAAACCGGTGTCCGCAAGCAAGGATGGCGCATTGGCAATGTCGTGCCAGACGATCGGCCGTTTCGGCTTGCGTTTCTTGAAGTAACCGATCTCGCGGGAACAGAGGCTGCATTTGCCATCATAATAGACCGTAATCATGGATCCCTTCCCTTCTGAACCCTGCGGTTTACGATTGAAGGATGAGACCGGATTAATGTCCAAAACGACTCATAACAGACTGGATGCCCAGGCCTCTCGTCCAGGGACTATCAGTGCGTGCTGATTGATTGGCAGGCGAACCGGAGAAATTGACGAAGCCGACTTGAACAGCGTCCCCTGCAACCAGCAAGCCGCCAGACGTCTTTCCAGACACCTTCTCGTGGCAAGTAAAATTCCTTTTTTTCACTCGACAGCGCCTGTTTCGCCCACCTGGAATTAAGCTACCTGGTGAAGTTGATAGGCCTCCGCGCTCGAATGATCGTTTCAACCGAGCGTTCTCGGCTTCACGGGTCCGAGCTGTTTAAAGGAAGACTGTCTGAGAGATAGGGGCACGCCGGGCGCACAATAGGGTGATCTGATTGTGCAGGAAGCGGCAGCAAGATTGAAGGGAACGGGCCGCCAACGAGCGCACAAGCGAACCTGTCAGGCGTGCGATTTACCTTCGCGACGCTCCTTGCGCTCGCCCGGACTTGTGTCCTTTATGGGACTTCGCCACGTTTCCCCCTACAACCTGCCCCCTGTTTCCCTGAGATAGGGGAAGCACAATACGTTGATCTAAAGCGTTGGGGGCCCGGCTAGGTCGATCTTTTGTCAAAGAAAACCACGAACCATCTGATCAGGATGGAAAAGAAAACCGCGGATGAAACAAAAGCGATCCAGGCAGGCATCCCTGCGACAAACAGCAGAAAAGTGAGGCTTACCGGCTTGGTCAACATGAACAGGTCGGCTGACACTATCAAGATGCCAACAACAACAATCAGGTGCCTCACTTTTATAACGTCGCCGGCCATTGAAACTGAGAGCGGTGGATCTGCGCGCAAATCGCCTTTCGAAGACGAACTGAAGCAATGAAGTCATAGAGCCGTAAGCCACAACAACTATCCAGAACGTCACTGTAGACGGCAATCCTGCAGAGTGAAGCAAATACGTCAAACTGACCGGCCGAGTGATTTGCAATATATCAACAAAGATAAGAGCCGGAATGACCACAACAGCCAGGATGATCTTCAGCAGCATAGGAGGGTCCTGATCCACCCAGTTCATCACCAAGGAACGGTCAGCAACTTGGTGCTGACCGTCGACAAGTCGCTAGAGCCTCTAGCCCTGGACGGCCGCAGCTGGCTCTGTCGGCCCCTCGGGCCCCTGATCGTCCTTGCCGCCGCCGAACCAGCCTTTCACCGTCTCCCGCGTCGCCTGCAGGCAGACATAGAGGATCGGGATCATCATCACGCCGACAACTGTCGCAAACAGCATGCCACCAAAAACAGCGAAGCCGATGGCCTTCTGGCTGGCCGCGCCGGCACTGGAGGCGGTCATCAGCGGCACCACGCCCAGCAGGAACGACAGCGCAGTCATCATCACCGCGCGGAAACGCAGATGGGCGGCCTCCACGGCTGCATCGCGGATCGATTTGCCGCTGTCGCGCTGCTCCATGGCAAATTCCACAATCAGGATGGCGTTTTTCGCCCCCATCCCCACCAGCATGATCATGCCGATCTGGGTGTAGAGATTGACATCGCCGCCTGTCACGAACACCGCCACGAGTGCCCCCATGATGGCGAACGAGACTGACATCAGGATCGCCACGGGCATGGTCCAGCTTTCATACTGGGCGACCAGGAACAGGTAGGTGAACAGGATCGACAGCAACAGGATGAACATGACGATGTTGCCGGAATCGAGCTGCTGCTGAGCTGTTCCCGTCCACTCAAAGGAATAGCCCGGCGGCAGTGCCTGCCTTGCGGCACCTTCCATCTCGTTGATCACCACGCCCGTGGAAGCGCCCGGCGCGGGATCCCCCATGACGGCAGCGGCCCGGAACATGTTGTAGCGGGTCAGGATCTGCGGCCCGAGAACGTTCTCAGTCGTCAGGATACTCCTGAGCGGCACCATCGTGCCATCCGTGGAACGGACATAGAGACTGCCGATATCGTCAACCCGGTCGCGATATTTGCCCTCAGCCTGGATCATCACCTTGTAGACGCGGCCGAAAATGTTGAAGTCATTGATGTAGTAAGACCCCAGATAGGCCTGCAGCGTCGTGAAGACATCGGCGACGTTGATGCCAAGCGTCTTGGCCTTCTCGCGATCCAGATCCACGAAGACCTGAGGCACATTCGCCCGGAAGGTCGAATAGGCACGCCCGATATCCGCGCTCTGGTTGGCCGAATAGACCATCGAGCCGACCGCGGACGCCAGGTCCTGAGGCGTGCCGTCACTTTGCTGAACCATCATCTGAACACCGCCGGTCGTTCCGAGGCCCGGGATTGGCGGCGGGTTGAAGGCAATTATATTCGCCCCCGGGATGGTGGAGAATTCGGCCCAGAACTTGGCCAGGATCGCATTGATCCGAAGGTCGGGTGCCTGTCGCTCCGACCAGTTCGACATTGTGGCGATCACCAGCGCAGCGTTGGACGAAGTTGCCCCGTTCAGGATGGAATAGCCGTTGACGATGACGACGTTTTCCACACCCGCTGTCTTGGAGGTAAGCTCCACGACCTGCTTTGTCACACTTTCGGTCCGTTGCAGCGAGGCACCGTCCGGTAGCTGCACATCAACCATCAGATAACCCTGGTCTTCCGATGGCAGGAAGCCCTGAGGCAACGTTCCTCCAAGCGTCACGATGATGGCAACGGCACCGCCAACAACGACAATGCCGACGATCGCAACACGGACCAGCCGCCGCACAATCGCAGTGTAGCCATTTCGAACGCCCGTGATGCCCCGGTCGAACAGTCCCATGATGCCCTTGGGAGGGCCGGAACGGGCCTTGAGGATCAGTCCACAGAGCGCCGGTGACAGGGTCAGGGCGTTGATGGAGGAAATCACGACGGAGACCGAGATGGTGACCGCGAACTGGGAATAGAGCCGGCCTGTAATACCCGGCATGAAGATGGTCGGCACGAACACCGCAAGCAGCACCAGCGTGGTGGCAATCACCGGACTGGTGATCTGCTCCATTGCCTTGGCGGTCGCTTCCTTGGGCGGCAGGCCCTCATCGGCAATGATGCGCTCGACGTTTTCAACAACAACAATCGCGTCATCCACCACGATGCCGATGGCGAGGACAAGCGCGAACAGCGAAATCGTGTTCAACGACATGCCCAGTGCCAGCAGCACCGCAAACGTGCCGATCAGCGACACGGGGATGGCCACCGTCGGAATGATGGTGGCGCGCCAGTTGCCAAGGAAGATGAACACCACCGAGACCACCAGCAGGAAGGTCAGAAACAGCGTGGCGATCACATCGTCCAGCGAGGCCTGCACGAAGTCCGTGGTGTTGAACGGCACGCCATAGGACATGTCTTCCGGGAAGTTTTTCGACAGGCTTTCCAATCGTGCCAGGACGTTCTCGGAGACCTGAAGCGCGTTGGCGCCGGGCGCCTGATAGATCGCGAGAACCGTCGATGGTTTGCCGTTGAATTCACCCGAGGCGTTGTAGAACTGAGCCCCGAGTTCGACGCGGGCGACATCGCCGATCTTGACGACGGCACCGTCTTCGCCCGTTCTCAGGACGATCTGCTCGAACTCTTCCTTGGTCGACAGGCGCCCCTTGGCCTTGATCGTGTACTGGAACTGCTGGCCTTCCGGCACCGGCGGCGCACCGATCTGGCCGGCTGCCACCTGGATGTTCTGGTCCTGAACTGCGCTGATGAAATCCGAGGGTGTCATGCCTAGGCTGGTCAGGCGGTCCGGATCAAGCCAGATGCGCATGCCATAGGCAAAGTCGGTCATCACATCTGCCCGGCCGACGCCCTGCACACGCGCAAGCGCGTCCTTCAGGTTGATCGAGGCATAGTTGGACAGGAAGACGGGATCATACGTGCCGTTCGGCGAATAGAGCGTGATCACCAGCAGCATGTTGGTGCTGGCCTTTTGCACGGTCACGCCGTTTGCCGTCACCTCGCTCGGCAGCTGGCTCGTTGCCTGGCTGACCCGGTTCTGGGTGTTGACGGTGGCAATATCCGGGTCGGTACCGACCGCAAAAGTCACATTCAGCGAATAGTTGCCGCTGTCGTTACTGGTCGACTGCATGTAAAGCATGTCGTCGACGCCGTTGACCTGCCCCTCGATCGGGGCCGCGACCGTTTCTTCTAGAACTTCCGCGTTTGCGCCCGTATAGGTCGCCGACACGTTGACCACCGGCGGCGTGATGTTCGGAAACTGTTCAACCGGCAGTGACACGTAACCGAGCAAGCCGGCAATCGTGATCACAATCGAAATGACCAGCGCGAATTTCGGCCGGTAGATAAAAAAGCGTGAAAACATTTAGCTTTGCTCCGCCGGCGTGGAGGCAAGGACAGGGGTCACTTCCACGCCGGGGCGCACTTTCTGCAGGCCTTCGACGATGACTTCCGTGCCTTCTTCCAGTCCCTTGGTGACGACAAAATTCGTTTCGACCTGCTGGCCGAGCTCAACATATTTCTGTTCGACTTTCTTGTCCGCCGTGATCGCCAGGGCAAACGAGCCCTGCTGATCACGCTGGATCGCGGCCTGTGGCACGACGAGGGCGGTTTCCGACTTGGGCGCCTCCAGCACGACCGTCACATAGGTTCCGGCGAGCAGCCTGGTGTCCGCGTTCTCGAACTGGCCCCGGAAGGAGATTGTGCCGGTGGTCGCATCGACCTGGTTGTCGATATAGACGATCTTGCCCTTTTCCTCATAGGTCTGCCCATTCGGCAGCACCAGGCTGAGATCCGGCGATTCGTCCGGAGAAATATCGGCAGGATTGATACCGTGGGTTTTCACGGCATTGAGATATTCCGCCTCGCTGACGGAAAAATTGACATAGACCGGAGCCAGCCGGATGAGTTTTGCCAGTGGCTGTGTACTGGGACCGACCACCTCACCGACACTAAAGGTCGTTTTGCCGATCTGGCCCGGGAATGGGGCCGAAATATCAGTGTAGCTGAGATCAAGCTCGGCCTGCTGCAGCCCCGACTGAGCGGCCTCGACGGACGCTTCCGCCTGCTGCTTCTGCGCAAGTGTTGCTTCATAGGCGGCCTCGGAGACATGCCCCTTTTCGAGCAGGTCCTTGTCACGTTTCTCGTCGGCTGCTTTCAGAGCCGCGTCGGCCTTTGCACTGGCCAGATCCGCCTTGGCCTTGGTCAGCTGGGCTTCATATTGTGCCTTTTCGATCGTGAACAGGAGGGTATCCTTTTTCACGACGGAACCGTCCGGAACGGCCTTGTCTTCCAGGAAACCGCTGACACGCGCGACCAGATCCACCTGATCCACCGCTGCGACCTGTCCAACGAAACGCGCACTTTGGCGAACGTCCTGTGTGGTCACCTTGGCGACTGTCACCGAAGGTGGCGGCGCGGCGGGAGCTGCCTGTTTCTGACTGTCATCGGAACAACCGGCCAGAAAAGCCGAGGCAGCCGCAACGACTGCAAAAGAACGGGACTTCGGGGCAAAACGCAAAAAGGACATCTAGAAACTCCGCAGGCAAACCGCCGGATGAAGGCGCGGGGCCGGAGTTCACTATAAAAGGACTGGGCGATTCAACAAGTGGAGATTGCCGCAAGGCCGCGTACGACCGGAAAAATTCCTCAGCGTTTTCAAATAGGCTAGCCGGCTCACCAGAGCGACCGGAGCCACTCGAAACAGGCTTGGCGGGAAATCAGCCGGCAGGTGTAAGAATGAGGGTAAGCCCGAAGAGCTGTTCGGCCGGCACGATTTTCTTCTGGTCGAGCCCCTGGCACGCAATCTCGAGCGCGGCAATCTGCGGCAGATCGCCAGTCACCGACGATGCCGCCTCCGCGCCGACCAGTGCCTGATAGGCATAAGGGGTCAGAACACGAATATCGCCGCGCGCTGTCTCAAGCTCGAGACCAAGGCTCGTTGCCCGCATTTCCCGCTGTCCCGTAAAGCCCCCCAGGAATTCATGATGATCCGAAGGATCGGCCGCGATCATGTAGATGGCCCCGACGGAGCAGGCCCCGTTGGCATGGCTCTGAAACGCCGGTTTCCAGAAGTTCTCCGGGAATTTGTTGTGACAGGTGAAATACCCGATGCCCGGACTGAGATCATCGCCGACAAGCGTCAGGTCGAAGGCCACCTGGGCCGTGCTGCCATCTGCCAGATGAGCCGTTCTTTCAAAGGAAAACGGGTCGTAGAGATGCAGCCCGGCACGTTGAAAGTCGGATCGATCCTTCTCCGCACCGGTACTGTCGAGCACCAGCATGCTCGCCCCTTCCCGCGCCTTCAGGAAATCCCTGTTGAAGGCACCGAAGGAAAAGGCGTTTCCGGAAGTCTCGGAGATCTTCTCCGGTTCTGCGACACTCAAAAGTTCAATGAAAAACCGGTCCAGCTGGACAAGCCGATTGGCCGTTCCCCAGGGATGACGGTTTTCCGGAGTGACGGTGAACCCGAGCTCGGAATAGGCCTGACCCGCTTTCTCAAGATCCTTCACCGCGACAACGAGATGATCCAGTCCACGCACCATGGCCCAGTCCTTTTTTCTTCGGGAGATCAGACCAGCCTGCTCTGCTGAACAGCAGCGCCGATGAACGAGGCAAACAGCGGATGCGGATCAAACGGCCGCGACTTCAGCTCCGGATGGTACTGAACGCCGACAAACCAGGGATGGTCCGCGATCTCGACCGTTTCCGGCAGAACGCCGTCCGGGGAAGTGCCGGCAAAGATTAGCCCGCAATCTTCCAACTGCTCGCGATAGCCGATATTGACTTCGTACCGGTGACGGTGGCGCTCGGAAATGCTGGTCGATCCGTAGATGTCTGCAATCTTGGAACCGGCCTTCAGCGCAGCCGGATAGGCGCCGAGACGCATGGTGCCGCCAAGGTCGCCGTCTACGTTGCGCACTTCCTTTTCGTTGCCCTTGGTCCATTCTGTCATCAGACCGACAACCGGCTCCTTGGCTGGACCAAACTCGGTCGAGTTGGCTTCCTTGATACCGGCAAGGTTTCGGGCAGCCTCCAGAACGGCCATCTGCATCCCGAAGCAGATGCCGAAATAAGGAATATTGCGGGTGCGCGCGTAATGTGCCGCCGCAATCTTGCCTTCCGCACCGCGCTCGCCAAAGCCGCCGGGAACCAGAATGCCGTGCACACCCTCCAGATAGGGACTCGGATCTTCCTTTTCGAAGGTCTCCGATTCGATCCACTCCAGCTCCACCTTCACCCTGTTGGCGATGCCGCCATGGACGAGCGCCTCGATCAGGGATTTATAGGCATCCTTCAGAACGGTGTACTTGCCGACAATGGCGATCTTCACTTCGCCTTCCGGATTGGCGACGGCCGCGGAAATACCCTCCCAGCGGTCGAGCGCCGGAGCCGGTGTGCCCTTGAGGCCAAACGCTGCCAGAACCTCATCGTCGAGGCCCTCCTTGTGATAGGCAATCGGCACGTCATAGATCGACTTCACGTCATAGGCCGGGATCACGGCGCTTTCGCGCACGTTACAGAACAGCGACAGCTTGCGCTTTTCCGTTTCCGGGATCGGGCGGTCACAGCGGATCATCAGGATATCCGGCTGAATGCCGATCGAACGCAGTTCCTTCACCGAGTGCTGGGTCGGCTTGGTCTTCATTTCGCCGGCGCTCGGGATATAGGGCATCAGGGTCAGATGCACGTAGACCGCATCGCCACGCGGCAGGTCGTTGCCAAGCTGGCGGATCGCCTCGAAGAACGGCAGGCCTTCGATGTCACCGACCGTGCCGCCGATTTCGACGAGGACAAAGTCATAGTCCTCGTTGCCGTCGAGCACGAAGTTCTTGATCGCGTCGGTCACGTGCGGAATCACCTGAACGGTGCCGCCGAGATAATCGCCGCGCCGCTCCTTGGCGATGATGTTCTGATAGATCCGGCCGGTCGTGATGTTGTCCTGCTGATTGGCAGGACGACCGGTAAACCGCTCGTAGTGCCCCAGGTCCAGATCGGTCTCCGCACCGTCATCGGTGACGAAACACTCGCCGTGCTGATACGGGCTCATCGTGCCCGGATCGACATTGAGATAGGGATCGAGTTTACGGAGACGGACCTTGTATCCCCGCGCCTGGAGCAATGCGCCCAAAGCCGCGGAAGCAAGACCTTTACCAAGCGAGGAAACCACGCCGCCAGTGATGAAAATGTATCGCGCCATGGACCAATACCATATCCTTGCCGAGGGCGATTTGGCCACTCGGGAGTTGCGTTCTCAACACATAAAAATGCCCTGCGAAATCAGCCGCAGGGCATATGTCAGATGAAAGGGCCGTTTGGCCCGGTCGGCCGCCTTACTGCGCGGCCGGGACCTGAGGTCCGGAAGGCTGGCTCTGCTCCTTGAGCGAATCGAGGATACCACCGGTACCATCGCCTGCGGGAGTTTCAACCGGCGACGTCGCGCCATCAGTAGCTGCCGGAATCGCGTCTAGAACCGACCCGGGCCGTTCCGTGTTCTTGGCGATCAGGCTGAGCGCCAGGGACGTCACGAAAAACGCAACAGCCAGAATGGCGGTCGCCCGCGTCAGGATGTTGGCCGTTCCACGGCTGGACATCAGCCCGCCGCCGCCACCGCCGCCAATCCCGAGCGCGCCGCCTTCGGAACGCTGCAGGAGGACAACAAGCACAAGGGCCAGTACGACCATCAGGTGGATGACGATGACTACGGTTTCCATCGAATGCCATTCTTCATTGTTTTCAAGATTTGCGGCCTTCTACACCAGACGCCGCCCGCTTTCTACCCTTCAATTGCACCTTCGTCACAGAAGCTTCAAGGGACAGCGATCACGAATAGGCGGCCAGAATCCCCAGAAAGTCATCTGCCTTGAGGCTCGCGCCCCCAACCAGGGCGCCGTCGACATTGGCAACACCCATCAATTCCCTGGCATTTGCAGGCTTCACCGACCCGCCGTAGAGCAGCCGCATCGAGGAACCGGTGGCCCCGAACCGGGCTTCAAGATTGTCCCGCATGGCCTTGTGCATTTCTTCGACATCGCCAGCCGTCGGCGTCAGGCCGGTGCCGATCGCCCAGACGGGCTCATAGGCAATGACCGTGTTTTCAGCCGTTGCACCATCCGGTACGGAACCCGCGAGCTGACGCTCAACCACGGACAGCGCCTCGCCGGCCTTGCGTTCTGCTTCGGTTTCTCCGACGCAAATGATGGCAACGAGCCCCGCCCGCCAGGCGGCCTGAGCCTTGGCGTTCACGTCCGCATCGCTTTCGCCATGGTCGGTGCGCCGCTCCGAATGCCCGACAATGACGGCCGCGGCGCCGGCATCAGCAAGCATTTCCGCCGAAATGTCACCAGTATGGGCACCCGACGCATTTGCGTGGCAATCCTGGCCGCCGACACGCATCGGGCCTTTTCCGGCCTTGTCCGCGAGAGCTGCAACGAGGGTTGCCGGAGCGCAGATCATCGCGTCCACCGCATCGGCCAGATCGTCCGAAAGGCCTGCAATCATCTTGTAGAATTCCGACTGATTGGCCTTCAGTCCGTTCATTTTCCAGTTACCCGCGACCAGCGGCTTGATCTGTGCGCTCATCTCTCGGTTTCTCCCGCAGATTCTGTCAGTTGCCGCTTATAGAGCAGAAGCATCGGCGCCATGCAATCTTCCAGAAGACGGGAAAACACAATTCGCCCTCGAAGATTGTCAATGCCCGCCTTGCGGCCACGTCGCCTCCTCTTTATGATCCGCCCGCTCCGGCCAAGGCCGGTCCTTAGGTCAGCCGCATAACCGGCTGCTGGAATGATAAGAATACGGGAGACGTCATGCTTGACGCGCTGCGCAAGGGCGCCGGTACCTGGCTTGCCAAAATTTTCATCGCGCTACTGATCTTCAGCTTTGCTGTCTGGGGCGTCAGCGGTTTCTTGACCGGGGTCGGTCAGAACACGGCAGCCAAGGTCGGAGACACCGAAGTCACGCTCATGGATCTCGATCGTGTCTACCGACAGGATCTCAATCGCATCAGCCAGCAGGTGGGACGGCCGTTGACGCCGATCGAAGGATCGGCACTTGGCATTCCGCAGCAGACCCTGGGCAAGCTGATTGCCGAAGCCGCGCTCAACGATACAGCCACCAGTCTGAAACTCGGTGTTTCGGACGAACGGCTCGCCCGTATCATTCAAAGTGACCCGGCCTTCAAGGGACTGAGCGGCAATTACGACCGCAACCGGCTGCAGCAGGTGCTGCAGAACAACGGCTACCGGGAAGACGAATATGTCGTCGAACGGCGCAAGGTGGCCGAGCGTGGCCAGCTTGCGGAAGGTCTCGCCGGTGGCATGAAGGCACCGGCCGCGTATCTGCAGGCCTTTGACGCTTTTCAGCGCGAAACCCGCTCTGTCGACTACATCCTGGTGACCCCGGACTATGTCGGCGAGATCGAGGACCCGGCCGAAGACGTTTTGAGCAACTTCTTCCAGGACAATCTGGCTGAGTTTCGGGCACCTGAGTACCGGGCCATCAAGTTTGTCGAGTTGACCCCGAGCGCCCTCGCTCGCCCGGACGACATCTCAGAAGAAGATGCCCGATCCGAGTATGAGATCCGCAAGGCGGATTACTCCCAGCCGGAGCGCCGCAAGGTCCGTCAGATGTCCTTCCCCTCTGCCGAGGATGCCAACAAGGCTGCGGCGGAACTGGCCGGCGGCAAGAGCTTTGACGATCTGATGACAGAGCGCAATCTGTCCAGCAACGACGTTGCGCTCGGCACCATGGCCAAGGCGGACTTCCTGGATGAAGCCATTGGCGATGCCGCATTCTCTCTTGCGGAGGGCGAAACCAGCGGTGCCGTCGACGGACGTTTTTCAACGGTGATCGTCAACGTTGAGGAAATCCTACCGGAAGCGACGCAGCCCTTTGAAGACGTCAGGGACGCAATCGTCACCGAACTGGCGAACGAACAGGCTGAGCGTGAGATTCTGGACCTGCTTGACGAAGTTGAAGATGCTCGCGCTGGTGGCGCCTTGCTTGATGAAGTCGGCGAACGCTTCTCCTTGGCGGTCCAGGCCCCGGCTGCCTTTGATGCTTCCGGACAAGGCGTCGACGGGACCGCCGTTGCCCTTCCGGATGCGGATGGCCTCGTGGCCGGCACCTTTGAAAGCGACATCGGCATTGAAAACGATGTTCTTCAGATGGGTGACCAGGGGTTCCTCTGGTACGAAGTCTCTGAAGTCACTCCGTCGCGCGATCGCACGCTCGACGAGGTCAGGGATGATGTCATTGCCGCCTGGAAGCGGGAAGAGCTGACCAGGCGCATGGATGAAAGCGCCGCGGATCTGCTTTCCAAGGTTGAAAACGGAACGCCGTTCATTGCACTTGCAGCTGAAACCGGCCTGGCCGTCCAGCCCGCACAGGGGCTGACCAGGACGGCCCCCTCCGGAAATCTCGGTCGTGACGCCCTTGAGGCCGTGTTCAGCGGACCTGTCGGCACCGCCGCCTCTACGGCTTCGGCAGACGGCAGTGGCCGCGTGGTTCTGAGGGTCACCGGCTCGACGGTGCCTGAGTTCGATCCGTCCGCACCCCAGGTTGTTGCGCTTGGCAACCAGGTGTCCCAGCAGATCCAAGATACCTTGCTTGGACAATTCATCACCGACCAGGAGACCAAGGCCGGTGTCGAGATCAACAATGCAGGTGTCACCCGGATCCTCGGGCTGGACAACAACTGATCTGAATTGGGTGGGATGACATCATGAGCACATTCAAGGACCTCATTGCCAAGGTCGCAGACGGCCATGCCCTGAGCCTGGAAGAGGCCCGCGAGGCTTTCGAGGTCATCCTGTCCGGTTCCGCGACCCCGTCGCAGCTCGGCGGCTTTCTGATGGCGCTGAGGGTTCGGGGCGAAAGCATCAACGAGGTGACAGGCGCTGTCGCGACCATGCGCGCCAAGATGCTGCCCGTCGAAGCCCCATCGGATGCGATCGACATTGTCGGCACGGGCGGTGACAGTTCCGGGAGCTACAATATCTCGACCTGCACCGCGATTGTTGTCGCCGGTTGCGGTGTACCGGTTGCAAAACATGGCAACCGATCCCTGTCCTCCAAATCGGGTGCCGCCGAAGCCCTTTCCGAACTCGGCGTCAATATCGACATTGACCCGCAAACGATTTCCAGCTGCCTTCAAAAGGCGGGCATCGGCTTCATGTTCGCCCCCCTGCACCATGCTGCGATGAAGCATGTCGGACCGACGCGCATGGAACTCGGCACCCGGACGATCTTCAATCTGCTTGGACCTCTGTCCAACCCGGCCGGCGTCAAGCGGCAGATGGTGGGTGTATTCGCCCGCAAATGGGTTGAACCGGTTGCCGAAGCCCTGAAGCAACTCGGCTCGGAAAAGGCCTGGGTCGTGCACGGCTCCGACGGCATGGACGAAATCACAACAACCGGCCCGACTTTCGTATGTGAACTGAATGGGGGCACCCTCAGGTCTTTCGAGATCTCCCCGGAAGATGCCGGCCTGCCGATTGCCGATGCCAAGGATCTGAAAGGTGGATTGCCCGCGGAGAACGCACGCGCACTGCGCGAGGTGCTTGCCGGTGCAAAGAACGCCTACCGGGACATCGTCTTGTTCAATTCGGCTGCTTCCCTTCTGGTGGCTGACAAGGTTAGCGACCTGAAGGCCGGGGTTGAACTGGCGGCCAATGCCATTGACACGGGCTCTGCCGCAGACACAATTGAAAAACTCGTCGCAGCGTCGAACGGATAAAGCATGGCCGACATTCTGAAGAAAATCGAAGCCTACAAGCGCGAGGAAATCGCCGCGGCCAAGTCGGTCGTGTCGCTTGACGATCTCAAGGCGCGCATCACAGAGACTTCCGCACCGCGCGGTTTCCTGAAGGCGATCGAAGCCAAACAGGCAGCTGGCGACTACGCCCTGATCGCGGAAATCAAGAAAGCCAGCCCGTCGAAAGGCCTCATCCGGGAGGACTTCGATCCCCCTCTCCTCGCGAAGGCCTATGAAACCGGTGGAGCGGCCTGTCTCTCCGTTCTGACCGACACGCCCTCCTTCCAGGGAAAGCCTGAGTTCCTGACAGAGGCCCGGGCCGCCGTTTCGCTGCCCGCCTTGCGCAAGGACTTTCTCTACGATCCCTATCAGGTCTTTGAGGCCCGTGCCTGGGGCGGCGACTGTATCCTGATCATTCTGGCAGCCGTTGACGACGACACGGCCAGGGCACTTGAGGATACAGCCTTTGAATTGGGCATGGACGTTCTTCTTGAAGTGCACAATGGCGAAGAGCTGGAACGCGCCCTGAAGCTGTCCTCGCGCCTGGTCGGTATCAACAACCGTAACCTCAAGACCTTCGAGACCCGCCTGGAGACAAGCGAAGACCTTGCGCCGCAGATCCCGGATGACCGCATCATTGTCGGCGAATCCGGCCTGTTCACACCGGATGATCTCGCACGCATGACCAAGGTTGGCATCTCCACCTTCCTCATTGGCGAAAGCCTGATGCGGCAAGAGGATGTGGCGACCGCCACCAAGACGCTGCTGGCGCGCCCTGCGCTGTCACAGGCGGTCTAGCCGGCTAATGAGCGACATGGACCCGAAACTGACCCATCTGGACGAGGCCGGTGCCGCCAACATGGTGGACGTGTCAGAGAAGGCGGTCACCCACCGGATCGCCGTTGCACGTGGAAGCGTCACCATGCGCCCGGAAACCCTCGACCTGATCCGATCCGGAAACGCCAAAAAAGGCGATGTCATCGGGACCGCCCGCATTGCCGGGATCCTGGCTGCCAAGAAAACGCACGAATTGATCCCGCTCTGCCACCCCTTGATGCTGTCGAAGGTGACGGTGGACATCGAGCCGGATGACGCTCTTCCGGGTCTTGTCGTGACCGCGACGACCAAGGTCAGCGGCCAGACCGGCGTTGAGATGGAAGCCCTGACCGCCTGTTCCCTCACCTGCCTGACGATTTATGACATGGCCAAGGCCGTCGACCGGGGCATAGTGATCAGCGACATCTGCCTCGTGGAGAAGGCCGGCGGAAAATCCGGTCACTGGACGCTGGAAAAAGACGGCAGTCAGGGTGGCACCTGATGAGCCTGATGCCAGTCGCGGACGCGCTCTCCAAACTCCTGTCCGACGTTGCCGTTCTCGACACGGAAACGGTTCCGCTGGCGGAGGCCAATGGCCGAATTCTCGCAGCGCCGCTTGCCTCCACCCGAACACAGCCGCCCTTTGCGGCCTCGGCCATGGATGGCTACGCCATCCGGCATGAAGACCTGAAAGACAGCGGCACAGAACTTGTCGTCATTGGCGAGGCGCCTGCCGGTCACGGGTTCAACGGCACTGTATCGGCAGGCCAGACGGTACGCATCTTCACTGGTGCGCCATTGCCGGAAGGTGCCGACACGATCCTCATCCAGGAAAACGCCGTACGTGACGGCGACGGCATCAAGGTGCTGGAAGCTCCCGCCCGCGGTGCCTTCGTTCGCCCGGCCGGGCTCGACTTTTCTGAAGGTGACGTACTGCTCGCACCGCCTCTGAAACTCGCATTCCGGCATCTTGCCCTTGCCGCCGCGATGAACCATGCAGAAATTCCCGTTCGGCGCAAACCGAAGGTCGCGATCCTGGCAACCGGAGACGAGCTGGTTCGTCCCGGCACGCAGCCCGGTCCCGATCAGATCATCGCTTCCAATCACGCGGGCATCGCTGCCATGGTTGAGGATTGCGGGGGCGAGCCTGTTGATCTCGGCATCTCCCCAGATGACCCGATCACCCTGGCGGGCCATGTGCGCGATGCGATCACCGGCAGGGCCGATATCCTGGTTACCCTTGGCGGCGCGTCCGTTGGCGACCATGACCTGGTCCAGGATGTTCTGGGCCAGGAAGGCATGGACCTTGCCTTCTGGCGCATCGCCATGCGTCCGGGCAAACCGCTCATGGCCGGTCGCCTCGGACCGACCAAGGTTCTTGGCCTTCCCGGCAATCCGGTCTCCAGCCTGGTGTGCGGATTGCTGTTCCTGAAACCGCTGATCGCGACGATGCTGGGCCGGCAGGTGGACGACGGCGCGCAGTCGGCCGTCCTGGCTGCGCCGCTGCCACAAAACGACCGGCGGCAGGACTATGTGCGGGCAATTCTTTCAGAAGATGAAAACGGCCAGTTGCAGGTCACGCCATTCGGCCGGCAGGACAGTTCCATGCTGAACCTTTTGGCCAGATCAGGCGCACTGATCGTCCGCCCTCCCCATGCGCCGGCGCTCGAGGCCGGTGCAAGTGTCCCCATTCTGGTTCTTTGAGACGAGATCTTACCGCTCCCGAAGAGCGTGTGCGATCTGGTCCGTCACCGGCTTGACCAGGTAACTCAGAACCGTGCGGTCTTCCGTTTGCAGGAAGGTCTCAACGGGCATGCCCGGCACCAGCGCCTTGTCACCAAGCTTGTCGAGCTCATCATCGTCAATCACCATGCGCGCAACGTAGTAGCTGGTGCCTGTGCGCTCGTCTTCGGTCAGGTCGGCTGACACGGTCAGCAATTTTGCCGTCAGCTCCGGTGTTGTCCGTTGATCGAAACTCGGAAACCGGACCCGGGCGACCTGGCCGGGCGACATCTGGTCGATGTCGACAGGCCGCACCTGAGCTTCGACAATCAACTGGTCCTCACGCGGCACGATCTGCATGACCGTCTCGCCAGGCGCAATGACACCGCCGATCGTATGTACCGACAACTGGTGCACATATCCGTTCTGCGGAGCCAGAATGTCGACACGGGTCAGTTCATCTTCCGCTGCAATCTTCTGCTCCTCAAGCTGGGCAATACGCGAGCGGACCTCCTGAAGCTGCTCCAGAACCTCGGCCCGGTAGGATTCCTCGATCTGAAGGATCTGGATTCGCCGTTCGCTGATGGCTTCCCTGGTGCGCGCGATCTGAGCAATCAGATCGCCATACTCACCGGACAGCCTGGCCTTCTCGCGGCGGAGCCCGGTGACCCGGCTCTTTGAAACAAGCTGCTTGTTGAGAAGCCCGCCAAGGTCGGCGAGCTCCTCTTCGATCAGCTCGATCTCCGAATCCTTCGCTTCAACCTGCGCCTCAAGCCCCTGTGTCTGCTTGTTGAACTGACGGATCTGTTCTTCCAGCTGGTTCTTGCGGCCTTCCTTGGAATTGCGCCGGGCTTCAAGCAACAACTGCTGGCCACGTTCAATATCACCAAGCTCTGCGTTTCGCCCCTCCGGCCACTCGATCACGCTCAGGTCGTCGCGTTCGGCTTCCAGGCGCAGCTCTTGGGCCGTCAGTTCCGTCAATTGCTTTGTGATGACGGCCAGATTGGCCCGGGTCACCGTATCGTCCAGGCTGATCAGCAGATCGCCCGCTGCGACCGTATCACCGTTCTTGACGCGAATGTCGCGGACAATACCGCCCTCGCGGTGCTGAACCTGCTTGGTGTTGGATTCCACCACGACGGTGCCGGACGAAACCACTGCACCGGAGATTTCGGTAAAGGTGGCCCAGCCACCAATTCCCCCGACCACAACCAGTGCCATGACAAACGCAAACAGAAGATGATTGCGAACCGTTCGGCGCAGTTCGACATCGGCGTCCTGGTTCTGCGGCTTGGCCCCAATGTCCTTGATCTTGTCTGCCATCTTTACCGTCCCGGGCCAGCAACTGCGCGTTTTTGCTGCACAGGCTGCACCACTTGTCTAAGCACTTCTTCCTTGGGCCCGAAACCGGCCATCTTGCCGTCTTTCAGGCAGAGGATCTTGTCCACAGTCGCAATAGCACTCGGGCGATGGGCGATGATCACAACAATTGACCCCTTTTCGCGCATGGCCTTGATCGCGTTGGTCAAAGCCCCCTCGCCTTCCGCATCCAGATTGGAGTTCGGCTCATCCAGCACAACAAGGAACGGATCGCCATAGAGCGCTCTGGCCAAGGCAATGCGCTGCCGCTGTCCTGCAGACAGGGCGCGACCGGCCCGGCCAATCACTGTGTTGTAGCCTTCCGGCAAGCCGACAATAAGGTCGTGAACATCCGCGAGCTTGGCGGCCTGGATGATCAGGTCGGGAGAGGCATTGGAACTGAACCGGGCGATGTTTTCGGCGATGGTCCCGTCAAACAGTTGCAGGTCCTGCGGCAGATAACCGATGAATTCGCCGCGCCGTCCACTTGGCCACTGGCCGAGTTCGGCACCATCATAGCGAATAACACCCTTGAGTGTTGGCGAAGCACCAACAAGCGCGCGCGCAAATGTCGATTTGCCGGATCCGGACGGACCGATAACGCCAAGCCCGTCGCCGGCCTGTAACTCAAGCGAAACGTTCTGAACATAAGGCATGGCCTCGCCGAACGGACCGCAAAAGACCTGTTCGACCGTGATCTTGTCCTTCGGCAGCGGCAGGTCCATTTTTTCCGGCTCGGCCTCTGCGACCTGAAGCACTTCCCGCAGACGTTTCAAAGCTTGCCGGCTGGCGACAAAACCGCGCCACTGGGCAACCGCCTGTTCGATCGGAGCCAGGGCCCGCGAGGTCATGATGGAGGCGGCAATCATCACACCCGGCGTGATTTCCTGCTTGATTGCCAGCCAGGCGCCGACACCGAGGATCGTCGACTGCAGCACAAAACGGATCGTCTTGATGGCCGTTCCAAACAGACCGCTCCGGTCGGCCGCCCGGCGCTGTGTCGACAGGTAGTCGCCGTTCTGGGCGTTCCATTTGCTGGTCAGGGAATCCTGCATGCCCATGGCCGTCAGGACTTCCGAGTTCCGTTGCCCGATCTCGACATCAGCGGAGCGTCGCCCTGCCTGTCCGGCCGCTTCTTCGGAGGGTCCGCGCGACATCATCTCGTTGAGGCCGATCAAAACTGTGATGATCAGTGCCCCGCCAAGTCCGACCATGCCAAGCAACGGGTGGAACAGAAAGACGATACCTAGATATAGCGGCAACCAGGGAATATCGAATATGGCCGCCGGGCCGGGACCGGACAGAAACTGGCGCACCGTGTCCAGATCCTGAACCGGGCGCAGTTTTGCAGCCTTGCGTCCAAGCCTTACCGGCAAACTGTTGGAGACCTTGTAGACAATCCCGGAGAGGCGCGCATCGACCCGCTGTCCGAGACGCGACAGGATGCGGCCTCGCACCCCTTCCAGCATGCCGTAAAAGGCATAGAGCACGATCGCCATCGTCCCGATGACCACCAGGGTCGGAACGGACCCGCTGGCAAGCACACGGTCATAGACCTGCAGCATGAACACCGGACCGGTGAGCATCAGGATGTTGATGACAAAACTGACGACGGCGACACCCCAAAACGCTGTGTGTACAGGACGAAATGCCTGTGACACAGGATTGTCACGCGCATTGGCACGCTTGCTGTTCTGTTGTGCTGTCCCAGCCATCGGCATCTCTTTCCTTCATCTTTCAAGACCACTGGGCGTCCATCCGGTTTCATCCGGCTTCTGGTCTTTGCGCCTGCGATGCCAGTCGCAGCATCCGCCCGACACTGTACCTGAACTGATATTGCGGCAAAATTATCGATCAACCAGCAGGTCGAACTTTCGCAAAAGCCGATGCGCTGTTTCGTGCTGTGGCTTCTTCAGGTGAAGTTAGAATGACAGCTATCGCAAATTTTCAGGAAAAACAAAGAGAAAGCCCGGCCGAGACCGGCCGGGCAAAAAATGCTGTTGAAACCTGTGGTTTAACCGGCAGCGCTTACAGCACGCTTGGCCATGACTGTGACCAGGTTTGCGCGGTAGGCAGCCGAGCCATGAAGGTCGGCCAGCATGCCATCCGCATCCGGCGCAATTCCAGCGACGGCCTCAGGCGAAAAATTGCCAGAAAGCGCCGTTTCCATCTCCGGCATACGGAACACGCCGTCCTGTCCGGCACCGGTGACGGCCACCTTGACGCTGCCGTCCGAGCCCTTGGCAACGAAGACGCCTGCCATCGCATAGCGCGATGCCGGATTCGGGTATTTGGCATAGGCGCTGGCGGCAGCCCCCGGAAATTTCACAGAAACCACCACTTCATCTTCGTCCAGTGCCGTTTCAAACATCCCGGTGAAGAACGCCTCGGCTGCAAGTTCGCGCTTGCTGGTCACCACGGTCGCTCCAAGCGCAACAAGGGCAGCCGGATAATCGGCTGCCGGGTCGTTGTTTGCGATCGAACCGCCAATGGTGCCCATATGGCGCACGGCGGGGTCGCCGATACCGCCGGCGAGCGACGCAAGCCCGGGCAGTGTCTGCTTCACGAGATCAGATGAGGCCACTTCGGCATGGGTCGTGGCAGCGCCGATGGAAACACCGTCGCCGTCAGCACAGATCCCTTTCATTTCCGCAATCTTCGTGACGTCGACAAGATCCGACGGCGCCGCCAGTCGCTGTTTCATGGTCGGCAGCAGCGTTTGACCGCCTCCCAGGAACTTTCCGTCGTCGGCTGCTGCCATCTTCTGTGCGGCATCTGCGACGGAGCCTGCGCGATGATAATTTGTTTCATACATGATGTTTCTCCCCCAATCCGGGTTCCGATTTGATCAATCTGTGAGCGAGGCGCAGGCGGGTTGGAATTCAATGGCCTTGAGGTCGCCTTCAAAGATTTCGCGGTCCTTTGGACCGGCTATCCTTGTGCCGAGCTCAAGAGCCTTGTTCCACATGTCGAGCGCACGGCCGGTTTCCCCGGCCATCTCGAGCGCCCGCGCCAACAATTCATGGGCATAGGCAAGGTCGAAGTCCTGCAGGACATCAAGATGGCGGTCGGTCAGGTCCATGGTCCTGTTGGCATGCCGAAGCGCTGCTTCGCAAAACCCCAGGACGACATAAACGCGACCGATCAGCCACTCTCCGCGCTGCTGCTGAACCGGACCGCCAGCCTGCAGCCAGTGCCACAGGCTGCCATGGGCGGCATGGATCATCTCGTCACTTTCCGCAGCGGATCTGTCCCCTTTTTCAAGAAGGGTCCAGGTACGCTGATTGAGCGAAATGGCCAGAGACTTGTGATCCACATCCGCCATAGGCATTACTCGGCAGCCTGTTTCATGCCGGACTGGCACAGGGCCCAGACCTTCTCCGGCGACGCCGGCATGGTCAGGTTGTTGTCGCCGATGGCATCGGTGATCGCGTTGATCACGGCCGGCGGCGAACCGATGGCCCCGGCTTCCCCGCACCCTTTCATGCCAAGCGGATTGCCCGGGCATTCGGTGACATGCGTCGAAAGCTGATAGGACGGCACATCGTCGGCGCGCGGCATGCAGTAGTCCATGTAGGACGCCGTCAGGAGCTGGCCCGTCTCATCGTAGGAAGCATTTTCCAAAAGCGCCTGGCCAATGCCCTGCGTGATGCCGCCATGAACCTGCCCCTCGACAATCATCGGATTGATGATGTTGCCGAAATCATCTGCTGCCACGAAGCTGACGATCTCGGTCTTGCCGGTGTCCGGGTCGATCTCCACTTCACAGACATAAGTCCCGGCCGGGAACGTGAAGTTGGTCGGGTCGTAGAACGCCCCTTCCTTCAATCCAGGCTCCATGCCCTCCGGCAGGTTGTGAGCGGTATAGGCAGCCAGAGCCACTTCGGTGAAGGACAGCTTCTTGTCGGTGCCCGCAACCTTCAGTTCACCACCCTCGATCTGGATGTCGCCTTCCGCGGCCTCCATCAAGTGCGCGGCGATTTTCTTGGCCTTGGCTTCAACCTTGTCGAGCGCCTTGACGATGGCGGACATGCCGACTGCGCCGGAACGCGAGCCGTAGGTCCCCATGCCGAACTGGACCTTGTCCGTGTCGCCGTGAACAATGGAGACAGCGTCCGTGTCCAGACCAAACCGTTCACTGATTAGCTGGGCAAAGGTGGTTTCATGCCCCTGACCATGGCTGTGCGATCCGGTCAGAACCTCGATCGTACCGACCGGGTTGACCCGCACTTCGGCAGATTCCCAAAGCCCGACGCCGGCGCCGAGCGAACCGACGGCCGCAGACGGAGCAATGCCGCAAGCTTCAATGTAACAGGACAGGCCGATCCCGCGGAGCTTGCCCCGCGACGCGGCTTCCGCCTTGCGTGCAGCAAAGCCGTCATAGTCCGCTGCCTTCATCGCCGCATCAAGCGTCGCATCGTAGTTGCCTGCGTCGTAACACATGATCACGGGCGTCTGGTGCGGGAACTCGCGGATGAAGTTCTTGCGCCGGAATTCGGCCGGCGACAGACCGACCTCGCGTGCAGCCGTCTCCATCACCCGTTCCAGAAGGTAGGTTGCTTCCGGGCGACCAGCACCGCGATAGGCATCCACCGGGGTGGTGTTGGTATAGACCGTCTTCACGTTGGCGTGGATCGCCGGAATATCATACTGGCCCGACAACAGCGTCGCATAGAGATAGGTCGGAACCGAGGACGAAAACAGCGACATGTAGGCGCCGAGATTGGCCACCGTCTTGACCCGGAAACCGATGATTTTGTTGTCAGCGTCAAGCGCGAGTTCCGCTTCGGACCTGTGGTCGCGTCCATGTGCGTCGGTCAGGAAGGCTTCTGTCCGGTCCGACACCCATTTCACCGGGCGGCCGACGCGTTTGGAGGCCCACAGACAGACCATTTCCTCCGGATAGATGTAGATCTTCGAGCCGAATCCACCGCCGACGTCCGGCGCGATCACCCGCAGCTTGTGCTCCGGTGCCACATTGTAGAACGCCGACAGCACCAGACGCGCGACATGCGGGTTCTGGGAAGTGGTGTAGAGCGTATAGTGCTCTTCCGCCTCGTCGTAACCGGCCAGAGCCGCGCGCGGCTCCATGGCGTTCGGTACCAGCCGGTTGTTGTGAATTTCCATCCGGGTGACATGGGCGGCCTTTTCAAAGGCGGCATTGGTTGCTGCCTCGTCGCCGATCTCCCAGTCATAGATGAGATTGCCTTCGGCTTCCGGGTGAAGCTGCGGTGCCCCCGGCTCAAGCGCAGCCAGCGGGTCGATGACGGCCGGCAGCTCTTCATAGTCGACCACAACGGCATCGGCGGCATCCCGCGCCTGTGCCTGGGTGTCGGCCACGACAACGGCCACGGCCTGACCGACATGCCGCACGATTTCCGGCTCCAGGGCGCGCCAGCCACCCATTTTCATCGGCGAACCATCCTTGGAGTGGATCATCCAGCCGCAGATCAGGTTGCCGATACCGTCGCCAACCAGCTGATCCCCCGTGAGCACCGCGTCAACGCCCGGCATCGCCAGGGCGGCGCTGGCATCAATTCCGGTCACTTTGGCATGCGCATGCGGTGAACGCACGAAGGCGGCATAGCCCATGCCGGGCATGGTCATGTCATCAGTATACCGGCCCTTGCCGGTTATGAAGCGCTTGTCTTCCTTGCGCAGGGCGCGGGCACCAATCCCATCAACTGCCATGTTTTCTCTCCCAAATTCTTCGACCGGTCCCGCCTCAACCGGACTGTCTCCTCCAACCGGCCAGGCCGGCTCCGCCCAACGGGCGTCAATTGGATCAAGACCTGGCGGGCCACCCTTCGGGCCAGTCTCCTCCCGGCTGGAGAGGTGGCAAAGAGGTCTTGCTTGAACTCGGCGCGGTCTAGCCGCGCAGACGTGTGGGAAATCGCCGGTTACTCGGCGGCTTGGGCCATCCCGGCCATCTGGTCGGATGCGGCCTTGATGGCCTTGACGATGTTGTGGTAGCCGGTGCAGCGGCAGATATTGCCTTCCAACTCGTGACGGATGGTGGCTTCATCCAGGTTGCCGGCGCCATGACGGTTGATCATATCAACGGCACTCATGATCATTCCGGGGGTGCAGAAGCCGCATTGCAGACCATGATGTTCGCGGAAAGCCGCCTGGACCGGATGCAGATTGTCGGCGGAACCAAGCCCTTCCAACGTCACCACATCGCTGCCATCCGCCTGGGTGGCCAGCATTGTGCAGGCCTTGACGGCCTTGCCGTCGACATGCACGACACAGGCACCGCATTGAGACGTGTCGCAACCGACATGCGTGCCGGTGAGACCGCGGGTCTCGCGGATAAACGATACGAGCAGCGTCCGGTCTTCGACATCAGCCGAAACCGTCTTGCCGTTCAATACCATCGATACTTTCGACATGAATTCCTCTCCCTCATGAAATTCCGTGAGCCAAGGCTCGTGAAAGATCCGGCTTGTCACCGTGTTCTAGTGGGCTCAGCGGCGCGACCCGCTTTGGAACCCGATCATTTCAAAAATTGGACCGTCCGGTCAACTTGCAAGGGCAAGAACTACGATTAAGGCCCCCAGAAGCACGAGCCCCCAGACCATCGGACCGCCAAAGG
This sequence comes from Labrenzia sp. VG12, assembly GCF_002237595.1. Lineage (NCBI taxonomy): Bacteria > Pseudomonadati > Pseudomonadota > Alphaproteobacteria > Hyphomicrobiales > Stappiaceae > Labrenzia > Labrenzia sp. VG12. Next base: position 1,409,452 of record NZ_CP022529.1, read on the forward strand.
CATTCCGACCTGCCGCCGCTTCGATATTCTCCTCCGCCTTGTGGATTGTCTCCTCGACCGCGTGCTCCGCATCCTCGATTGCATGCAGGACTTCGCCAGGGGATTCCTCAATTGCGATCCGCTTTGCCTCTTCTGCAAGACCCGGATCCAGATCATCGCCCGCAACGTCCAGAGCGGGGCCCTCCTCGTGTGTTTCACCAACCATCTCGGAGAACTTTGTGAAAAAATCCTCCGCCATTTTCTTCGCGGTGGAATCAATCAACCGACTTCCAAGCTGAGCAAGTTTTCCGCCAACCTGTGCCTTAGCCTCATAGGACAGAACCGTCTCGTCCCCCTCTTCGGCAAGCGACACATTTGCAGAGCCCTTGGCAAATCCGGCGACACCGCCCTTGCCTTCACCAACAATCGTGTAACTCTCTGGCGGATTGATATTTTCCAGCGTGACCGAACCCTTGAACTTGGCTTTGACCGGTCCGATCTTCGACGTTACGGCAGCTGTCATTTCCGTGTCCGACGTCTTGTCTAGACTGTCGCAACCTGGAATACAGGCTTTGAGAACGTCAGGATCGTTCAAAGCCGCCCAGACTTTCTCCCGCTTAGCCGGAATCCGGTGGGAGCCGTTCATGTCCATGTGTTTTTCTCCCCAGGTCGCTCGTTGGCGATTTTTCAATGGCTTAGCGAATACGCCCCCTTCGGCAGCGCATTCATAAAACGCGTCACCGTTATGAGAACGTGTTTCGTGCAAAACTTCAATCGCTTAAATGAAAGTGCCTGCAATTTGGCCGGATGTGTCGACTGGGCAGCAGACGCTCGTCAAGGCAGCCGCGACTTTGCAACAGCCGCAAGCGGCAGGGCGCCGACACGTGAGGCCTGACGTTTCTAGCCAGATGATCTTGTGCGAGATAGTGTTCAGCCGAACTTGACGCCCGGCTCAACGGCCATGGTTACGAAAGACCGCAGATCGTCCGCATTGAGCGGCTTGGAATAAAGATATCCCTGCAGATAGTCGCAATGCAGTTCCTGCATGATCTGGCGCTGCGCCACCGTCTCCACACCTTCCGCAGTGATGCTCAAATCAAGAGCCTGGGCGACCGCGATGATGGATTTCACCACGGCGAGTGCATCGCCGTCCTGATCCATGTTCATGATGAAGCTCCGGTCGATCTTGATGCCATCGACAGGCAGCTTGCGCAGATAGCTGAAGGAGGAATAGCCGGTGCCGAAATCATCGATCACCACCTTCGCCCCCTTGTTGCGCAGCCAGGTCAGCAGAGCCAGGGTAACCTGATCATTGCTCAGGAAAAGGCCCTCGGTCACTTCAAACACAAGCCGGTCCATCGGCAACTCGGCTGCATTCACCGCGTCTTCGATATCCTTGTAGATCCTGTTCGTCTGAACCTGCCTCGGGGACAGGTTCACGTTCAGGCGCACGCTCTCGTCCAGTCCGCTCATCTGACTGAACTCGGCGAACGCATTCTTGAACATCCAGGCCCCAATCTCGGTGATCAGGCCGCTTGCTTCCGCAGCCTCGATCATGCGTGCCGTATTGAGGAAGTTGCCGGAGGGTGTTCGGAAGCGCATCAACGCCTCAAAGGACGCGATGGACTCGTCCTTTGCCAGCATAATCGGCTGATAATGCAGCGAAAACTCGGTCTGGTTGCTTGCACTTGTCAGAAGCGAAGCGAGACGAAGGCGCTCAAACGCCGCTTCCTGCATCAGGGGATGGAAAACAGCGTGGTTGGTCAGCCCCTTCTGCCGAACATCATTCAGCGCGATGGAGGCAAAACGAACGAGCTGCTCGGCATTCTGGCTGTCTGTATCCTCAGAAGCGAAGCCAAGCCGCATGCGCAGTGTGATCTGATTGTCGTCAAGGGTGATCGGTTCCTGGAAGGCTTCCTCGACACGCGCAACAACATCCTGGATCTTGTTGGCATCGCCACCCTTGAGCAGGATAAGAAACTCGTCCTTCTCCTTACGGGCGATCGTCAGCGCGTCCGGGAAGGTCTGAGACAGTCGGTGCCCCGTTCTCTTCAGAACAGCTCCGGCTTTTTCGTCCCCGATCCCGTCCACGATCACGCGGAACCTTTGGATGTCCGAATGCACCACCAGAAGCGGCGTGTTGTTAGCAGCATTCCGTTGGAAGGTTTCGATAAAACCGGAAAACGTCGAAAGCCCGGTCACCCGGTCGACATAGGCCAGATTGCGAATGTGCTCGAGCAAGCCGGTCTTTTCGTAACCAAGGGCGACATTGGAGACGAAAAGCTTCACGACTTCAGAACCGACGAGTTCCTCAAGCTGTTCTTCGGACATGCTCAGATATAGCGCACCAGCCATACCGTTGCGCGTAACAAGCGGCAACGCCATGCCGCTCGGGGTCGAGCAGGAAACCTGCGTCTCAATACACTTGGAAACGCAGCCACGGATCACGTCGTCGCTGATCACATCGACAGGAAGATCAACCTTGTCTTCAAAGCTGCCCGTGGCTGCCAGAACACGTATGCTGGACTTGTCGGCAACCCCATAATCCGGCAGCGCTTCCAGACCGCAGAGGAGGCAATCAACGGGCTGGCCGACCAGGTCGTTCAGGTGCTGCAAGACGGCAGACGCGAACTCGCTCAGGGCGTTCTTTTCGACGATTGCCGCAAAATGCTCATTCAGCAGCTGAAGTTTCTTCCGATTTGTCTCCAGCGACATCACCAGCTTGTAACCGCGCAACGCAGTGATGATCGCGGTAATGAGCTTGGTTCGGGACAACTCCGCTTTTTCGGTGTAGCCATCAATGTCGAATTTCATGATCACATCGGTCTGCGGGGCATAGCCCGGCTGGCCGGTGCGCAGAATCAGTCGCGTGAAGTTGTTCTTGAGTTCCGAACGGATCCAGCTGACCAGGCTGAGACCGGCCGTATCGCTTTCCATGACCACATCGACGAGTGCAACGGCGATATCCTGCTGCTTTTCGAGGACTTCCCGAGCTTCCTGGGCAGACAGCGCATGCAACAGTTCGAAGGCTCTGTTCTCGAACATGCAGCCGGCGACAGCAATCTTGGTGACCTCATGCACGTCCGGATCGTCATCGACGATCAGGATCTTCCAAGGCGCGCGCGTGGCCTTTTTGACGTCTGGTTCAGAAGGAGCGAGAAAGTCCATCACCATGTCAATGCACCTTCTGTCCGCGTCGCTTGGTTGCTTCCGCAGAAGCAATGGCCGGGAATTCGATGGTGAATTCCGTGCCGGTCCCCACATTTGAAGAAACGGAGATTGTTCCGTTTAGCGCTTCTGTCACCAACTGATAGCAAATCGCCATTCCCAATCCGGATCCGCCTTTACCAAATTTGGTCGTAAAGAAAGGTTCAAATACCTTCTTAAGGTTCTTTTCGGGAATGCCCACCCCAAAGTCCTGACATTTGAAGACTATCTTCTTCTCTTTTTGCGCGTTTCGTCCACGATCATTTGGCACAACGAGACGCGACGACAGTTTGATCACCCCTTCACTGCGACCTTCGTAGCCGTGTTTCAGGGCATTCTCGACGAGGTTAGACACCAGCTGACTGACCGCGCCCGGATAACTGTCGACGATCTCGTCTGCATGGAGATCAAGCTCGACCTTGAACGGCGTCTTCTTCAGGGTTGGCTGAAGGGTTGCCAGGGTCTCGCGGATAATATGGTCAAAGTTGAAGGACCGTTTCTTTTCGCTCTGCCGGTCAACGGCAACTTGCCGGAAATTGCCCACCAGTTCGCGCGCACGCCCAAGCGTTTTCTCGATGATACTGGCGGTTTCCGAGATCCGGTCGACTTCGTTTTCAAGCGCTTCCTTGCTGAGGCTCTGGGCTTCGAGTTCCTTGTGCAGGTACCCTGTGGCGTCCTTGATTGTCGTCGCCGCCATCAGGGCGTTGCCGAGCGGCGTGTTCAATTCATGAGAGACGCCGGCAACGAGCGCACCGAGCGCTGCAAGGTTATCCGCCTGAATGAGTTCTTCCTGAACCAACTTCAGCTGCTCCGTGCGATGGGCCACCAAGTCTTCCAGGTTAGTTTGATATTCTTGAATTTTTTGCAAATCGAGATGTCGACGCTGCACCATGGATTGCAGGCTGGCCGACAGGATGCCGATCTCGTCTGCGCGTCCGGGCATCAGTTCGGACTTCGGCGGATCCTCGATCAACCGTGGCGTCGACAGATATTCGACGATGGCCGAAAGTGGCTGACCGATCAATCGCCGGAATACCGTGCGAATAACGATCGCAAGCAACAGCAGGTAGATGATGATCGCCGTAACGATGAACCCGACGGTGGACACGATTTCATAGGAGATCGTGTTCCGGTCGATCAGAATGAAGACCTGGCCGATGGCGTCCTTGTGCAAGATGGTGCTGGGTGAATTCAGCGTATAACTCAGAGCTTCCTGCGCCCGGGGTCCTGTCACCGGCTCACCGAAATTTCCGGTATCCGGTGTTTCGACCCAGACCTTCTCGACAACCTCGAGACTTTCAAGACCCCTGATCAACTGCAGCGTTGCGTCGGCATTCACCGTCCAGATGGCTCGCTCGAAGGGCCGCTTGGTTGCTTGAAAAAACGCTTCGGTTACGCGGATGGCGCGCGCATGGGACGCGTCCCATGTAATCTTGGTCAGAATACCGATGAAGATGACGCCGAGAATGGCAAACAGGCCAAGCGTATAGAGAATAAAGGTTCGGGACAGGCTGGCACGGCCCATCTCCTTGGGAGTGTATGGCAACGACGTACTGCCGCTAAGACTCAAGACGCCCACCTCAATTCATGGTGTCCGTTTCGTCGCTTGAGGAGACGGCAAGTCGCTTTGCTTCGAATCCACCCCTTGTCGGGGAAATTCTGAACCGCATGAGCGGACCGTATCTTCACTACATATTTCACAGACACTTCAACATTGCCCCTTGCCCAACCAACAGGCACGCATATCGCACAACACATGATCAGGGCGCCGGTGTGCCGCTATTGTGGCTAGGTTTTCTAAATTTTCCATAAAAATCAATTGTAAATAGAAACAGGCATTGTTCCGGCCACATGAAACGAGATCTGGCCGGACAAAGTGAAGGAAAATCAGATTTTTCAAGCGGCATTGCGTCATGCAAATTTGTTTGGCGAGGTCTCATGCCAAACCGCTCCGTCCAGGTTCCAACCAACCTGTGTTGTCGACAGGTCTTAACACAGGCCCTTCATATATCTAGCCGTTCACGACAGACAGGAAGGGTTTGCCGGAATTGCGCAAATCGGAGGCGGCCTCCAGTGCCTTGGCGGCTGCCTGAGAGGCCTGAACCGGCCGACGGCTGTCACCGACTTTCTGCTTGCAGGCGTTGTTGTCCTTCAACATGTAGCCGATGTAACGCGTGGATTCGATCGCATCAAAGCCTAGCTTCTTGCGCAGCTTTTTCCGCAGTTTCGAAATGTGGCTTTCCACCACACATTCATCAACGCCGTCATTCATGACGCCGTAAACCGCGTTGAAGATCTGTGTCTTTGTGACCCGGCGCCCCTTGTTCTTGACAAGATACTCCAGGATCCTGCGCTCCCGGCGAGGCAGCTCCATGACATCGCCACCAACCATGGGATCTCGCCCATCGAAGAAGACTTCGATTGCGCCGGTGCCGGCGGAGTTGTTGCGGGAGGTGATCCGGCGGCGAAACGCGCCCACACGGGCGATGATTTCACGGACATGAACCGGTTTTTTCAGGACATCGTCCATTCCGGCCGAGAACAACTCAAGCGTGCTGTCCAGGCTTGCCGTGTCTTCCAGCGCAACGATCTGCGCCTCCGGGCATCGGGACCGGATCGGCGCGACATAGCCGCAGCGCTCAGCACATTCTCCAAGCAGGATCGCATCAACCGAACTCAGATCCTGCGCGCAGGTGATTTCCAGCCAGTCGAGCAATTCCTGAGGTTGTAATTCCAGGGAGGCATAGCCTTCCCGCTCGAATGCCGAGGCATAACCTGCGGTTACTATCTCTCGTGTATCAACTATGATGAACATGTCAGCCCCTTGGATTTTTCCAATATCAAATCCGTAGAATTGACGGGGCACTAGGTCAACGCTGCTCACCTGTTTTAGATACTATTTCAAGATTTAAGGTAGCGGCAATTCTTATATCCACATAGAAATGTGAATAAAAACTCCGAGACATTACGAATAACTTGAGAGAAAAATTTAATAAAAACCGATATATCGCCGTTTTCTGCGACTTTATGAAGAATATTTGCCATATATATACGCAAATAGCCGCTTTAGAAAGCGGCATTTTACATTTAATACTGTTGTGAACAGATCCTTCAGTCCTCCGCGGCCAAAGCCTGTGCAAGGTCCGTAAAAGGATCCGTTGGTGCAACCTGATCCGCTCTTTGCCGCATGGCCTCATAAATTCTCGGGACCAGCCGACAGGCCTTTTCCAGTTGCTCGTCGCCGGTTGTCTGGAACCCGCCCATCAACCGTAGATCCTTTGTGTCTTCGAACTGTGAAATCAGTCCCTTGATCCGATGGATCAGTTCCTGTTGCTCCGGCGTCCAGGCCCGGTCGGCCAGGCGTGAAGCAGATCGAAGCACGTTGACGGGTGGATATCGTCCGGCATCAGCAACCTGACGATCAAGCACGATGTGCCCATCCAGTAAACCACGGATTGCATCGGACACGGGGTCGTTGTGATCATCGCCGTCGACCAGCACGGAAAATATCCCCGTAATCGAGCCCTCGCCATTGGCCCCGGGACCGGCCCGCTCGATCAGGCGCGCAAGATCAGCAAAAACACTGGGCGGATACCCTCGGGCGACGGGTGGTTCGCCAGCTGCCAGCGCAACATCCCGCGCGGCATGGGCAAATCGTGTCGCTGAATCCAGAATGAGCAGGACCTTGTGTCCCTGGCTTCTAAAGTACTCTGCAACGCTCATCGCCGTTTTTGGCGCAAGCCGTCGCTGCATGGCGCTTTCGTCGCCGGTTGAGGCAACGACAACAGAGTTGCTGAGCGTTTCCCCGAGGATATCGTCGATAAACTCGCGCACTTCCCGGCCGCGTTCGCCAACGAGGCCAACCACGACCGTGTCAAACTCACCAAAGCCGGCCAGCATGCCAAGCAATGTCGACTTACCAACACCAGAGCCAGCGAAGATGCCGACACGCTGACCGACACACAGCGGTGTGAACAGATCAATCACACGTACGCCGGTGCGCGCGGCTTCCGAAATCTTGTTTCGGCTCATGGCGGGAGGCGGTGCTCTGTCCAGCAGAAAAGCCTCAACACCATGACTGAGCGCTCCGACACCGTCGATCGGTTCGCCAAGCGCGTTGATAATGCGCCCACACCAGCTCATATCGGGATGAATGGCGAGGCCGCCCATCACCGAGGCACCGCTGCCAATACCGATATCGGTAACCTTTTCGAGGGGTTTGACCACGACATCAGTCTGATCGAGCCGGATGATTTCACCCTGACGCTTTGCAGACCGGCCCTCGAATTCAACGAGGTCTCCCAGGCAGACGACGCGTGACAGACCGGAGACCCGGATCGATTCAGACGACACCTGGGTCACCCGGCCGCTCAGTTTGACCGGTCCGACTTCTGTCTCGAGCGCGGCCAGCGACGCGGAGACCTGATCAAGAGCGTTCAGATGCGGAGCGTTGGGCATGGCGTTCCTGCAGGGCTTTCAAGACGTCGAGCGGCAGACGATTGGATTGATGCGTGGCAAGTTGGCCAAGACCGGCGTCGGTCGGCACCACAGGGGCCTCTGCCGCATCGGGGTCCGTCCTTTCAACATAGGCCACAGAAGACGCAGCCGTTGCGGACGCCGCCCCGTCGATTCTGACATCGTTTTGCTTCAAGGTGCGGTCAGCAGAGCCTGTCTCGAACAAAGCACCAAGACCAGCCCCCACCATTGGAACCTCACCAGTTTTGGTGGTTGTTTCCACCAACAAGACGCTTTGACCACCGGGCGGGCTCGCTGGAACCTCCTCCGGGCCCGGTTTGCGTGGCGGCACTGGAACGTCTGGCAACTCCTGGACCTCGCCAGCCGGGGAACGTGTTTCCGCTACGAGCTGTGGCTCCGCGACGGGCGCGGCTTCTCCGCCTTCAAGACGGTCGCCAAGCGCGTTATAGGCCAGCATCGCCCCGAGGCCGACCGGCCCGCCAAGCGCAAATCCATAAAGCGCATTGCCGGTCTTGCGGGCTTCAGTGGAGATCTGGTCGTTTGTCACGGACCGGTAGAGTTCGGCAATGCCCGGAATATGCTGCAGCGGATTGATGACGTCGATGAAGTCGCCAAAACTGAAACCCGATGGCGCGGCTATCGGCGTTTTGACGGCAACAGGACTTTCCTTCCGGGCTGCGAACGCTGCGAGATCCAGCGGCTGGCCGACCGGTACGGTCAGGTCGACGGCGGTCATGAGGTTGCCCCCAGTTCGCGAATGGCCTTTTCCTGGCTCTCATTGCTTGTGTCGATCATCTTGGTCGCGCTTTCAAAGGCGCGCGAGATCATGATCATCTTGGTCATTTCCCGAACGGGGTTGATATTCGCACCTTCGACATAGCCCTGCCGGATGCCATGAAGATCATAGGTCTGAACGGGTATGACCGGTTGATCCGGAATGACAGCTGAGTTTTCGGTTCTGGTCAGTGTCGCGTCGTTCGGGATCAGGAACAGTCCGATTTGACCGATCACTCCGACATCGCTCTGGCTGACTTCACCGGACTGGGTGATGAGGGGCGGCCCGCCTTCCGGGTCGAGCGAAATCGGCTGCCCGCCCGTCCCCAGGATCTGCTGACCGGTCAGGGTTCTGAGCGTGCCGTCGTCGGCTATCTGGAGCCGTCCGTCACGTGTGTAGCTAAGTGCGCCGTTCGGGCTGCGGATTGCAAACCAGGCCTCGCCTTCAACGGCCAGGTCCAGCGGGTTGTCAGTCTTGTTGACGCTGCCCGACTGCCGGGAAATATAGATCTCCCCGCCTGTTGCGAAACTCACTTGGTCCTGTCCGGCCTTGGAAATCAGTTCGGCGAATTTCACTTCGTCCGCGCGGTATCCGGCCGTGTTCATGTTGGCGACGTTCCGGGCAACCGTTTCGAGCCGGTTGGACAGGGCGACCTGCGCCGAAAGGGCGACGTAAAGTGCAGACTGCATGGATCAGGATCCTCCAAGACGCAAATTCTGAATGCTGGCAAGAAGCCCCTCGCCCATCTGCACGACACCGCTGCCATTGCCGTAAAGCGTGAGCGTCGGCGAGGATGCACCTGCCGGTCCGTTGGCGAGGTCATAAAGAGCGGAAAATCGGTTGAGGAATTTCGACAGGTAGTCCGGATCGCCGAACTTGTCGAACTCCAGATGTTCTTCCAGGTAAGCAGCCTGCTTGTCGATGTCGGACAAGCCAAATTCCTGCGGCAATCCCAGCGACGTATAGACCGCTTCCGACAGAGCCCGATCGGCCAGAACGTCATAGGCATTGGTGATGTCCGGGGCGCGGCGTTCGAAATAGAGTGCCAGGCGAACGCCCTGGTTCTGTTCGCCTTCGCGCACTTCCAGTGTCTGCCGATGAAACTTCTCGACAATTCCTTCCTGGGTTCGGGAAAACGAGGTGGTCGTTTCGCCGTAGCGCTTGAAATTGAAGGTCTCGGCGAAGGTCTTGTATTTCTGGTCCGCCAGTTGATTGGCAAAGGCCGTCCGCTCGTCCGTTCCCTCTTCCAGCACCTTGCGAATGAAGGCCTTGGCATAGGTCATGTCTTCCAGACCCATTGCCGTCATCGCGTAGCTGAAGATCCGGTCGTCGGCCAGAAACTCGTCGATGGTTTTGATGTTCCGGATGTTCTCCAGATAATACTCGCTCTGGCGCTCGACCGTCGGATCCGCCGCCACTGTCTTCAGCGAGCGCTCCATGTTGGTTCTGACCAGCTGAACCTGTGTCAGGGTGTTGATCATCGTCTTGGTTCCCGTTGCGCCCGGATGCGGGCCATCATTCACGGAAACCTTCCCCGTCAAAGCTTACGCCAGGCTGACCCGGCCCAGTCGTGGAATGACGTTCCAATCGGTCAGCTTCAGACAAGTCTCAGCTTCTAGCGTCGTCCCGATCCGAGTTGACATCCACACCAGTCGGGAGCTGTTAGGTGACTATTTTAATCGGCCTGTTTATTGCGGGTGCATCTCTCATCGGCGGCTTCGCCGCCCTCGGCGGCAAGGTCTCCGTGCTGTGGCAGCCGTGGGAACTTCTCATCATCCTGGGCGTCGCGATCGGCGCCTTTGTTGTCGCCAACCCGATGAAGGTGATCAAGGGCACGCTGGTTGCCGTCTCGGATGCCCTGCGCAACGCGGTCCCGAACAAGCGCGAACATCTGGATGTGCTCGCGCTTCTTTATGGGCTGATGCGTGAATTGCGCGCCAAGGGCCGCAACCAGGTCGAACCGCATATCGAGGATCCGAACACCTCGCCGATTTTCCAGAAATATCCGTCGGTCCTGCGCAATGCCAGCCTGACCACGTTCATCTGTGACTATTTCCGGCTGATCATTGTCGGCAATGCCCGGGCACACGAAATCGAGGCACTCGTCGACGAGGAACTGCACACCATCCACCGCGACCAGATGAAGCCCTTCCATGCGGTCTCGAGCATTGCCGATGCCCTGCCTGCCATCGGCATCATCGCCGCCGTGCTTGGCGTCATCAAGGCCATGGGCGCGATCGACCAGTCGCCGCAGCTTCTGGGCAGCCTGATAGGCGCAGCGCTTGTGGGCACCTTTGTCGGCATTTTCTTCTCCTATTCGCTGTTCGGGCCCCTGGCCGCGAAAATCCGGACGGTCCGGGAAAGCCGGCTGCGCCCCTATATCGTGGTCAAGCAGACCCTCCTGGCCTTCATGAACGGGGCGGATCCCCAGATCGCGCTGGAACATGGCCGCAAGACCATTTCCGACATCGATCGGCCGACCATCGACGAAGTTGAAAACGAGACCATGAGCGCCGGCGCGGCTGCCAGCGCAGACAATGTCCAGGACCTGCAGGGAGCAGCCTAAGCCATGATCGAAGCAGCGACCGCAAGCGCCGGCTCCTCCAGTTCCGAACGGGCGATGATCGCAGATCGTCTTCTGGATGCCGCCGGCATCTCCGTCGACCGCCTGCCGATGCTTCCGGTGGTGTTCGACCGGATGGCCCGGCTGATGGCCGACGCCATGCGCCAGAAATCGCCCTCACCGTCCTACATCTCGGTGAGCTACGTGGAAAACAACCGCATTGGTGACGTGCTCGACGAATTCGAATCCAACGCTCTTGTCGCCGTTCTCTATTCGCCCGAATGGGATGCGCGCGTGCTCGTCGGCTTCGACCGCGACTTCATCTTCACGCTGGTGGATGTGCTTTTCGGCGCGGACGGCACCGAACCGCCGATCGATGACGAGCGCTCCTTCTCCAACATCGAAACCCGCATCGCCCGCACCATGTTCGAGGTCGCAGCAAAGGCGCTGGCGGAAAGCTTTGCGCCGATCGCGGAGACGACCCTGAAGATCGAACGCATCGAAAGCCGCATGGATTTTGCCGTCGTCGGTCGGCGCAACAATCCGGCTGTGGTCGCCCGCCTGCTGCAACAGGCCATCGGCCGTGGCGGCGAGGTCTTCGTGGTGATGCCGCACTCGACCCTCAACCCGCTGCGTCAGCGTCTTTCCCAGGTTCTCTCCGGCGAGATGTCCAGCCGCGACAAGCAGTGGACCCAACACTTCCACAACGAGATCCAGCGGACCGAAGTCAAGCTGGAAGCCATTCTGGAAGAACGCGAAATGTCGCTGGGCGATCTCACCAGCCTTCAGGTTGGTCAGGTCATCGAACTCCAGGCGACTGCGCGCTCCCCGGTCACCCTCGCCTGTAACGAACAGCCCGTCTTCACTTGCCAGCTTGGTCAGCTGAACGGGTCCTACACGCTGCAGATCGAGGAACTCATCCACGAGGAAGAAAAGGATCTGTTCGATGATCTCCGTAATCGTTGATGGCATCCTGCTGGTTGCGCTTGTCGCGACCACGGTCCGGATGCTGACCATGCACCGGGAGCTGCGCCAGCTCGGCAGCTACCATGAAGACTACCAGCGCATCTTCGACCAGACGGCCCTGGCACTCGATGGCATCGAGGTCTCGATCCAGGAAATCAATGTCAAAAGCGCGCAATTGCTCAATGCCCTTGGCAGCCGGATGGACGACGCCCGGGAACTGATCGCGGAAATCGACGGGCTGACCCGGGAAGCAAAACGTCAGCAATCCGTCCTGAGAGCGGAGCTGAAAGAGCTTTCCAGAGCAACGGCCGTGATGAACGATCCGAAGCGCTATCAGCCGTCCCGCGACGACCTGGACCTTTTCGTCGAGGACGCTGCCGAAGATCCCGCTGCCAACCGGACCGCCCCTCCCCGCACGTCGGTCCGGCAACAGACAACTATTCATCGTGGGCAGGCCGTCGAGCAGACCCCGACCCGGGTGCATCGCATCGAAAACTCGCTGCACAGCCCGTTCCGCACCGTCTCCATGACCCAGAAGGATAAGATGTAATGTCCGACACCATCATTGATCACATTGACGCTGACGCCGGCACCAAGGCCAAGCCCGCCGATGCCACCAATTTCGCCAAGGTGGAAATGCCGGAAAAAGACCAGGCCGAGACCATCGGCGACGACCGCAATCTGGACACCATCCTCGGCATCCCGGTCAATATCCAGGTGGTTCTGGGTTCGGCGACCATGCTCGTTTCCAATCTCCTGAAACTCGGTCGCGGCGCTGTCATTCCGCTCAATCACCGGGTCGGCGAACCGATCGACATCGTTGTCAACGGCCGGGTGATCGCCCGTGGCGAAGTGGTCGTTGTAGAAGACGACAATTCCCGTTTTGGCGTTTCGCTTACGGAAATCATCAATACGCAGAACGGCGCGCTCGAGGTCTGAAACCGATCGCAAGCCTCCTCCCGGGCAGTCTCCATAAGGTAAGAAGAGTATGACGAGCACCGCCAACGCTGCCGCAGCGACCGCCAATGCCCTGGCCAAACCACCGGCACCACCAGCCAGACGCCTGAACGGTGTCCAGAGAGTGGCCGCCCTGCTGCTGTCATTGGGCAAGACAAGTTCGCAAAAGCTGCTCCGGCATTTCGATCAGGAAGAAATCCGCATGATCACCGTGACGGCCGCGCAGCTCGGCACGGTGGCCTCCACGGAACTCGACTGGCTTGCAGAAGAATTCATCGAACAGTTCTCCACCGGCACCACACTCTACGGATCCGCCAACGAGGTGGAGAAAATGCTGGAGGGCGTGCTGCCGGACGACCAGCTGGCCGACATCATGTCGGACGTGCTTGGCAACTCCAACCGTTCGATCTGGGACCGGCTGACCACCGTGTCGGAGACTGTCTTTGCCAACTATCTCCTGAAGGAGCATCCGCAGACCGCTGCCCTGATCCTGACCAAGATCAAACCGAGTGCAGCGGCAAAGGTGCTCGGCCAGATCAATGTCGAGACGCGCAACTCACTTGTTCGCCGCATGTTGTCCATCAAGGCGGTGGTACCGGAAATCATGCGGGACGTTGAAAAGACCATGCATGAGGATTTCATGCTCAATCTGTCCGGAACCCTGGAGGCCGACAGCCATGCCCGCATGGCAGACATCCTCAACAAGATGGACCGGGAGCATATGGAAGACGCACTCGACAACCTGAACGAGGTCCGGCCGAAGACCGCGGAACTGCTGAAGGGCCTGCTCTTCACCTTCGACGATATCATCAACCTCAATGCCCGTACCCGCATGGCCATCTTCGACCAGATCCCGACGGATCGCATTGTCATGGCGCTCAAAGGGACGGACGGGCAGTTCAGAGAGGTGATCCTGTCGTCGTTGACCTCCCGTGCCCGGCGCATCGCCGAACACGAGCTGGCAGCCGCCGAACCTGCGGCACAGCGCGACGTGCTCGATGCGCGCAGTGCCATTACCAACCTGGCACTGGAAATGGCCGGGCGCGGCGAAATCGAACTCAATCCGAAACAGGACGAAGGGGCGTTCTTTGCCTGATCTGTTATCGGCCGGGTCGCGTGTTCTCGCATCCGCCTAGGCAGGAGGCCTGATGTCGGAAGAAGACAAGGATCTCAAGACAGAAGAACCAACCGAGAAGAAGATCAACGATGCCATTGAGAAGGGCAACACACCGGTCTCCCGGGAAGCCCCGGTTCTGGCAACGTTCATCGCAACGCTTCTGATCGGCAGCTTTGTTCTTACCTCGGCTGCGCAGCGGCTTTTGGAACGGCTGACCCATCTTCTGGACATTTCGGGAGGAGTGGATCTTGGAAACAGTGCAGACGCCTTGCTGCTCAGCCACGCGGTCTCCGTCGAGGTGCTCATCTTCCTGGCGCCGATCGTCTCGCTGCTGGCCGTGGCGGGGCTCGCCTCGGCCTTTCTGCAAAATGCACCCCGCATCGTCTTTCACCGGATCAAGCCGGACTTTTCAAAGCTCTCGCTCGCCAAGGGCTGGAACCGGATCTTTGGCGCCCAGGGTCTCGTGGAGTTCCTCAAGGCTGTCTTCAAGTTCTCCACGGTCAGCGCCATTGTTTATGGCCAGTTCCGGACAAATGAAGCGGATCTGATCAACGCCATGTTCACCGACCCAAGCGCCCTGCCCGAAGCGATCCTTCAGATCTCCATGAAGCTGATCGCCGGCGTCTGCATCGTCACCATCCTGCTGGTCACCGTCGACATCCTGTGGTCCCGCGCCCATTGGCGCAAGAACCTGCGCATGAGCAAGCAGGAGATCAAGGACGAGCACAAGCAGATGGAGGGTGACCCGATCGTCAAGGCGCGCCAGAGATCGCTTGCCAGGGACCGTGCCCGCAATCGCATGATCGCAGCCGTGCCCCAGGCCACCCTCGTCGTCGCCAATCCGACACATTTTGCAGTTGCACTGCGTTATGACGGGGATCAAAACCCCGCGCCGATTGTTGTAGCCAAGGGACAGGACCTGATCGCGCTCAAGATCCGCGAGATCGCGGAAGCCAACGAAATCCCCGTGATCGAGGACCGCCAGCTGGCCCGATCCCTTTACGCGGCCACCGAAGTGGAAAGGATGATCCCGCCGGAATTCTACAGGGCAGTTGCGGAAATCATTTGCTACGTGTACTCACGCCAGGCCAAAACTGCTGTATAATTTAATGTATTTGGAGGCCCGGGGAATGCACGATATGCCGGAAGGCGACGGCGACAAGCCGTCCCCGTTGGAAAGCGACCGCCAGCGCCAGGAAGCCATTGCCGCCGCCCTCACCGAGTTCATCGAAGACCTGAAACTGGTCGATGCGATCGACCTGATTGCCTATATCCGCACCGATCAGCACGGCAACATCGAAGAACTGATCAAGACGTCTGCCGAGCTCTTCTTCAAGGAGGGCTCGTTACGGTATTCCATGGCCGCCCAGGCCGAGGTCGAGTGGGACCAGACCCCAAGGGTTTCGCTGGATCTCGAGTTCTTCAACAAGGGCGTCTGGATCTATTTCACCGTTGTGCTGGCCTGGCCGGACAACGCCGTGAACGTCTCTTATGTCGAAGTGCCCGATGCCGGCGGCAGCAAGGCGAAGGAAACCGAGATGTTGCTGGATGCCCTCAAGGATGCGCGGTTGCGTTAGGCAGAATTCGCCTCAGTCGCGCAACCAAATGCCTTTCTGGCTCCCTGGATGCCAGCGTGCTTTCAAGGCCTTGTAGGCGATCCACTTGCACGTTTTCCAGGACGGCGGCCGGACACAGGCAAAACCCGAAAACATTCCCGACTTGTCAGCGACAAGGGTGTTGCCCGGAATTTTCTGGCAGGCGGCCTTTGGTGGATTTAACGGGACAGGCTTGAAGCCCTTGGACAGGGCCTTGAATTCCTGTTTCGTAAGGTTGAGAGCTGACTTTCCTCTTGGCAATCTCTTGCTCATGTAGTCAATCATTTGATCCGAAGGATCTTTATACTCTCGATAGTATTTCTGAATTCGTTTGTAATCTTGAGGCGTATCGCAAAAGTCAAAAATGTCCGTGCGGGCCAGCGATGGGCTGAGTCCCACCCCGCTCAAAAAATAACCGTCAAAGCGATCAATCCAATTATGCGTCTTGACATTTTCCCTATCCATAAAAGCATACACGGGTTGGAGCGTAATGAATTTCCAGCCAAAAAAAACGCAATTACTAACGTTACGTCAGTATACCGCCGGGGAAAATCAATTTTTTCATAGCAACAACATGATCGACGCGCATCAAATAAATTGCCTTCAACCAAAATTGTCTGTTTTTTTGATTTTCTCTTTTCATTTTGATCAGACTACCCAAATCACAGATGACAGAAACTCACCAATCTGGCCAAATCAATAGAGATCTCTACAACACCTTTTGTGCAGTCACGTTTGAATAACAGCGACTTGGCCAGGACCGAACGGGCTAGAAATTTGGCAAGCATCCGCTTTTGTCTTGCTTTTGCAGCAGACCAAAACAATCAAATGGCAAGTTCACTCTTGAATTACCACATACCGGCTTCTCGATAGAACGCAGTCAAAATTGCAATGGGGCTACACTCGGGAAGAATGCTGCCAGTCTGCAACCAGGAAAGACGCACATGAAAAAGATCCCCATTCCGGACGATCCCGCACATGCGGTGACGGCCATCATCGCCTATGCAGGCATCGCCAAGCGGCTGCATCTGGAGCTTTCAAATCACGCCGAAGAAACGGGTGTCGATCTTGACGCGATCCGCCAAGACCTGATGCGGGAAGCCAAGAAGGCGGTGCCGCACGGGGATTTCGCCAGGGACGAGATCGGGGTCTACAAGACCATGTTCCAGGCCATCGACACGATTTTCGAAACAGGCGACCATGAACAAGCCTGACATGGACGGCAGACCGTCCTGTGCACCTGTTCCTGCCTTCAACGCTTGAGCGCTTCTTCAATCTGACCGGCAAGATCCTGCAAGGTCATTTTGGCCTTTTTGTCATCCAGGGCGCTGAAGACGTCATCCGGCAAAGAACAGCCGAACTCGCGCTCCACGGCCATGACCAGCCCGATGGCATCGAAACTGTCTGCGCCGAGTTTTTCAAGAGTTGCATCGGGTGTCACGATCCAGTTTGAGAGGTTAAGTGTCTGGGCGACAACGGTTCTTGTTCGGCTCTCAATATCTGACATGGACTGAAAACTGCCTGGCGGAAACGGGAACGCGCTTCCTAGTGCTCCCGCCCGAGTACCGCAAGGGAACAATCAACCTTATTCAGACATTTATGCATACATCACTGTCACACAGCCGTGATGAGCGGATGTTTGTTGGACAATCTTCCTGAAGCACAAAAAAGACGCCCAGTCGAAACCGGGCGCCAATTGCCTGAGAGGCTGCAGGACAAAAACGAAAGACCAGGAACGCAGATCACTTTCAATGCGTGATCACGTCCTCCTTGTCGAAATAGTTGAACTCTTCCACCAGGACATCATGCACGACCTTGCGGCCGAGTCTGCCGTTGGTGGTTTCCTTGAGGTGGACCGTGAGAGCCTCGAGATCGTAGCGCTCCAGGCCACGGAAATCCAGGGTTTCATCGGAATAGAGCACCCTGAAGGCTTCGTCGACCAGGAAGGGATGCGGCGGTACCGGCAGCCGGCGTAGCGTGTCTCCATCGGCCGTGAACACCATTTTGATGACCACATAGCCCTGCAGGATACCATCGGACAGGATTGGAACATTGACCGGTTTCACGGTCTCGTAGTCGAGCCCGACAAAGGCCGGCTCCTCCTCCCCCACCCGTTTCTGGGCCGCCAGGTACTGCGTCGTGCCGTACCCGGAGATCAGCATGGTCGCAGACATCCACAAGCCGGCCGCCAGAATCTTGATCATCGGGCACGCTCCGGAAACGGGGCCTGATAGGTGCCGTCGCTGTCAAAATCGATCATCGTCCGCGACATCAGCTGCACCACTTCGGAAACTGCATTCATGTGCAGCTCCAGAAGGCCGATATTTTCTTCCAGGACCTGTTTGAAATCGGCAAGCTCGGCCTTGAGTTCGTCCGAATAGGCGGCCGGCGGCACCAGCGAACGGGCGCGCATCAGATCCAGCAACGCCTGGCTCTTGCCGTATTCGTAGGTCTTGAGATCGGTGGTCGGGTCAGCCCGAAGCGCTCTTGTTTCGTCCCGCACCGCCTCGATCGCGCGTTTGACGGCCACCGTCAGCGGTGTGGAGCGCGCCGGATCCGGCCGGTGCGCCTGAACGACGACGCCGGAGGCGGCAGGTTCCGGTCCAGTGGTGTCAATCTGAGCGGTTTCCGGGCTTGAATCCATTATGCCGTATCTCCCTTGTCAGCTGTCGCCTGGCTCAGGCTGTCATTGATCATGTCGGCGATCCCGACGCCGCCGCTTGCTGCCAACTGGGTCGCGACCTGCTCTGCGAGCATCGACTTCCAGATCTCTCCGGAAGATCCCTTGCCGAAGACCTGCTCAGCGTCATCCGGCAGCATCGTCTCTACAAACTGGGTGAGGATCATCGCTTCAAAATCTTCGCCCGGCGATTGTGCAGCCGTGGCCGCGACCGCCCCATTAGAACGGAAGCTGCTTCCAACCTCAAAGGCACGGGTCGAAGCATCCTGGAATGCCAGAGCGAACCCTGCGCCCGATCCGCCTGTGGCAATGCTGCGCAATCGGCTGGTCGCTTGCCTGAGCTCCACCGGATCGGCGGCTTTGGCGACATCCAGGATCAGGTCTGAGGGAGGTGAGATCGCCATGGTTGGCTCCTAGTGAAGATCAGTTGCAAACAAGACCCGGCGGGTGACAGGCAAGGCAAGCAATGGGCTCTGCCGGGCCTCGTTTGCAGGATCATGTCTAGCCCGTTGAGCTTGCTTGGAGCTTGTGTGGTGATTGGGCGGGCAAATGGAATTTCCTGGCCCGGTTGAAAGGTTTGACGCAGAAGATCAAAGCCGTCTTGCGTCCCTCCAAGATGGGGTAAATAGGCCCTGCACTGTCGTTGCAAACCTCTGAAAACAGGAAGGTTTCCTGCAGTTTGGCGCCTCGTTTCCGAACAATTTCATCCCACCATGTCACGCAAGTGAAGGGGGCCTGACCCTGGCTAACCGTAACGCCGCTCCAGCAGCTCAAGCAGATCCCGTTCCTCTTCCGCACGCTGTTCTTCGCCGCGCATCCTGGCAAGACGTTCGGACATCAGTTTCAACATCAGGCGCTGGCGGTCATATTCGGAATTGACCTTGTCCCTTGCCTCCGAGAGACGCGACATTTCTTCGATAATCCGCCGCAGACGCTCGGCCGCATTGGCAATGAAGCGGTCATGTTGCGCCAGGTCGCCGCTGGAAAGCGCCAGCAGGATACGCCGTTCCTTTTCACTCAACTGGTAGACCTGGGCATCGAGCTTCTGCAGAAGCCAAGAGGAAAACAGGAAAATCTGCTTCTGCATCCGGAACAAGCGTTCGATTTCCTGACTGTTGCGAGCCATCGACCTGAGAACCTTTCACGGCTGGGGTCAGCCGAACTGGAGCCATTGGAAGTAGCTGTCGAGGAAGATCATGACGGCTTCCGCGACAACGAGATAGAGAAAGTAGAGACCGCCCGCGATTACAAACGGCATGGAGATGAAGTAGACCGGGATGGTCGGCGTCAGCTTGTTGATCAGGCCGACCGCGAAATTGACCACCACGGTGTAGACGATGAATGGGCTGCAGACCCTGAGTGCCAGAAGGAAGGTGCGTCCCAGCTGTTCGGCGAATTGCTCAAGACTGGCGACAGCGGCAAGTGGTTGGCCGGGCGGTATAGCCTCATAAGACGCCACCAAGCCGCGCAGGATTTCCCAATGCTGGTTGGTGATAAACACCATCGCGGTTGCCGTCACGGTGAACAGGCTTGCCACCGGCGGCAAGGTGTCCGTTCCGTCAATCGGCATGCCCGGCATGTTGGACAGGCCGAT
Source organism: Labrenzia sp. VG12 (assembly GCF_002237595.1). Taxonomy (NCBI): domain Bacteria; kingdom Pseudomonadati; phylum Pseudomonadota; class Alphaproteobacteria; order Hyphomicrobiales; family Stappiaceae; genus Labrenzia; species Labrenzia sp. VG12. Next base: position 1,429,361 of record NZ_CP022529.1, read on the forward strand.
TGCCATGGAGACCAGCGTGGTCAGTGTCTCCAGGGCCGCCAGAAAGATCCGGCCGAGGAAACCGATAAAGGCGCCGGTCAGGATTTCCGCGCCGATGAACCAGGCCACCGTCCCGAGCTGCTCGTCGGGCAGCGATGCCTGGATACCGGGAACGAGCAGCGGTGACAGGGCCAGTGATATCGACAGGGCCACGAACAGGCGCACGCGTGCCGGGATCCGGTTGCTGCCGAACCCCGGAATGATCATCAGGCAGGCCCCAATTCGGCAGAACAGCAGAAAAACGGCCAGCAGCACGGATGCACTGAAGGTGCTGAAGAAGAGCCCGCCCGAAATCACGACACGGTTCCAAGCGCGGAGACATCGACACCGCGGGCAATCTCCAGATGCGAAAGAACCGGCAAGGTCGGGAACATGCGCTCCACGATCATGCGCACATAAGGCCTTGCATCCGGTGCGGCCACGATGGCAAAGCGGCTGCCCTGCTTCATGTGTTTCTTGACCGCATCGGACATCTGCGTGCCGAAATCCTCAACCAGCTGAGGCTCGATATCGAATTCTACAACATCGCCCTTGGCATCGCGCTTCAAGGCATTGTGGAAGGCGAGATCCCAGCGGTTGCCGAGCCGGAGCACCTGCAGCGGGCCGCCTTCGGCGAGATCGCCGCAGATCTGCTGGGCAATGCGCATGCGCACATGTTCCACCACCTGCTCGGAGCGGCGTACATGCGGCACGATTTCGGCGATCGCCTCCAGGATCAGGTTCAGATTGCGGATCGACACCCGTTCGGCCAGCAGAAGCTTGAGAACCGCCTGCAGACCGGAAAAGGAAGTGTGCGCCGGGCAGATGTCATCGAGCAGCTTCTGGTATTCCGGGTCCAGCCGGTCGAACAGTTTGCGCATGTCCTTGTAGGACAGGAGTTGCGGCAGGTTGTTGCGGATCACTTCGCTCAGGTGTGTCAGGATCACGGTGATGTTTTCCGCCGGCATCAGGCCGCGGCGCTTCAGTTCATCCTTGTAGGCCTGGGGTACCCAGTAGGCGGTCATGCCGAACGCCGGTTCGCGGGTCTCGTCTGCGGGTACCGGCAGTGTTGCATCGCTGTTCGGGATCACCAGCAGTTCGCCGACCTTCAGCTGCTGCGAGGTGATGATCGTGCCGTGGATCTTGATCTGGTAGCTCTTCGGGTCAAGCGTCAGACTGTCGGTCACCCTTATATCGGGCACGACAAAACCATATTGCTCGGCGAATTTCCGGCGCATCTTGGCAACACGCCTGGAGAGTTCACCGGTCCTGGTCATCAGGTCGGCCGACAATTGTTTGCCGAGAACCAGTTCGACCTCGGCCGATTTCAGCGTTTCCTTGACGGAATCCTTTTCTTCCAGCTTGGCCTGCTCTTCCGCCTCACGCTGTTTTTCCTCTGCAACCTTCTTCTGGGCCGCCATGCGCCGCGGGATGGTGTAGCCGATAAACCCCATCAGGCCGGCCAGCAGGAGGAAAGGCAGCATCGGCAGTCCCGGCATCAGCGCAAAGACACCCATCAGGATTGCGGCCACAAAGAGTGCGCGCGGATAAGCGCCCAACTGGCCGAGAACGGCCTTGTCGGCTGACCCGCGCGTCCCGCCCTTGGAGACCAGGAGACCGGCTGCAAGAGAGACAATCAGTGCCGGGATCTGGGATACGAGACCATCGCCAACAGACAGTTTGGTGAAGACGTCCGATGCGCTGGCAACGGTCATGTCATAGCGCGTCACACCAATGATGATGCCGCCGAGAATATTCACCGCTGTGATGATCAGGCCGGCAATGGCATCGCCGCGCACGAATTTGGAGGCACCGTCCATTGCACCGAAAAAGGAGCTTTCCTCTTCCAGTTCCTTGCGCCGCCGCTGCGCTTCCTTTTCGTCGATCAGACCGGCGGAAAGATCCGCGTCAATCGCCATCTGCTTGCCCGGAATGGCATCAAGCGTGAACCGGGCGCCGACTTCCGCGATACGGGTCGCGCCCTTGGTGATGACGAGGAAGTTCACGGTCACCAGGATCGCGAAGACGATCAGGCCGATGACAAAATCACCACTCATGACGAATTGCGAAAAGCCGTTGATGACGTATCCCGCCGCATTCAGCCCTTCGTGACCATTGGCCAGGATCACCCGCGTGGTGGCGATGTTGAGCGACAGGCGCAACATGGTCGCGATCAACAGGATTGTCGGGAAGGAGGAGAAGTCGAGAGGCTTCTGGATCCAGAGCGCCACCATCAGGATGAGCACCGACAGGGCGATCGACATGGCCAGGCCGATATCGATCAGGAAAGTCGGGATCGGCAGGAACAGCACCGCCAGGATGACAACAATACCGAGCGCAAAAGCAACGTCCCGGCGGCTGTCCGGCGCGCCCTCGGCAACCGGCGAAAGGGAGGTGTCTGTCATGCCGTTCCTCTGTTGCATGTCTATCGACTGGCAACCTCGCGCCCGAAGCTTGCGCGAGGCTTTTTGTGAGGCGGATAATCAGGGAGAAGTTTGTTTGACTGCGCAGCAGCAGCAACGGGCGTCACCCCGGACAAGCGCCGCGCAGAGCCGGGGCCCACTCGCAAAACTGTTCGCCAAAGTCAGGGTGTTTTTCCGAAAAGGCAGCTGCAAAATTCCATGTCTCTGGAATGCGCGCCCTCGGCTCGCCCGGGGTAAAACCGAGGATTTCGGCGACCCCGGTTACATCAGGAAAATCGCTAGAACCCGGTTTCGATCCGGCTGTAAATCAATGTCGTCAGCGTATAGATCTGGCCACCGATAAACGGACCGGCGACCACGATCATTACCAGAATGGCAACGATCTTGGGAATGAAGGTCAGGGTGATTTCCTGGACCTGGGTCAAGGCCTGCAACAGCGCAATGCCGATACCCACGACCATGGCAGGCACAATGGCGGGGGCAGAGCCGACCAGGATCGTCCAGATTGCGGACCTGACCAGGTCCAGGGCATCAACTTCATTCATCGGGTCTCAAGTCCTCAGGAAATGGTTACACCTGGCCCAAGCAGAATGCCCTCACCATTGTCGAGACCGAGCACCGTGCCATCCGAATAGACTTCGACACGTTCCACAACACCGGTGGTCCCGCCCGGATCGGTGACCGTACGCCCGATCAGGTCATCAACCTGACCGAAGGACATGTTGGTCAGCAGGGTTTCGAGCTTGGCATTGGTCTGGATACCCTGCTCGACTTGACTGAAGCTTGCGAGCTGAGACAGCTGCTCCGTGGCATCCATCGGATTGGTGGGATCCTGGTTCTGCATCTGCGCCATCATCAGCTGCAGAAACATGTCGTAGTCCACGGTCAGCTTCTGCTGCGCCGCAGCTGCCGATCCGGCGGCCTGCGTTCCCGTTACACCTTCAACGCTTGTCATTGGGGGTCTCCTTGAACTGTTCAGACGACAGCCAGTTGCGGTCCGTTGTGAAATCGGCTCGGTGCGGGCCTCGGCGCGCTCGTCGCCCCGTTGCCACCCTGACCGTTCCGGTTGGATCGGCCCGCCTGGCTTTTTTCCGACATCATCAGGTTCGCTTCGATCGGATAAAGCGCCCGGACGACCTTCATGGCTTCAAACCAGCGCTCTGCCTTGGCCAGCTCATCAACCTCGTCGAGGCGCACCAGAATTTCCCGCGTCGAGAAGGCTGATTTCACCGACCCGAGCACAAGATGGAACATGTCCTGGACCGCGGGCGCCGACACCGGATCGATGATCATGGTCTGCAGGATGAAATAAAGCTGACGCAGCGGCGTTGTTGCATCCTCCGGCTGCAGCACATGGGCTTCCAGCAGAAAGACGGCATCATTCATGAGTTCGATGTTGGTTTTCTTGTCAGCCCGGATCACCGCGCCGTTGATGAACAGGCGCTCGCCCGCTTTCAGTCCGATTTTCATAAGTTTACCCGTCCAGGCTGTCGCGGATGATGGAGTTGATCTGGATGATGTCGGAGAAATCCTCCTGCTCCCACTGGCGCAGGGCTTCGACCTCTTTCAGCACCCAGATACCGACCGAGATCAGGTTGGCTCGTGTCTCGATGGGCAGCTCGTTGGCGTCGTCCGCCAGGTGTTCCAGGAAGTAGCTCCAAAGCCGCCTTGTGTAGAACAGGGCGTCGACGGCTTCCGGCGACTTGACCCCGCGCTCCTTGGCGACATTGAGCTTGTCGATCACGATCGACATGGCCTCGTGTTCATTGAGCCGCTGATCAGAGCAGAGATCATCCATAACCTCGGCATAGGACAGATTGTACATGGGCCCTCTCAAGCTTGAGTTTGATAAATCATGTCAGGCACTTGGCCGGTGTTACAGGTAGTTGAGGATGCTGAGACCCTGCATGCGGGCGGTCACCGCATATGTGGTTTCCAGCTGGGTCAGTGCGGTGTTCAGCCGGACTGAGGTCTCTTCCAGATTGACATTTTCCAGATCGTTGACACGGCTGTTCAGGATGTCGGTCTGGACCTTGAGGCGCTCGCTGGCGAGATTGACCTGCTCCTGGACATTGCCGAGCTTGCCCATCTCGCTGGTGACGCCGGCAATTCCGGTTCCCAGTTTCTCGATTGCCTTGTCGACAACCGTCTTCCAGGTGCCGGGATCAAGGTTCTCGTTGCCGAGGTCGGACATCATCGTGTAGGCGGCCGCCAGGTCGCGGAAAGCCTGTTCATTGGCACTGACGGAACTCGTCACGGTTTCGCTGGCCGATATCCGGCTGACCATCACGTTGTCGGACGCCGTCGACCAGGTGGCGCCCCAGGCCGGGTCCTGGAACATGGCGTCAAAGGCACCGTTCAGATAGGTGTCCATGGCCGCCGGCGTGATCGCCGAAACGGCAGGATTTGCCTGCGTGATGCCGAACTCGGCCAGGAACGCCGCATCGGCCGCAATCTTGTTCGGCGATGCCGGGTCGGCGTAGTCGGCGAGCGGTTCCTGGTCGGTGTTGATACCCGCGAACATGAAGTTGCCGTTGAGCTGCGTGTTCAACCGGGAGGTCAGCAGTTCCATGTTGCCGATGGCATCGGCCTTCACAATGTCCGAACTGGAATCGTTCTCCCGCAACGCGACCAGCGTCGACAGGAAGTCCTGAGCATCGCTCAGGATGTCATTCATCGCCGCCTGGCTGACATCGAGCCGCGAGGCCGCCAGCGCATTGGTGTCGATGATGCCGTGCAGAAAGTGAAACTCCGCGCGGATCGAGACAGCTTCACCGGTCCGCGTGCCAAGATCGAGACCCACGTCGTATTTGCGGCCGGAAGACAGTTCCACGCCCAGTTTCTGCACGAGACTGGCCTGGCTCTGGATCTGCCGGCGCGAGGCATCGGACAGTGAAATTGTTGAGATATAGGTGGTTTTCATGGCGCGTTACCTCGCTGCTGCCAGAAGGTCTTCAAGCATTGCATCGACGGCCGAGATCAGCCGGGTTGCGGCCGAATAGGACCGCTCGATCTCCAGGAGCAGGGTCATTTCCTCGTCGATATTGACGCCCGTCTTGTTGTTGAGATTTTCCGCAGTCCGGCCAAGGATCACGCTTTGAACCTCGACATTGCTGGTCATGGTCTTGCGGCCGCTTTCCAGCCAGCTGACCGACGACGCCGCAAAGCCGCTCAAGGAATCTGTCGGATCAAGTTCAACGCCGGCATCAAAGACCGTGTCCTGATCAAAAGCGGAGACAAGCTCCTGCAGGCGGTCGGAAAACCCGGCAGCGCCCGACGGATTGTAATTGTAATTCGGATCCAGAGGGTCGGAGATGCCCCCGTCCCGCAACCGGTCAAGGCTGCCGCCCTGATCCGGGTCCGCATTGGCGTTGACGGCAATTTCAGCGGCCAGTCCCGGTGACAGCGTCGCCGCCGCGGGGATGCCCGGACCGCCGGACCAGGTGAAGAGACCCGCCTGGTCAGGCCCGCCGCCGCCACTCTGGTCACTTTCCGCGAAGGCTTCGATCAGCCCACGCGCGATTTCATCCAGCTGGCTTTGATAGGTAACGGCCACATCATCGCGCAATTCGGCCAGACCATGCAGCCGGCCGGACTTGATTTCCATCACTGCGCCGGGACCGGCAACCGGGACCCCATCCACCGTGACTGTGTTGCCCACCGTCGTCGCGTCATAGACAACGGTCGGCTGGAAGGCCACTTCCCGCGCCGTTGTCTCGAACAGGGTCACGCCGCTGTCGGTATAGACAACGACATCTCCGTGGCTGCGGTTGAGCGTGGTGATGCCGATCTCTTCTGAAAGACTGAGCAACACCTGATCACGGCTGTCCAGGGCATCGGTGACATCGGCCCCGGCCTGGGTCCCGCGGACAATCACGGAGTTGAGATCCTCCAGCTGGGTGAGCAGCGTGTTGATCTCCCGCACCGAGGTTGCCATGTCCGCATCGGCATTGGCGCGGACCTCCTGGACCAGTGCGGAGCCGGACTGCAAGGTGCTGACCATGTCTTTCGACGATTGCAGCACGTCCTGCGCCTGGATGGCGTTGCCGGGATCGGATGCATAGGACTGCAGGGACAGTTTCAGCTCGCCGAGCCTTGCAGCCGCAGACATCTTGTTCTGCGTGTCGCCTGTGGTTTCGGACATGCGCGTCAGGCCGGCAAGCACGGCTTCCTGCGACGTTCCGACCGAAGTCGACTGCAGAAGCGACGAATAGAGCGCACTGTCGGTGACCCGGCCGATACCGTCGACCTTCAATCCGCCGGTCTGACCGCTGTCGGTGTAGGTCTGGCTGAGAAGTACGGATTTTCGTGAATAGCCGGGATCCTGGGCGCCTGAAATATTGCGGGCGATTACCGAGGATTCCGTCTGCCGGGCCGCAAGAGCGGACTGGGCGACCTGAAGGGCGACTGACAAACTCATGATGAAAACTTTCCGGTTGGCAGTAGCGCCCGTTAGCGGACCAGGTTGACGAGCTGTTCGAGCAGGTCAGAACCGGCCTTGAACACCTGCGAGTTGGCCGTGTAGGTGCGCTGGGATTCGATCATGGAGGTCAGTTCGTTGCCGAGATCGACATTGGAATCTTCAAGACCGCCGACCTTGATCTTTCCAAGCCCCCCCTCGCCCGCAAAACCGACGCGGACATCGCCTGAATCAAAGGACGGGCTGTAGACATTGCCTGAAAGCGGCGACAGCCGGTCCGGGCTCGGCACGTCGGCGAGCGGGATCTGGTAGATCGCGCGCCGGTCGCCATTGGTGTAAATGGCGTAAAGCGTTCCATCGTCGTCGAATTCAACATTTTTCACCGAGCTCGGCGCGTTGCCGTTGGCATCGACATTGGTCACGGTGAAATCGGCGTTCAGATAGGTCGACTGGTCGAGATCAATGTCGAAGGTTCCACCATTGGGAACCGTGATGTTGATGTCGGTCGGGCTGGCGCCGGTCAGATTGCCGGTGGTCACGTCAAAGGTGAGCGTCTGGGTGTTCAGTGCCGGGGAGCTGTAGGGAAAGCCCCCGCCCGGCCCGGCATCCGCCGCGTCGTAGATGGCAACTTCCCAGTCTGAGTCCGCCGCGGTTTCGGAAACCTTGGAATAGTAGACATCGAGTTTCACCTCATTGCCGAGATTGTCGTAGACGATCATCGACGTCTTGTGGGAATAGGTGGACGTTGCAGCGTTTGCAGACGGCAGATCCGCAGCCGGCACGATCGCGGCATCCTCACTCACATTCACGCGCAGGAAGGCCTCGCTGGTAGGCGTTGCTTCCAGCTGGTTCTGGGTGATGTTGATCCGCTCAAGTCCACCAAGCCCGTTGGCAACCGTGGTCGGCGCCGTATTGCCGGTAATCGGGTACCCTTGCAGGTAATACCCGGCCGTGTTCAGGAGATACCCGTCACCGTCCGGAACAAAGTGACCGGCCCGCGTCAGAAAACTCTCGCCAGCCTCGTTGCCAACGACAAAGAAGCCGTTGCCGTCGACGGCCAGGTCGAGCTTTGACGTCGTGAAGCTGATATTGCCCTGCTTGGACACCTGGTACTGAGTGTGAGCTTCCACGCCGCCGGAATTGAACGACCCGGCACCTTGCGAAACCACCAGCGAAGAAAACTCCGACTGGGCACGCTTGTAGCCGGTGGTGCTCGAATTCATGATGTTTTCGGCGACGGTGCCGAGTTTGCTCGATTGCGCATTCATGCCCGAAACGCCGCTGCGCATCACTCCGAAAAGGCCCATGACAGGTCTCCTGTGTCCAAATCAACTGGTCACAGTCAAACCGGCCTAACTTGTGCGAAGCTGTTCAGGCAGAATGCTTTTTCTTTCCATTCAAATACTTAATTGAGTAAAATTTTATCAATCAGGTACAGAGAAAGCATTGGCAACGAATTTACCAATGCTGATCTGTCAGGCGCCGCAGAATTGCTTGGATTTCTGTGTCCAGTTACCAAAACCGGAGGCAACCATGTTGCGGATCACGGTACACACATAGCGTTTCTGCGCAGGATTGTTATTCGGGCCAGCGTGATAGCGCGCAACAGCCATCGTCCAGGACCCTTGCCGCTTGCGCAGATCCTTCAGGAACCTGGCCGCATATTGCACATTCGCGCGCGGTTCCAGCATATGCTGCACCGAACGGAACTGGTCGCCGTGATAGTGGTGATTGATCTGCATGCAGCCGATGTCGATCAGCTTCTTGCCATGCTGACGTGCTGCCAGAACGTCCTTTTCGGCCGCCGTCCTGCTTGGCGGAAACACCGATTTGCCCTCGATGTTCAAGGCGTAGGGATAAAGCGAGTTGCGCCGCCCTGTTTCCGTCAAGCCAACCGCATATAGCACGCCGAGCGGAACCCGGTACTTCTGAGCTGCGGCAACCATTTCGCGTTCACAGACATTCTGGACCTCCGCGATGGCTGACTGCGAGCCGACACTAAAGATAGATGCCGTCAGACAGGCTGTTGCCAGTATCTTCCTCATGTGTGTTTCCTCTCGCTGTTTCACCTGACAGACCGCCATGCTCCTGCTGGTTCTGACCAGGTCTGTCCTGGTCCTGCCCGGACGCGTTACGGTCTGAATTCTGTGCCTGGCCCTCTGAAAACGCACCGTTGCCGGAAGCGTTCTGGCCGGATCCAGCGGTGTTTGAAGCTGTCGGACCTGCCTGGACGGCGCCTCTGTCATCGGCGGCCTGGATCGTGATCGTGTCGGCCTTGAACCCGGTTGCCCGCAACATCTGGTCCAGCAATTGCCGGTCCTGTTTCAGGAGATCCGCCGTCTGCGGGTTGCTGGTTTGAAGCGTTACTTCAACGCTATCACCAACCATTCGAAGAGACACTTTAACGGTGCCGAGCTCATGTGGCGTCAGCTGGATATCCAGCGTTTTCAGCACCGGCCCCTCGGCCCTGTGGGTAACCCCGGCCTGCCCCTGTTGCCCGTCGGCGGACAGGGTTTTCAAGGCTGTGGCAATCTGATCACCAACCTGTTGCGCCGGAGACAGGCGCATATTGGGGGCAAAATGCGTTTCCTGGCGCAGGATCTTGACCGTCCCAGATGCCTCTTCCGGGAGGAGCGACCGACGACCGGCTCCCGACAGAAGCGGATCGCCGACCGTCTCGGGCTCAACACCGAATTGCGCAAAGAGAGAACTCGTTCCGGTCCTGGCACCCTCAACTCCTTCAGGGCCTGGTGCTTGAGCTCCCGGCAGTGCTGCCTGCAAGTGAGCTGGCAATTGCGCCGATGGTTGCCCCGAACCTTGCGCGGAGGCCGCATTTCGAGCCGCCAACACCGCGTTTGCCGGCATCGACACCGCGGCCCCCGCATAAAGGGCCGCATCGCCGCTTAGAGGGGTTTGCGGTACCGACCGGTTTTCCTCTAGAGCGGAGCCATCGCCAGCGGCATCCCTGGCATGCATGTTGCTGGACACCTGGCGCAAGGCATTGACCAGGTTGGAAGTGGAATAGGTGACAGACGTGGACGGGCCTGTGTTGCTTTCAGCCGAGTTTGCATTTGCCTCAGACGTGTCGCCTGTTTCGGCGTTCGCCTGGTTCTGCCCCTGCCCGGACTGACGTCCGGACTGCTCACCACCGCCTTCGACCGGAGCCTCGCCGCGTTTCATGCCGTGCAGGACGGACTGGAAGGCAGCAGCAGCCTCCTTGGCCGACGCCTGTCCGCTGCCGCCCGAACCATCTGCTCCTGCGCCGGACTTCGGGGCAGCGGGTACCATGGCATGGGTGTTAACGCTCATCTTTGTCTCCCATGCTGCGCAAGGTCTGCTCACTTCGGTTCAAAAGGACTTCCGCCAGTTCCATATCTGCCGTGATCCAGTCACGCTGCGCCGGGTCGGCCATGGTGCTGGCAACGTTGAACTCGCCAATCACGTTTTCGGGTGGTTCGGGAAAATGCCGGACGGAATTGAGAACCACATAGACGCCATCCAGAACGGCACGATCTTCGTCGGACAGGATCCGAAGGTCGACGGACCAGAGCAGGTCCCTGTTGGCCGTGATCATTTCCGGGTCGAGGCGGGTCGCCGCCAGATAGATTTTCAGAATCTCGTGTTCCTTGGTGCCCGCCACCGCAAGCGAGAGCGCTCCGCCGGTCGCCTTGCGGGCAACCTTCAGATGCCCAGCCAGGAGCGCTGAACGGGCCAGCCGAAGATAGAGGCCGCGGCGGCTGTCGGCATCAAACTCGTGCAGGACGGGGTCCAGCAGCGCAAACTTGTCTTCGCTCTTGACAAAGCCGAGCGTATCGAGCGCAAGCGCAAAGCGGCGCCGGAAATCCCCCGCATAGACAGAACTTCTGAAACGGCGCAGATACCGAATGCTGAGCACACGGAACCGGTCGACATCGGCCATCATGCCGGCCACGAACACTTCACGACGAAGCGCAGCTTCCTCGACCAGCGTGCCCGGCATCAGCAGGCTGGCCACCTGCAACAGTTCCATGGCCTTGGCCGGTTCAGAGCGGATGTAAGGTGCTGCTTTCACCAGAGCCACATGCCCGCCAAGGCTCGGCGGCAGCTCAAGCGGATCAATATCCTTAAGCAGCTCCAGCATGTCCTCTTCCCGCCCTTCCACATAAGCCAGCGAAGCCTCCATCAGCCGTCGGTCAATGGCCGGAAACGGCTCGAGTGCAAGCAGGTGCCGCATGACCCGTGGATGACCACCGCTCAACAGATGCACCACGGCGGCCCGTGCGTTGCGGGGCTCTTGCCAGAGATCCGCCGGCACCTTGAGGAACATGTCATCCATGTCTGCAAGGAGCGTGCGTTGTGCCTTCATGGCATGGCTGTTGCCTTGCGCGATCTGTTCCTGAAGTGTCTGCAGGGAGCGGATCATTTCAAAGGGCTGGGTTTTCTTGGCGGTTACCGCGGGCTCTGCCGCAAGGCCGCTTGAAAGCAAGGCATTGCAGAGACCAACACCCAGGACCGCAGCCAGGAGAGCCGATTTGATCTGGGGACCCAACCGCATCACTTACCTCCCTCCAGCAGGTAGATCTCGATACGGCGATTGCCGGCAGCAAAGGGGTCGTCCGGGACTTTCAGATGACGGTCGGCCGAGCCTTCCACACGGTCAAACCGCGCCTGGTCGACCCCGCCCCGTGTGAGCATGTAGCGCGCCATATGGGCCCGGGCTGTCGACAGGCGCCAGTTGTCATAGGTTTTGCTGCGGAACGGACGAGCATCCGTGTGCCCCTTGATCACGATCTGACCGGGCGTTTCCGCAACCACTTTGCCGATGCGCTCCAGCAACTTGACCAGTTCCGGGCGCGGTTCTGCCGAGCCGATCGCGAACATGCCGAAATTCTGGTCGTCCGTCAGGCTGATCAAGGTTCCATCCGCTTCGCGGCTAACCGTGATCTGTCCTGCGGTTTTCTCAAGTGATGTGCCATCCGTTTCAGCAAGGACCTCGGACAGCCGGGCCACGAGCCGATCGGTCTCCGGATCAGTCGCCGTGTCGGCGCTCCCGGTCGATGGGCCTTCAAGACCATCTGCAACGGTCTGTTCGGAGCGCCCCATCACATGGGCCACCACGGAATCGATGCGGGAGCCGGTTTCAGAGAGCTGACTTGTGCCGGATTGACTCAGGTCCGATGTTCCTTCCCCCGCACCTGAGAACAGTTCCTCGTCTTCAGAAATGGCAACAATTTGCGGCATTGCTTGCGTGTCCGTGACCCCGGCATCAAGCGTATTGCCCTCCTCGAGAGGCGCACCGAAGGCCGCGTTTCCTTCAAGGTCCACGTTGCTCGCGGTCTGGCCCTGATCGGGCGTTCCAAGTGCGGCCGCCTCCGAACCGTCGACACCGCGACCTGGGCGGAACTGCCAGAAAAGCGGGTCAAAGGGATCACGGTAGGCTTGGCCACCCTGGGCACCCTCATGTTTTTGCAGGCCGGTACCGATGCCCTGGGGATTGTCTTCCAGCGTTTCGGCAACGCGGATCTTCTCTGCCAGTGTGTCCAGGACCGCATAGGGATCGGAAAACAGGATCGATTCCGCATGTGTCTGTGTGAACTGTCCGGAGACCGGAACCCCGCCTGTCTCCGGCGTTTCCTCAACCGCTTCCGCCTTGTGTCCGGCTTCGTGGCCGGATCCGAAATTGTCGTCCTGATCAACAGGATCCTCGGAGCCTCCAAGTTTGCCGGTAAACAGTTTGGTGCCGTTTTCGTTGGTGTCGCCGTTGATCTGCGGATCGTTCAGCCCCTTGCGATTGGGCGCGGTCGAGGCAAGCTTGACGGGATTGAAATACTGGGCCACGCCGCGGCGAACGCTGTCATCGGTCACGTTGATCAGCCACATCACCAGAAAGAAGGCCATCAGTGCAGTCATGAAATCCGCATAGGCGATCTTCCAGACGCCATGCGGCAGGTGGTCGTCTTCCCAGCTGTTCTTGCGCCGGACAATGACAACCTCGTTCGGAACCCCGTCCAGCATCACGCAGCCTCCCCGTCGATCATCTCGACCTGGGCGAGCCATTGGCTCAGCCGGGTTTCGATTGTGGTCTCGTCGATGAGAGCGACGAGTTCAACTTCATCACGGTGCTGGATGTCGATGCGGTCCTTCAGCGTCGGCAACTGGTCCACCACCCGTGAGACCAGCGTTTCCGGTCCGCGCAGACGGATGATCTTGTCCTGATCGTCTTCCGTCAGCTGGCGCAGGTTGCTTGCAAAGGCGGTGACCAGCTGGTCGACAATCCGTTCCTCCAAGAAGGGCTGCAGCAGTTTGGCGACCGAATAGGACAGGCGCTGCTCCAGAATATCGACAAAGCCCTCGATGGCCGCACCTATGTTGGCGGCTTCGCGCATGTCGAACCGGGTGCGCTCGTCTTCGAGCGCGCGGGCATGATCGGCGCGTTCCTGCTCCAGCAGCGCCTCATAGTGAGCCCGCGTGCGTTCACTGCCCTCGGCAAGGCCGCGCTCGAACTCCGCCTGCAGCCGATCCTCCAGGCTCGGTTCCGGCGGATGCTCGTCACAAGGTTCCAGAACGTCGGCCAGCGCGGCGTCATAGGCCCCGAAGGTCCTGAATTTCGGAACAGAAAGAACGGGAATGTGGGAGGCAACGGATGTCGACATTAGACTCGCTCCGATTCATAGAGCCACTGGCGCAGGATCGCAGCGGACTGTTCTTCGTTGAATTCCAGGAGGGATTCCAGCTTCCGCAATGCGGACTGATTGCGCTTGCTGTTCAGGTCCTGAAGCATGTCGGAATGATCCGGCGGCACCAGGAAGGCCTGTTCGCCGTCGTAGGTCTCGTCCTGAACCTCGGCGCCTTCCGGCAACATGCCCAGTTCCGCCATTTCCACTTGCGGCTGGGACACCTGCGGCACCAGCGCGGCAACTGCCGGCCGCAGGCCGAACCAGATCACCAGCATCGAAACCGTCAGAATGGCGAGTGCATTGATGATGTTGCCCGACTGGCGCAACAGGTATTCCGTGACACTGATCGGCGGGATCGGCTCCAGGGCCTTGCCGCCATCGACGAAGTCGACCACAGATACCTTCACGTGATCACCGCGCGTGCTTTCAACGCCAGCGGAAGACGCAACCAGTGCTTCGATTTCCGTCAGCTGTTCCTGGATCTGTGCCTGAGTTGGTTCGCCGCCGAGCGACTGCGCAAGTCGCGCCTTGTCGACCAGAACCGCGATCGACAACCGGTCGACCTTGTAGCCGTCCTGCGAGGTTTCGATACGTTTGGACGAAATCTCGTAATTGACGGTCTCCTCGCGGCGTTCGTTTTCTTCACTCGATCGTTCGCCATTCTCTGAAGAAACATCTTCTTCCGGCAGGTTCTGCTCCACCGTCGTCGGCGCGCTCACGCTGGAGTTCTGGGCGTTTTCGTTCTCACGGATGGTGCGCACGGAGCGCTCGATGCGGGAATCCGGGTCGAAGATCGTCTCGGCAATCGTCTTTCGATCGGTGTTCAGTTCAGCGGCGACGCTGACCTGGAAGTTCTCCAGCCCCAGATAGGGTGTCAGGGTCTTGCGGATGTTTTCCTGAATACGATTGCTGACAGCTGTCTCCAGGCTTGCCAGTTGTCCGGCCGACGCCTTGGTCGGGTCCTTGCCGGCCGCCAGGATACCGCCGGACGTATCCAGAACGGTGACTTTGCTGGCTTCCATGCCGGGAACACCCGCTGCCACCAGGTGCCGGATGGCGTCGGCGGTGCGCACATCATCCGGTACATCCGAGCGGATCACCACGGAGGCAGAGGGTGGCTGCTGGTCCCTTCGGAAGGACCCCTTTTCCGGCAGCACGATATGAACGCGCGCGGCACGAATTCCTTTCATCAGCTGGATCGTGCGCGCCAGCTCCCCTTCCAATGCCCTCACCCGGGTGACTTCCTGCATGAAGGAAGTCAGACCGAGCGATCCCAGTTCATCGAACAGCTCGTACCCGGAATTGGCGCCGCGCGGCAGGCCCTTTTCGGCAAGCAGCATGCGCGCCTTCGCGGTCTGGGCGTGGCTGACCATGACAGAACCGCCATCGGCGCTGATGTCGAACTGGATACCGGCATCGCGCAGCGCGGATCCGATCCTGGTGACATCGTCCCCGTCGAGGCCCGTATAGAGGACCGTTTGCTCCGGTCGGCTCAGATAATAAGCGCCCGCGCCGACGGTCGCGATTGTAGCGAGCCCGATTAAGGCGAGCGCGACCAGTCGGCGCACGCCCAATTCCATCAAGTTTGCCCACAGTTTCTCGGCGTGTTCACGGCCCGGCATGCATAACCCCTTCATGCACGTATCACTTTGTTGCTGCCACTATCGGCAGCGGAGCTTGTGCGAGCCTGTCAGGACGGGTTCAGCCGAAGAGAAATTCTGACGCAAAAAGACCGCGCCCCGGAGGGCGCGGTCCTCTTTCCATGAAACCCTGAGCGGGATTAACGGAACAGGGACAGAATGTTCTGAGAACCCTGGTTGGCGATCGACAGTGCCTGGATACCGAGCTGCTGCTGGGTCTGCAGAGCCTGGAGGCGGGTCGATTCCTTGTTCATGTCAGCGTCAACCAGCTGACCCACACCACGGTCGATGGCGTCACGCAGGGCAGACACGAAGTCCTTCTGCAGATCGACGCGGCTCTTCACGGAACCCAGGGTGGTTGCAGCATCGGTGATATCGTTGAGAGCGGTATCGATGCCGGCGATCACGGTGTCCAGACCAGCAAGGTCAGCATCGGTGACGGCGGAAATGTCCAGATCCGCAATACCGTTGCCGGAGATGTTGGTCAGGGCTGCGAAACCGCGGTCCTGGTCGAGGATGCCGGACTGGTCGGCAGCGTCGTAAAGTTCCGTTGCAGTGGTGTCGAGCGTGATGGTCTGGATGGTGATGGCACCACCAGCGCGGGAGAAGGAGGCCACGATGTCTTTGGCAGCAGCGTAGCCGGCCGCACCGGAGTCAACAGACAACCAGTTTTCACCGTTGAAGACAGCCGAGTCGGCCGTGTTCTGCAGCTGGTTCTGCAGCTCGTTGATGTCGGACTGGATCTTGCCGCGGTCAACACCCGGGGTCCGGGCTGCGACAACTTTGGCTTTGATTTCGTTCATGACATCAACAGTGCTGTCCATGGCGGTATACATGACGTCGACGGTCGCGGCACCAAGACCCAGAGAGTCTTCAACGGCACCGAGAGCCATGTTGTCGGAACGCATGGTTGTCGCGATGGACCAGTATGCAGCGTTGTCTTCCGCGCCGTCGACGCGGTAACCCGTGGAGATGCGGTTCTGCGTCTCTGCCAGGTTGGCGTTGGTGCTCCGCAGGGTCTGCAGAGCGGTCATTGCGGAAGCGTTGGTCATCAAGCTAGACATGATATGTCCCTTTCAATGTATCAGTTTGGTACTGGATTGGAGCGGGACATGCCGGGTTTGCACCGGCACAGCAGGAGCAGCGTCATGCTTTTGAACCTGATGGGTAGTGGTTCAACCTGCTGTCATCTGGACCCTAGCGGCCCAATCTTGCGCGAAGCTTACCCCGATAGCGCCAATTTGATCTTTTTTTCCTTTTGCCTCCAGTCAGCCTGCACCAGAAAAATCGCTCCACGTGATATCGCTCACGATAAAAGGCGGAGCGATGACGCTCCGCCTTTTGGAAGGTCTTTAGATTTCAATATCCTGCCGTCAGATAAATGATCGGATCAGACTGCCGACAAGCAGGTTCCAACCGTCGATCAGAACGAAGAAGAGCGCTTTGAACGGCAGGGAAATCACCGTCGGCGGCAGCATCATCATGCCCATCGACATGGTGATCGTAGCCACGATCATATCGATCACGAGAAAAGGCAGCGCGATCAAAAAGCCGATTTCGAAACCTCGCCGCAATTCGGAGATCATGAATGCCGGGATCAGGACCCTGAGCTCAACCTCTTCGGCAGAACTTGCTTCCGTGTCGGTGATCCGGCCGGCCGCCAGATCATCGAACAGAACCAGGTCCTCCTCGCGCACCTGGCTCAGCATGAATTCCCGGAAGGGCGTGGTGATCCTGACATAGGCCTCTTCCTCCGAGATCTCGTTGTTCATCAAGGGTTTCACCCCTTCATCCCAGGCGCGGTCAAAGGTTGGCGCCATGACGTAGAATGTCATGAACAGGGCCAGCGAAATCAGGATGAGATTGCCCGGTGTCGTCTGCAGCCCGATGCCGGACCGCAGGAAGGAAAAGGCAATCACGAAACGGGTGAAACTTGTCACCATGATGAGAATGCCGGGAGCAACGGACAGCACCGTCAAAAGCGCAATGACCTGCACGATACGGCCGCTTGCACTGCCCTCGCCCGCCGGCAGAAGCGACGACAGATCAGGCACTTGCGCTGCCGCTGCGCCTGTCATCAGCAGGAGCGCGGCAATAGCCAACAGGGCCCGGATCATTGAATCACCACCGATTCCAGAATGACTTCATGGACCTGTCCCTTGGTGCGCGTGCGTGCACGCTCGGTCAGATCTTCCTTGAGGTGCTGAAGTCCGATGCCGCCTTCCAGATGCGACAGGGTGAGCGTTCTGAGATAGGTCAGAAAATCGTCCTCGACCTTCTTCCTCATCACTGCAACGTCGCCATCCACATCGTCTTCAAGCAACACCGAGGCCTGCAACCGGATCCAGGCTTCCTTTGGCGATGACAGATTGGTCACCAGGGGATCGAGCGACTGCAGCCGCGTCGACGGCGAAAACGGCAGCGTATCGGCAAAACTTTGCTGCTGCCGCAACCGGCCATGAACCTCTTCTTCCGTGTAATCGGAAATATACTTGGCCAGGCCGGCCCCAGCTCCACCACCAATCAAGGTCAAAAGCACAAGGGCCGCCATGAACCCGGACCCGCGGGAGGACTGTCCCTGGGTTTCAATCGGAACTTCGACGATATTGGACATGTTTGTCTTTCCGCTGCTTGTCGGAACTAGAATGGCGTCACGATGTCGTAGATCTGCTGACCCCAGCCTGGCTGCTGCACCTCGGAAATCCGGCCACGTCCACCATAGGACACCCTTGCCTCGGCGATCTTGTCGTAGGGAATGATGTTATTGGCCTGGATGTCCCTTGGCCGTACGATCCCGGCAATCTGCAAGATGCGCATTTCAAAATTGACGCGGATTTCCTGCGAACCGGCGATCACCAGATTACCGTTTGGCAAACGCTCGGTGACCACAGCAGCAATCGAGAGCTGAATTTCCTCGGACCGGTCGATGGACCCGGACCCGGCAGACCCGGACCCTGAATCCAGATCCAGGCTCGCATCCCCGCTGGTGGAACTGCCGTCCCAGCTCGTGTCCACCGAGCCACCAATGCCAATATCAGAAGTCCGGCGGCGATCGGAACTGTTGTCGAGGTTGGCGCGGTCGTCGATCTGGATCGTTACGGTAAGGACATCCCCAACCTTCTTGGCGCGTGGATCGGCAAAGAAATTGTCTCGGCCACTGGCCCAAAGGGAATTGTAGTCCTTGACCGCGCCGCGGCCGAACGTGTTGATCGGATAGGCGGTTGGCGGCTGGGCAGCCAGGCCGTAGCCGACCGGGGACATTTCCGGCGCCCGGCCGACATCTTCCAGTTGCCCGGCACAACCGGCAAGCGCGAGAGTTCCGAGGGAAATCACGATAGCGCGCATCAGAAACTCCGTTGGGCTTCGGGGTTTGTGAACCCCATCATGGATTGGGTCAGCTGGGCAGCGCGCGACGGTTCCATTTCATCGAGAATGCTGCTGGCCACGCGCGCCTTGAGCTTCAGAAGAACGCCGACGGCGGCTTCCTCGTCCGTGGTCGACAATTGCGCCGCAGCGGCCTCAGGCCGCATCCGACCAATGATCGTCACAACCTGGTCCTCAACCTCGTTGAGCAGATCCTCACGCCGTTTCACCCAGGCTTCGAACTCTTTTTCCTTGCGCTGCAGCTCATCGATCCGGTCTCGCAGCCGGGCTTCAAGGCTGATCAGCTTCCAGGTCTGCCACTTGATGCGTGCATCGCTCGCCGCTTCGGCGATATTCTTGCAGTAGAGTTCGCTGTCTCCCGGCGGTGCCTCTGCCTGCTCTGCAGCAGCCTGCGGTTTCTGTCGAGGTGACTGAGCCGAAACAGTGTGCGTTCCGAAACTGATTGAAACCGCGGCAACAGTCAGAAGGACCAGCTTCCGGCAGCGGTTCATGTGACGTGGCATTGCGCCTTCCCTTGTGCTGAACCCGATGATCTGAACCTTCGGTGATCGAGCTTGCGCGGGGCTGGCGGGAAAGAAAAAACCGCCGCTCCAGGAGCGACGGTCAATATCTGAAAGCAGGAAGCTATTTGAAGGCCGGGCTTTGCAGGCATGCCCTGACCTTTCTCATCCACTACTGGACCACGAGTTCGGCCTGTAGTGCACCAGCCGTTTTGATGGCCTGGAGAATGGCGATGATGCCGGTAGGCCGAAGGCCGATTCGGTTGAGGCCGCGTACAAGCGTTGGCAGGTCTGTACCGCCTACAACAGCCAGCTGACCGCCCGTCTCCTGCGCATCGACATAGGTGCGCGGCACCACGACGGTCTGCCCATTTTGTGAAAATGGCGATGGCTGGGACACTTCCGGCGCCTCAGAGATCCGGACTGTCAGGTTGCCGTGAGTGATTGCCACCGTGGAGATCTGAACATCCTTGCCGATGACAACGGTTCCCGTGCGCTCGTCGATCACCACCTTGGCCGTCTGATCGGGATTGACCCTGATGGCCTCGATCTCTGCAATGAACCGGGTCATGCTGATAGTCTGCGGCGGTGTCAGCACCACGGAGCGGTAGTCGCGCTCCCTGGCAACTGTCAGCCCGTAACGCTCCTTGGTGAAACGGTTGATTGCATCTGTGATCCGAACGGCCGTTCTGAAATCCGGATTGGAGAGTTCCAGAACAAGCCCCGGAATATGGGAAAATTTAGCCGGCAAATCTCTTTCAATCAGGCCGCCATTCGGCACGCGGCCGACGGTCGGAATACCCTGTGTCAGGCTCTCGGCCTGCCCCAGCTCCGCAAAGCCGGACACGGCCACCGGGCCCTGTGCAACCGCATAAATCTGGCCATCTGCCCCCAGAAGCGGCGTGGCAATGAGGGTGCCGCCGGCAAGGGATGTCGCATCCCCAAGCGATGAAACCGACACATCGATCGTCGCGCCCTTGCCGATGAAGGACGGCATCTCGGCCGTCACCACGACCGCGGCCACATTGCGAGTGCGCAAGCGGCTGTCACGCACATTCACACCCAGACTGTCCAGCATGGATTGCAGGGATTGCTCGGTGAATGGCGAGTTCCTGAGCGTGTCACCGGACCCCTTCAAACCGATGACCAGGCCATAACCGACCAGCTGGTTGTCGCGCACGCCTTGCAGGCTGGCAATGTCCTTGATCCGGACCATCGCAGATGCCGGGGTCGCCACCAGCAGGGCCAGGAGGCAAATGAAAATGCGGGCTATCATTCAATTCTCCACGCGGATCGTGCCGTCTTCCTGAACCCGGCCGGACACAACCAGACCGCTGTCGATGTTGCGCACCCTCACGAAGCTGCCAGCACCGCCATTCTGCAATGCTTCCACCTGCATGATGATCACGAGGCCCTGCTCGCGGAACACCAGTCTGGCAGGCTCGCCCCGGCGGACCAGAACCGGTTTCTCCACCGATCTGGCCGGGATGGGTTGCCCAGGCAATAATGTCCGGCGCGCGACCATGCCGACCAATTCGGACCTGTGTACGCTGACGGCAAATTGCTGCGCCGTTCGGCTGGGAAACTTCCGCTCGACCAGATCCTGATGCGAAATCTCCGTCCCGGCCGGAATGGTCTGGCGCGGCACCGGCAGGTCAATCGTGCCGGCCCTGACGGCAAGGCCGCTCAGGCACAGGGCGAGCACGAACAGAAGGCTACGGATCATCATGGTCCTGTCCCCTCTCCTATCGGATGCCGTTGGTCACGGTTCCGGCCATCTCGTCGGCCGCCTTCATAACCTTGGAATTCATCTCGTAACCGCGCTGGGCATTGATCAGGGCGGTGATTTCCTTGACAGGATCCACGTTGGAGCTTTCAAGATAGCCCTGACGAACTACCCCAAATCCGGGATCGCCCGGCACCCCTGCCACTGGCACGCCTGAAGCTTCGGTCTCCCGGAACAGATTGCCCCCGACCGGCTCCAGGCCGACGTCATTGGCAAAGTTGGACAGGGTCAGCTGACCGAGTTCGCGCGGCGCCATTTCCCCATCGACCTTTGCAAAGACCTGCCCGCTCTCGTTGATCACTACCTCGATGGTTTCCTCCGGAACGATGATCGCGGGTTCGATGGCATAGCCGTCGATGGTCACCAGGCGGCCATCGGCATTCTTGTTGAAGGACCCGGCGCGGGTGTAGAGGGTTTCATCGTCCGGACCGGTGATTTCGAACCAGCCACGTCCGTCAAGCGCCACGTCGAACTGGTTGCCCGTGTTGCTCAGGGAGCCCTGGACATGAAGCTTGCGGATACCCGCCGTGCGCACGCCCAGACCAAGCTGCGCGCCTTCTGGAACCGGATCTTCGCCGCCGCGGTTCGGCACCCCTTGCAGGCGCTCCGCCTGATAGAGCAGATCGGAAAACTCCGCCTGTGAGCGCTTGAACGACGTCGTGTTCATGTTGGCGATGTTGTTGGCGACCACTTCGACATTCAGCTGCTGGGCGCTCATGCCGGTCGCGGCGATGGCTAGGGCTTTCATGGCTTGTCTCCTTTGTTCACGCAGTGCTCATTCCGGGTCCTGAAGACCTGGTCAGATCGACATGCGGCTGATTTCCTGATAGGCGTTCACAACCTTGTCGCGGATAGCGATGGCCGTCTTCAGCGTGGATTCGGCCGCCATGACGGCCTCGACCACCTGCTGGACCGAGGCCTGGCCATCAACGCCTGCAATCGCCGTCGCCTCACCGGCCTTGATCTTGTCGATCGTGCCTTGCGAGACTTCGGCCATCGTGTCTGAAAAACTTGCTCCGGAAACCTGCGCCGCACCGCCGAGATCCGGCGTGCCCGCGGCAAATCGGGTCGTCGATGTGGACTTCAGAACACCATCGGTCGACGACGTCAGGGCAGCAATTTCATTGATCATGATCAGGTCCTCAGAAGGTCGATGTGACGCATGACCATCTCGCGGGCCTGGGTCATGACTTTCAGGTTGGCTTCATAGGAACGATTGGTTTCACGCATGTCGGCGAGTTCCAGCAGCGTGTTGACATTCGGCATCTTGACGTAGCCATTTTCATCCGCGGCCGGGTGGCCGGGTTCGTACTCCACCGTGAACGGCGCCTTGTCCGTGCCGATCCCCTTGACAGAAACCAGGTTTGCTTGGTGGGCACGGTTGAACTCGCTCTCAAAGGTGATGGTCTTGCGGCGATAAGGATCGTCGCCTGAGGTTTCGCCTGTCGAACGGGCATTCGCCAGGTTCTCTGAAACAACGCGCAGACGCTCGGACTGCGCCCGCAATCCGGCGCCGGAGATCTGAAGTGTTGCAGCAAGAGGGTCAGACATCTTTGTTTTCCTTAAGATTTCACAGCGGCCAGATACATGCGATGGAAGGACTTCGCGATACTGGCGTTCAACGAATGATCGCGCGCGACCTCACCGGCCTTCATCAGTTCCTGCTCGATGCTGACCGAGTTTCCGGAGTGGGTGACGGTCCAGCTGTCGGCTTTTTCGACATCGGATTTGCGGGCCGCTTCCATCGACTGGCCCAGATGGCTGTCATGGGTCGCAGTCATGGCAAGCTGTGTCTTGCTGATGACCGTGGTGAAGGGTTCCAGATCCCTGGCGTTGAAACCCGGCGTGTTCGCATTGGCGATGTTTTCCGCAATGGTCGCCTGGCGAACGGACAGCCAGTCATTGTTTTGCGACACAAGCTTGGTCAGGAACACAGGCTCCATTGGAGACCTCCTTCTGGATCAGAGTGCTCTAGGGTTTAGGAGACCAAGCTTGTCCGAGGCTGTTCCGCTCCGGCCTTCGCGCCAGAACCACGCAAGGTCCACACAACCTTCGGAGTGCATGCATTGATGCACGGGCGATCATTGCCTGAATTTGTATGACGGCTCACAAGCAGGAGACGCGGATGATCCGGCGGCCCAGCCACTCAGCAGCGATCTGTTCCAGCCCGGAACGCACACACCCTGGAAACCGGCCGCTGACTTCTGTCCGACGCCTCAAGGTTTTGTTGACCTGCGCAACCTGCATGCTCAGCGCACCTGCTTCACTTCAGGCGCAGGCGCTCGATTGCGACCTCTATGCAAGGAATTATGCCGACGCTCATGTGTCTGGTGACCCGACAGACCTGCATATTGTGGACCAGGCCTTGGACGGTGCTGTGGTTGGTGGAGCGTGGCGTGGTGACAGCGGCGCACGCAGGGGCGCGGTTGCAGGTGGAGCGTTGGGTGTTCTCGACACGTTGGGAAATGACCCGGCCGGTTGGCGCGGTCTCTATGATCTTGCCTACCGGCTTTGCCGGAATTCTCAGTCGCCGGTGACACACCGTCCTTCAACACTCGGCGATCCAAGCTATCGCGCTACACCGCTTCGACCGGGAGCACACGAACCGCCCCTTCCCCCCTTGCCCCTCGCGCCACAAAAACCAGAAAACTAAGGCTGTGCCATGTTCTCTTTCCTGACCGCAAAAAGGGCATCCTTTGCAGAAGCCCTGCAACGACGTCTTCACCCCCGTCAGCGCACGCGCCTGCGTCCGGCCAAAATCGCCAGCCTGGAGAACGATTTCATCTGCGATTGCACCATAAGGGACATCTCCGAAGGCGGGGTGCGCCTGGTACTGGATGAGGACCTTGACCTTCCGGAAGAATTCTATGTTTTCGACGCTGTTGCCAAGACAGTCGCAGAAGTCCAGCTCAGGTGGCGGCGAGGACTTGCCGCTGGTGTAGTCTATCTCGTCCCGCCTGCAAGTATCCGGCACTTTCGAAACACAGGTGTGCGCAAGCTCGCACAAAGACTCTATGCGCTTGACGGGTAAGCGGCAGTACTTGTTGGACAAATATTGATCTTCTTAAAATTTTCCCGGCGGCAATTCCGCTTTGACAGCAACGGGAGCGAGATCAATTCCAGCAGCGTAAATTCTTCTTCTTTTTGATTGCGTGGTTTGCATGCATTAATTCTAGTTTTCTTCAGAAATCACGGCTAAAACGGTTGTAGAAGCCGGTGCAATGGCGTCCGGCACGCATCGCGAATTGAGTCCTCCGGGCACCTGCATGGATAAAGCCAGACAACAGACTTTCGAATTGCCGGACAAGGCCCTGACCTCCCTGCCAACCGGCGCGGTCAAGGACACGGTCGAACACCTGGGCAAAAGCGTCGTTCAGGGTGTTTTTGCAACCGACGCAATCTTGCCGCGGGAAGAAGAACTCGTCGACAGCCTGGGGGTTTCGAGAACGGTTGTGCGCGAAGCCATCAAGGTTTTGTGCGGCAAGGGCCTGGTGCGGACTGCACGGCGCTACGGCTCCCGAGTCTGCCCGTTCGAAAGCTGGAACCTGCTGGACCCGGACGTGATCCGATGGCACGACCCGGACAGTCCGCGCACCGCTCGCATCTACGCTGAAGCTACTGATCTCAGGCTGATCGTTGAACCGGAGGCAGCAGCCCTCGCGGCAATGAATGCCACCCCTCAGCAACGCGACATCATTCTTGCCGCGGCCGACGGCATCACGCCCGTCAATGGCGAGGAGTCGATGATCGGCGCGGACTACACGTTCCACGCAACGATCCTGCAGGCCAGTGGTAACCTGATGCTGGCTCAGCTTCAAAACGTCATTTATGCGGTGTTGCTGTTTTCCTATTCAGCCGGTCGTGCAGGAGCACCGGAAGAGCAGGTTTCGCGCCGAAACCACCTGAGCGTCGCGGAAGCAATCGCCGGCGGAGAAGCGGACCTTGCGCGCACGCGCATGCGGGACATGCTTGCCCAGAACAAGGCCATTGCCGAAAAATTTGCAGCAACAGCCGGACGCTAGTCCCGATATGCGCCGTCGCATTTGCCGGTACTCTGGCTCAATTCCGTGTCGGCAATGAAATCCTAGATTGACATCTACCCTCTTGGCCGAAACCGCGCATAGATACCGATGGGTACAGGCGGCAAGCGTCGCTGACAGGAGGAAGCAGATGACAATTTTCACGCCCGATGAACTGGCAGGCGGCGCATTTCTGGGACGGCTCTGGCGGCCCGAAGTCGGTGGCCCTGCGGTCGTCACCGTGAGAAACGGCAATCTTGTCGACATCACGTCCAGAACAGCTCCAACAGTGCGAGACATCTGCGAACTGGAAGCCCCCGCCTCCTATGTTTCTGAGGCGTCCGGAGAGATCATTGGTCCCGTCAACGAAATCTCAGCTGCCCTTGCAAGCAGTATGGACACGCCCCACCTGCTCGCCCCTTGCGATCTGCAAGCGGTCAAGGCGTGCGGCGTCACCTTTGCAAGGTCGATGGTGGAGCGGGTCATTGAGGAAAAGGCCGCAGGCGACGCAAGACAGGCCGAGACAATTCGGTCCAGAGTGGGCGCAACCATCGGCAACAGCCTCCGCAACATCAAGTCAGGCTCGAAGGAAGCGGCCAAGGTAAAAGAGGCTCTGATCGCTGAAGGGCTTTGGAGCCCCTATCTTGAAGTCGGCATCGGGCCAGATGCCGAGGTCTTCTCCAAGGCACAAGTATTGTCCTCCGTGGGCCCAGGCGCGAGTGTCGGCCTTCATCCAAATTCAAGCTGGAACAACCCGGAGCCGGAAGTGGTTCTGACCGTGTCTTCAAGAGGAGAAATAGTCGGCGCCACGCTCGGCAACGACGTCAATCTGCGTGACATCGAGGGCCGGTCGGCGCTCCTTCTGTCAAAGGCCAAGGACAACAATGCCTCCTGCGCGATCGGTCCAATGATCCGCTTGTTCGACGAGACGTTTTCCCTCGACGATATCCGCAGTGCGGAGCTGACACTCACCGTGGCAGGAGAGGACGGATTTCACCTGACCGGTCACTCGTCCATGGCCGAGATCAGTCGCGATCCGCTGGATCTCGTTGCCCAGACCATCGGGCGGCACCATCAATATCCCGATGGACTCATGCTTTTCCTAGGCACAATGTTCGCCCCAACGCAGGATCGGGACGTTGCCGGAGAAGGCTTTACCCACAAGATCGGCGACAAGGTCACGATCTCCGCCCCCGGCCTCGGCAAGCTGAGCAACACCGTCGATTTGTCCACCATTTGCCCGCAATGGACATTCGGCATCAGCCAGCTGATGCGCAATCTCGCCCAGCGCGGTTTGCTGTAACCGGACCAACCTTATCACGCAGAGGGGCCGACCATTCGTGAAGGATCGACGATCCTGTCGAAATCGTCGCCGGTGACAAAACCGAGATCGAGACAGGCTTGTTTCAGCGTCAGGTCGTTTTCGAATGCGTGGTGGGCCGCATGGCTGGCCTTGTCGTAACCAATCACCGGGCTGAGCGCCGTCACCAGCATCAGGGACTGATCGAGATAGTCCTGGATCCGTTTTTCATTCGGCTCCATGCCATCCACCAGGTAACGCGCAAAATTGGCGCTGCCATCTCCCATGATCTTCACCGACTGCAGGATCGCGTTGATCATGAGTGGCTTGTAGACATTCATTTCCAGATATCCGCTCGCTCCGCCAATACCGACCGTCACATCATTGCCCATGACCTGGGCCGCGATCATGGCCAGAGCCTCGCATTGAGTGGGATTGACCTTGCCCGGCATGATCGACGAACCAGGTTCGTTGGAGGGGATCTTGAGCTCGAAGAAACCGCAGCGCGGGCCGCAGGACAGAAGACGAATATCGTTGGCAATCTTGAACAAAGACACCGCCAGCGTCCTGAGCGCCCCGCTCAGCATCACCAGCGCATCGTGACTGCCCTGGGCAGCGAACTTGTTCGGCGCGGAAACAAAGGGGAGCGCCGTCAGTTCGGCAATCCGGCGCGCAGCAAGATCGGCAAAATCCGGATGGGTGTTGATCCCCGTGCCAACGGCAGTGCCGCCCAGCGCCAGGGCATAGACATCCTTCAGGGCATGTTCAATCCGGTCGATATCCTGACGAAGCATCTCCGCATAACCGGAGAATTCCTGGCCCAGTGTCAGCGGCGTCGCATCCTGCATGTGGGTGCGACCGATCTTGATGATATCACTCCAGGCTTCCGCCTTGCGTTCCAGGCTCTTGTGGAGCGTTTCGACACACGGCAGCAGCCTGTCATTGACCTGCAGGGCGGCGGCCATATGCATCGCCGCCGGAAAAGTGTCGTTCGAGGATTGCGACATGTTGACATGATCGTTGGGATGCACGG
Source organism: Labrenzia sp. VG12 (assembly GCF_002237595.1). Taxonomy (NCBI): domain Bacteria; kingdom Pseudomonadati; phylum Pseudomonadota; class Alphaproteobacteria; order Hyphomicrobiales; family Stappiaceae; genus Labrenzia; species Labrenzia sp. VG12. The sequence goes on from NZ_CP022529.1 coordinate 1,456,540, forward strand.
GTTCCTTGGATCCGAGCACTCCACCAGCCAGCGCTATGGCCCGGTTGGAGATCACCTCATTGACGTTCATGTTGGTCTGCGTTCCGCTGCCCGTCATCCAGACATGCAAGGGAAAGTGATCATCGAGCTTGCCGTCGGCGACTTCCGACGCCGCCCTTGCAATCAGGTCCGCAAGATCCTCCCGCAAAAGCCCAAGCTCCGCGTTCGCACGCGCGGAGGCCTTTTTCAGGTAGCCATAGGCATGAACAAGCTCGATCGGCATCAGATCCGTGCCGATGGAAAAGTACTTCAAGGAGCGCTGCGTCTGGGCACCCCAGTACTTGTCCTCCGGAACGTCGATTTCGCCGAGGCTGTCACTTTCGGTCCGCATGTCGCTCTCCTTCGAATACGGCCTAGGTTTCCACCAGAACCGAGGTCAAACCGCTGCCCGGATCCTTCAACCCGTCGATGACATCAAAATGATGCCGGTCCGGATCCTCATGATAGCTGGCTGCTGGCCAGGCCTCGGCAAGCAGTTTCGATTGCCTGAGGAATTCCGGCCGCTCCGCTCCGCCAACCCAGGCAACGACCGGACAAGGTCCCACAGGCTTCTTGAGCGCAGGGCTTTCCGCGACAGCCTCCTCTTCGCTCATCCCGAAGCTTTCGTTCATCTTCGTCTTGCGCAGCGGCCGAAGGTCATGAAGCCCGCTGATGGAGACGACCTTCTCGATCCGCTCCAGCACTTCCGGTGCCAACAGGCTGTCTTCGCACACCATTCGGCTGACGAGATGCCCCCCTGCAGAATGCCCCGTCAAACGGATGGGACCGTCGACCCGGCTGGCCGCCTTTGTGATCGCTTTCGCGATCTGCCGGGTGATATCGGCAATGCTTACATCTGGCGCGAGGTCATAGGACGGCAGGCAGGTGGTCCATCCCCTGGCGAGGGGACCCGTGGCAAAATGAGACCAGTAGGACTTGTCGAAGCGCATCCAGTAGCCGCCATGGACAAAAACCGCGAGCCCTCTCGATTTCCCCTCCGGATGAAAGACATCGAACCTGTGGCGCGCGCCCTCCCCGTAGACGACATCGATATCCTTCTTCATCCAGGATTTCCGGAAGGTCGCCGAATCGCTTTCCCAACGCGCGATATAGTCTTCAGCACCCGGTATATGGGCAGCGTTGGCATAAGCATCATCCCAATCAGTAATCGTCATCTCAGTCATGAATGGCCTCAGGCTTCCCTCTTCATCTTGTGGCCGGCATCCTGCACGATTTGCCGTGAAAGCGGAATGACTTGCTGCAAGACATGCTTGTCAAATCGATCAAGGCCGACCTAACGTCTTCTCCACCGAGGCATCTGGAGACTGAAACTGATGGTAGCGCGCTGTTCGGACCGGGTAATCAATCTGGCGCAGTTCCTGACAAAAAACGCAGCCCGCTGGCCCGACCGGCCGGCCATTGTCTCGGAGGGAACCACCTGGAGCTGGAAGGAACTCGATACCAGGGTGTCAGCACTCGCGACCGCACTTGTCTCCGAATACCGCCTCTCCAAGGGAGACAGCCTGCTGGTTCAGGCACAAAACTCCAACCAGATGATCGAGATCATGCTGGCCGCTTTCCGGCTGGGAGCCGTCTGGGTGCCTTGCAATTTCAGGCAGGCCCCCGTCGAAACGGCCTATGCCGCAGAAAAGGCTGCCGCAAAGGTGTTTGTCTGTGATGCGGCCTTCGCGGCACAAGCGGGTGCGGTGAAGACCGCCTGCCCTGACCTGTCGGGCTGTATCAGCATTGGCGACAGCGGGTTTGGCGCCGACTATGAAAGCCTTATCGAACGGCACAGGGGAAGCGACATCCAGAATGCTGAGGTCGACTATACCGATCCCTGCTGGCTGTTCTTCACGTCGGGTTCCACGGGCCGGCCGAAAGCGGTGGTTCTGAGCCATGGCCAGATCGGATTTGTCTGTGTCAACTACATGGCCGACCTTATTCCCGGCACGACGGAAGAAGATGCCTCCCTGGTCATTGCACCGCTGTCTCACGGCGCCGGTCTCCAATTGATTGCCCAGCTCGCGGCGGGGTCGGCACATGTCCTGATGCCGCCGGGCGGTTTTTCCCCGTCAATCGCGTTTGAGCTGATCCAACAGCACAAGGTCTCCAACCTGTTCACGGTCCCGACCATCGTCAAACGACTGGTCGAGGATCCGGCGGTAGACCGATACGACCATTCCAGCCTGCGCCATGTGATTTATGCAGGTGCGCCCATGTATCGGGAGGACCAGAAAACAGCTCTGAAGAAACTCGGGTCCGTGCTCGTCCAGTACTATGGGCTAGGCGAAGTCACCGGGAACATCACCGTGCTCAGGCCACAGGACCACGTTCTGGAGGACGGTCCAACCGCCCGCCTAGGCACCTGCGGCACGGAACGCACCGGCATCGAGGTCTCCATTCAGGATGACGACGGCAACATCCTGGCTCCTCATCAGACCGGAGAAGTCTGTGTTATCGGTGCCGCGGTCTGCGCCGGGTACCTGGAAGATGAAGCGGCGAATGCCAAATCGTTTCGCAATGGCTGGTTCCGTACAGGCGACATCGGCCACATGGATGAGGCGCGGTTCCTCTATCTGACCGGTCGTGCCTCGGACATGTATATCTCAGGCGGATCCAACGTCTATCCGAAGGAAGTGGAAGAGGTCCTCCTGACACACCCTGAGATTTCCGAAGTAGCGATTCTGGGCATCCCTGATCCGGAGTGGGGGGAAATCGGACTGGCGGTCTGTGTACCCGTGGACGGGTCTTCACCCGATCCCGCCGAGCTCGCCGATTTTCTGAACGGTCAGGTGGCCCGCTACAAGATGCCGGCACGCTACCTCTTCATTGAGGAGATGCCGACCAGCGCCTATGGCAAGATCACCAAGAAGCTGGTCCGTGACCATTTGACTGAAAAAGGGCTGCTATGAGACGCCCTGCCCCACAGTCCCTTGCCGAAATCCGTCATCCGGGCCCCAAGGCGGCAGACCGGCGCCCCTTCGTTCCTTGTGCAGCTGAAGCCGTTTCCTTCAAGATCGCCTCTGACCGCCCTCTGCTGGAGGCGCTGGGCCACTGGGCCGAAGCGGAAAGCATTGATTCCGCCATCTTGAATCTCGGCGGTGTTGCCCTGGCTCCATTCGACTACGTCATGCCGGACAGGGCCGTAGATGATCGTCATGCAGCCTGGTACAGCGACACCCGCTCCTGCGAGAAAGCACGGCTTGAGGAAGCCGTTGCCGTGCTCGGTTGGCGCGACGGTGGCTGGTTCGCCCACATCCATGCCTTTTGGCACGAAGGCGGACAGAAGCGACTGGGACACCTCCTGCCAGACACATTGACCTTGGCAAGTACAAGTACGCTCACCGGTTATGGTCTCAAGGGAGCCCGGTTCGAGGCAGCCTTCGATCCGGAAACAGAGTTCACCCTGTTCCGCGTCAAGGAAACCGGAAGCCGCCAGAGCGAATTGCCAAGAAATGCCCTGATCACGACCCTGGCGCCTTTCGAGGACCTTCACCATAGTGTCGAGAGCCTTGCTGCAACGCTCGGCACGCCGGCATACGAGATCCTGGGGCTCGGCAGCTTTGCTGGCGCAGCCTTTCTCGACACGCCGCCGATGACGGGCCTCATATCGGAAATCCTGTTGGGCCCGGGAGCCGGGTCCCCGAAAGGCAGAGGACTGTCGATCCCTGTGCGCTGCGTCGATCTTGACGGCAATCATCACCAGGGAACGGTCGTCGCAGGTCAGGCCCCGACGCTGGTGACATGCGAACTCCTCATCCGGGCGGAGGACCCTTCCCCATGAAACACGCAGGGTAACCACTTGAGCGCTTGATCGGACAGAGGGAACAGTAAGAGAACATTTACCCTTGCAGAACACAATGAGAACAGGTACTGTGTTCTTGATTTGTACCAGCCCATTCTGCGGTAGGGGATGCCGATATGCTGACGCGCAAGCAGTACGAACTGCTCATGTTCATTCATGAACGACTGAAGGAAACCGGTGTTCCGCCGTCTTTTGATGAAATGAAGGATGCGCTGGACCTCAGATCCAAGTCCGGCATTCATCGTCTCATCACAGCGCTCGAAGAGCGTGGCTTCATCCGGCGCCTGCCCAACAGGGCCCGCGCCATGGAAGTTGTCCGCCTGCCAGACTCAATCGCACCCGGCCTTGGCGCCCCGCGGCCGCGGGGCAGCTTCTCGCCAGAAGTCATCGAAGGCTCTCTCGGCAAGCCGGAGGCCCCTAAACCGGTCGAAGAACCAGTCGCCGCCGGAACCGAGATCCCCGTAATGGGCCGTATCGCGGCCGGTGTGCCGATCGAGGCGATCCAGACACACAGTCATTCGATCACCGTGCCACCGGAACTGCTTGGCAAAGGGGAGCATTATGCCCTGGAAGTCCGCGGCGACTCCATGATCGAGGCCGGCATCCTTGATGGCGACACGGTGCTGATCCGCAGGACGGACAGTGCCGACAGCGGTGATATCGTGGTCGCTCTTGTGGATGACGAGGAAGCAACGCTGAAGCGCCTGCGCAAAAAAGGCGCCTCGATTGCTCTTGAGGCCGCAAACCCGGCTTACGAAACGCGTATTTTCGGCCCGGGACGCGTACGCGTTCAGGGACGTCTGGTGGCCCTCTTCCGACAGTATTGATCTGTCCCGAAAGCCGGTCACCGGGTCTTGTTGCCCTCTGATCGCCGGAGACTGTCATAGGTCACAGTCCCCGGAAGATGCCAGGCTCGTGGCGGGTCTGGAATGGCATGAACCAGGCGCTCAATGATGGCGGTTCTGCCATTTTCAACTTCAGTTTCGTTGCCGCGGCCACGCGCGGTGGCCTCGAGGGCCGGTCCCCTCGATGTCCGGCTTGAGAGCCAGATGGCCACAGCTCCGCGTCGTGCTCTGATCACCTGGTCAATCACGAGATCTGCGCCGCAACTCTCCGGAACGATAAAATCGCTCACGATAAGATCGGCATGTTGACAGTCATCTGCCAATGCGTCCAGTGTTTTGGGAACGGCGATATGGACAGGCTCCGCCTTGCCCGTCGCCGCCTCTTCTGCGTTCTTGCCAAAAGCGCGGATGACGCATCCTTGTGCGTCACACCGCCTCTGAGGCGCTGTCATCCTGCGCGACTCAAGCGCCCGCGACGGAATACCTTCAGCCTGAAACCAGAGTTCCGTCGCAAAGGAACTTCTCCGGCCTGAATACCGAAGGTTGCCTTCTGCATCCCGAGCGGCAAGTGATCCGCCCTTTGCCGCGATCTGAAGATCGGGCGGCCTCGTTTGCGCTGCCGAAACCACTCCGCCTGCAAACAACAGCGCTGCGACAAGACGCAGACGCCCCGGCAACAAAAGGCCGGCGAACAGGGAGCCGAGAAGCAACAGGGCGGCCACTGCATCCAGTTTGCCGACAGCGCCCTGCCCTGCGTCCAGGGCGGAAGTGAACTCGGCCACGTCGAGAAGGACCGAAATCCCGAATGACATGACAGTCAACGGAAGCTCCGCCAGACCGAATGGCATCAACACCAGCGCAAGAACGCCCATCGGCATCACCAGCAAGGTGAAAACAGGCATGCCAAGCAAATTCCCGACAAGACCATAAGGTGCAACACGGCCAAAGTGATGTGCGCCGATTATCCCTGTGGCAAGCCCGGCAACCAGAGCAGTCACGAACAGGCCCGCCCCCCAGGCACCAACCGACCTGACAATGCGGGCTCGGAGGCTCTGATCGCGGGTCATTCCCTGAAAATCTGTTCCCCGACGCCGCCAGAGCTCATAAACAGCGACAAGACAAATGACCGCCGCAAAAGACATCTGAAATCCAGGGAAAAACAGTCGCTCGGGCGCAAGCATCAACAGTACCAGGGCGGCCAGTGCAACACTGCGCAGGGTCAGGCCGCGTCGCCCCGCCAGGATACCCAGAAAGACGAGGGCAATCATCAGGTAGGAACGCTGGGTGGCGACGCTCGCCCCTGACAGGAGCAGATAGAACGTTGCCGCGAGAAGCGCTGCGACAGCCGCCCACTTGTGCGTCGGCCAGCGCAGGGAAAGGGCTGGAACCAAGGCCAGGAGCAGCAGGACCCCACCATAGGTTCCACCGGCAAAAAGTGCCATGTGAAGACCGGAGATCGCGAGAATATGAGCAAGGCCGGAAGCCCGCAGCGCTTCCTCCTGTTCTTCGGTGATCCCGCTGCGGTCTCCAACGAGCAGGGCGACAACCAAAGCCGTTTCCGGCCGGTCCCCAAGATCAGTTCGAATGCGGTTCGCAAGGTCACTGCGCACCCTCGCCACCATGGCGGCAACGCACAGCTTCAGGCCACCTTCGACCACCCCAAGCACCTCGGCGGGACCAAAACTGAAACCTGTCGCACCGATTTGCATGAAATAGGCCCGAAAGGAAAAATCATAGCCGCCTGGATGCACCGGGCCGGGTGGTGGAAACAGGCGCCCTTTAAGTCGCACCCTCTCACCAACCTGCCCGGCACTCCCCTTTGGTACGCGCAAGCGTAGTCTGTGCGGAAAAGCGTCTGGATCGACGGCCTGCCGACTGACCGCCTCAACAGACAGAACCAGCCGATCGTGCTTCGGGCCGAATTGGCGCTCCAGGACGATCCCGCCGACTTCGACAGTCATCGGTATTGCAAGCCTGGGTGCGTCAACCAGGCTGCTACGCAAGCTCGCCGTCCCAAGGCCCGCTGCAGAGGCCAGCAAGAGCACGGAATACCATGCAAGAGCCTGTTGGCGCCCGGCGCGCAGCGTGATCAGAAAGGTACACGATCCGACAAGCAAGACTGCAATTCGGGACGGTTCGCTCGGCACCAGGAAGTAAACGGCAATCCCGGCGGCGAACGAAAACGCAACCCATAACAGCCCCTGTTCGTCCCAAAATCGATCAAAGTTCGTCACCCCGGACGTGTTGCGGACGTTGTAACGAGGCAGCCAGCCTTTCCGCCCGCCAACTCCATGACGGTCGGAGGGGCCCTGTTCTGCCTCTATTTTTCGTTGGGTATCGCTGGAGGGTTCCGCGCTAGGACGGTTTTTATAGTCGATCTGAGGATCCGACCCCGTCGCCGACATGCCTCCTCGCTTTAAGCTCAAGAAACGGCCGGACTTGCTATTTTGCCTTGCCGAAGCCTGTGCTAAGACCGCGCCACCAATCTGGCGCCTCATGCGCCCACATTCTGACAGAGACTTTCAAAAAGCACCATGGCACACGACATCGTCACGCGTTTCGCACCGTCCCCGACCGGCTTCCTGCATATTGGCGGCGCCCGCACCGCGCTTTTCAATTGGCTGTTTGCCAAGCATCACGGCGGCAAGATGCTGCTGCGCATCGAAGACACAGACAGGGCGCGCTCGACCGAGGAAGCTGTCGAGGCCCTGATCGACGGCCTCACCTGGCTCGGCCTCGATTGGGACGGTGACCCGATTTCCCAGTTCTCACGCGTCGACCGGCACAAGGAAGTCGTAGACGAGATGCTGGCCGCCGGCACTGCGTATCGCTGCTATTCCACTCCGGAAGAACTCGATGCCATGCGGGAGAAAGCCCGCGCAGAAGGCAAGCCGCCCCGTTATGACGGCACCTGGCGGAACAAGGATGCCTCGGAAGCGCCGGACGGGGCGAGCTTCGTGATCCGTATCAAGTCGCCTGAAGACGGTGAGACCGTTGTGGACGACATGGTCCAGGGCCGCGTGGTCATTCCCAACAAGGATCTTGATGACTTCGTGCTGATGCGTTCCGACGGAACCCCGACCTACATGCTGGCCGTCGTTGTTGACGATCACGACATGGGAATCACCCACATCATCCGCGGTGTTGACCACCTGACGAATGCGGCTCGCCAGACCTTGATCTTCCAGGCGCTCGGCTGGGATGTCCCGGCCATGGCGCATATTCCGCTGATCCATGGACCAGATGGGGCCAAACTGTCCAAACGCCACGGCGCCACCGGTGCCGAAGCGTATCGCGCGATGGGATATTTGCCCCAGGCCATGCGCAACTACCTCGCCCGCCTAGGCTGGAGCCATGGCGATGAAGAGATCATGTCGCTGGAAGACATGATCAAATGGTTCGGCATGGATGCAGTCGGCCAGTCCGCTGCCCGTTTCGACTTCAAGAAGCTGGAAAACCTGAACGGGCACTACATGCGCGCCACGTACGACGCAGAGTTGCTCGCGCATTGGAAGGTTTACCTCGCGCACGCGGAAAACGGCGCGCCCGTTCTGGAGTGGATGTCGGATGCAGCCAATGAAAAAACGGCTCTGACCGCGCTTCCCGGCCTGAAGGAACGAGCCAAGACGCTGGTCGAACTGACCGAAAGCGCCTCCTATCTGTGGCGCCAGCGTCCTCTAGACACGGACGAAAAAGCGGCAAAGATCCTCTCTGACGACGCCAGGGCCATTTTGCGGGACCTGCACGTGGTCCTGTCCGGCGCTGCCGACTGGCAGGCAGAACCGCTTGAAGCCGCCGTCAAGGCCTATGCGGAAGACAAGGAACTGAAACTGGGCAAAGTGGCGCAACCGTTGCGCGCCGCACTTACAGGACGTGGCACGTCACCCGGCATCTACGACGTACTAATTGCACTTGGCAGGGACGAATCTCTGGCTCGTATCAGCGATCAGGCTGCTTGAGCTGACAGGCGAAAGACCGCTTTCCGGCAGAATTCCGGGCGCTTGCCATTCCGCTACGGTCTGGAAAGCGGTCTTTGACCAAAGCGTTATATCGGCCAGCTTGCGGCAGTGCAGTAAATGGGCTACCCAAGACGCGAAAAATTCTCCAGTGCTGTCCGGCCGTGGGCATTCGCCCTTCATCCAGAGGGGCCAAACATCAGGACGGCACATCCGGTTAACGTAGAGGGGTTTCTGTATGGCCGACAACAACGCCAAGCTCAACGTCGGTGGCAACGACCACGATTTCGACGTTCTTGACGGATCCATCGGACCGTCGGTTGTGAACATCTCGTCCTTGTACAAGGACACCGGCATGTTCACCTATGACCCGGGCTTCACCTCGACCGCGTCTTGTGAATCCAAGATCACATACATTGATGGCGACGAAGGCACCCTGCTTTATCGCGGCTACCCGATTGAACAGCTCGCGGATCACGGCGACTTCCTGGAATCCTGCTATCTGCTGCTGTATGGCGAGCTGCCGACCAAGGCGCAGAAGGACGACTTCGTCAATCGCGTCACCTATCACACGATGATCCACGAGCAGATGAACCGCTTCTTCTCCGGTTTTCGCCGTGACGCTCACCCCATGGCCATCATGGTCGGCACCGTCGGCGCCCTGTCCGCCTTCTACCATGACAGCACCGATATCACTGACCCGCATCAGCGCATGGTTGCTTCCCTGCGCATGATTGCGAAAATGCCGACCATCGCCGCAATGGCCTACAAGTACCATGTCGGCCAGCCATTCGTTTATCCGCGCAACGATCTCGGTTACGCCGCCAACTTCCTGCACATGTGCTTCGCGGTGCCTTGCGAGGAATACAAGGTGAACCCAGTCCTGGCCCGCGCCATGGACCGTATCTTCATCCTGCACGCCGACCACGAACAGAACGCGTCCACCTCGACAGTGCGTCTTGCAGGCTCTTCAGGCGCCAACCCGTTTGCCTGCATCGCTGCCGGCATCGCCTGCCTCTGGGGCCCGGCTCACGGCGGCGCCAACGAAGCTGCGCTCAACATGCTGTCGGAGATCGGCTCTGTCGACCGTATTCCGGAATTCGTTGCCCGCGCCAAAGACAAGAACGACCCGTTCCGTCTGATGGGCTTCGGTCACCGTGTTTACAAGAACTATGACCCGCGTGCGCGCATCATGCAGAAAACGACGCATGAAGTGCTCGGCGAGCTCGGCATCAAGGACGATCCGCTGCTCGACGTCGCCATGGAGCTGGAAAAAATTGCTCTCAATGACGAGTATTTCGTTGAGAAGAAGCTCTATCCGAACATCGACTTCTATTCCGGCATCACGCTGAGGGCCCTTGGCTTCCCGACCACCATGTTCACCGTGCTGTTCGCCCTTGCGCGTACTGTCGGCTGGATTGCCCAGTGGAAGGAAATGGTCGAGGATCCGTCCCAGCGCATTGGCCGGCCGCGTCAGCTCTATACCGGCGCAACCAAGCGTGACTACACGCCGATCGACCAGCGCCGCTGATAGATCCGCTGCCAGCCGGCAATTAAGAGACGTATTTGGATGCGCTCCCGAGATTCGGGAGCGCTTTCTTTTCCCTAACGGAATCCGTGCATTCTGAAGAAAACATTTTCCGCGTTTCACCAGGCAAACGAAGACAGTTTCCAAAATCGAGTGTTCCCTGAATAAGCAGGTTTCGAATTCTCCCAAGCCGCCAACAAAATGAGCACCAATTCATTCGCACTCAAGAAATCTTTCTACTAAAATTTTAGTTTAAAATGCGAATAAATCGGGAAGAAAGTTATCCATGAACCAATACTTTTAAATATTGCTGGGTTGCCAATTTTTACAAATAATAAGGAATCTGCGGCTAGCATACTCCTCAATAAGTTCGCGTGGAACACGCTCGGGGTCTTGAGGGGTAAATATGAATTTCCTGAAATTCGCTTCTGATCTGAAGTTTGGCGTAAAAGTCGGCGGCAGTTTTGCAGCTGTTGTTGCGCTTACAGGAATTGTCGGCGGCGTTGGCGCATACAGCGTGATGACCCTCTCCGAACGGATGGAAGTTGCCAAACAGTCGACTTCTACCATTGCGCAATTGCAAAGCCTCGCCAGCAAGCGCGAAAATTATCTATCGACCCAAGACACTGCTTCCGCTGAAGAGGCGCTGAAAAGCATTGGTTCCCTCGGTGGCGAACTGGAGATCCTGCAGACCCAACTGATGGCCGACCCTCAGGCGCAGATGCCGGTTCAGGAGGCTGCCAAAGCAGTGAGGGACTTTGGTGAAGCTTTCCAGGCAGTCGTTCTGCTGACGGACGCTCAAAAGGAAAAACAGGCTCAGCTGGACAGTGCTGTTCAGAGTCTTGAAGCCGCCGCGTCCCAAATTCTCGGCAAATCCCTGATGGCGCGCGACGGCGTCAGCCAGGACGAAACAAATGCGCGCAAGACTTTGGTTCTTGCCAACAAGGTCGGTCAGGCTGCCGCAGGCTTCCAGGAAGAATCGCTGACCTTGCAAAACCTCTTCAATGCGGCAGCCAACAATGCAAAGCAGCTTGCCGACATCAAGGAACGGGTTGCAAAGCTGGTGCCGTCTGCAAAGCAGATGGCCGCAAACAGCTTTGAGGGCGTGGACCCTGGCAAGTTCTCGCAGCTCGCGGCAAAGACGGCTGAACTGGAACAGACCCTCGACAAGCTTTCGCAGACCAAGGACTACATCGAGATCTTTGACCTGACGGATGCCGCCAAGGCCGGCTTCGAAACCCTGGTTTCAAGCGTCAAGGAGATCCGGTCGCAGGCGAATGTTGCAATTGACAACGTCTATGCGCAGGCTGATGAAATCAATCAGCGTTTCTATGTTGTTGACAGTGCCGCAGATACGGTCATGCAGATTGAAGCCGATGCAAATGCGGTGAAGGCGGCTGCCTTCTATTTCATGCTGAAGCCGGACGACACCTCGGAGGCTGCAGTCACCAAGGGCATTGAGGACCTCAACAAGCTTGCCTCGCGCCTGGAAAAAAGCGCCAAGGATTTCCCGGCAATTGCCGACCAGGTCCCCGCGGTCAAGGCGTCTCTGGACTCGTTCGGTTCAAGCTTTGCCGAACTGGCGACAAACCAGTTCGACCTCGCCAGCAAGATTGGTGAGATGAAGGAACAGTCGCAGACCGTCCAGGCACGGATTTCCGAAATCTCCGCGGAACAAAGCGAGGCAGCCCAGGCGTCCAGCACCAACGCGCTGAGTGTGATCACCCTTGCCCTTCTGGCCGCCGTTCTGGCCGGCGTCGGCATGGCGGTCGCTCTGAATTTCGCCGTGACCCGGCCGCTGCGCCGCACCACCGAGACCATGTCGCAGCTCGCCGATGGCAACACTGATGTTGATATCGACGGCGTCGAGCGTGGCGACGAGATCGGCGACATGAGCCGCACCATGCAGGTGTTCCGCGACAATGCCGTGGAGCGGGTCCGGCTTCAGTCAGAGACCGAACAGGAGCAGCAGTTTCGCGCCGAACGGCAAGCGCGGGTCGAAGACCTGATTTCCACCTTCCGTGAAAAGGCAACTGAAGTTCTTGGATCTGTTGGAGAAACAGCCACGACCCTCGACGGGACCGCACAGGACCTCAGCGCGATTGCCAGCCAGAGTTCCAGTCTCGCCGACAGCACTTATGGTGTGACCGACGAAGCCACCCAGAACGTTCAGACAGTCGCCAGCGCCGCCGAGGAACTGGCCGCTTCGATTGCGGAAATCTCGCGTCAGGTCAACCAGACAACCCAAGTCGTGGACCGGGCGACACAGGGCACCCAGGTCACTAACGAGAAGGTTCAGGGCCTGTCGACCGCTGCGACAAAGATCGGTGAAGTGGTCAGCCTGATTCAGGCCATTGCCGAACAGACAAATCTGCTGGCACTCAATGCCACCATTGAAGCTGCACGTGCCGGGGAAGCCGGCAAGGGCTTTGCCGTTGTCGCGGCAGAAGTGAAAGAGCTCGCGACGCAGACCTCCAAGGCGACGGAAGAGATCTCCTCGCAGATTTCCGAGATCCAGGGAGCGACCAAAGATGCCGTAACCGCGATCGAGGCGATCACGCAGACCATGGACGAAGTCAACGAGTACACCTCAACCATCGCTGCAGCTGTTGAACAGCAAGGCGCCGCGACCAACGAGATCTCCGTGAACGTCCAACGCGCTGCGGAAGGCACCGGATCAGTGAAAACCAACATGTCGGATCTGTCACAGGCCGTTTCCCAGACCAGTCAGAACGCCAACCTGGTGCTGGGCGCCTCCAGCGAGCTGTCGCAGAAGACCGAAGGCCTGAAACAGGAAGTCAATCACTTCCTGGACAATGTGGCGAACGCCTGAACCAGACCCTTTTCAAACAACAAACCCCGGAGGCGACGGCTTCCGGGGTTTTCTTTTGCTTTCCCGTCAGTTGCGCGTGAGGCTGACTGAGCTCACTCCTCAGGGAATGACTTCATGGCCGCCAGAACAACATCAGCCGCTGCTGCCCGCTGGCTGTAGCCATCCGGCAATCTCATCTCCACATCAAGACGTTTCAGTTCCGCGATCTGCAGGTCGCGCTCAGGGCCGCCCCTGAGCAAACCTACCAGATGATCCGCCAGGATTTGGGGCTGAACTTCCTCATCGAGAAATTCCGGGATCGCCTTGTTGCCCAGGATGATATTCGGCAGCACAAAGGACTCCACGCTTGCAAACTCGAAGACCTTGTTCAGATCCTTTATCCGCCGAAAAAACCAGTCGACCTTGTAAGCAACCACCATTGGCACGCCAGAGAGCGCAAGCTCCAGGGAAACCGTACCGGAGGCCGCAAGCGCGGCGTGAGCCTGCCGAAAGGCAGCCTTTTTTGCGGCATCGCCGGTCACGATGTCCGGCTGAACAGGCCAGCCGGCAACGCCCTCCCGTATTCTATTTTCCAAATGCGAAACCGCAGGAAGAACGATCCTGAGGTTGGGAACCTGATCCGCCACCAGTGTCAGGGTTTGGCCGAAGTCTCCCAAAAGACGATCGATTTCGCTTCCGCGGCTCCCCGGCAAAACAACGAGAACGGGCAGGTTTTCTTCGAGCGGCGTCCGTTCGCCGTCCGACGGCCTGAGTTCGTCTGCCTTTTCGCATAGTGGATGGCCGACATAGTGCGTTCTGGGTCCGCCAAGGCGCTTGTGAACCGCTGGTTCGAATGGCAGCAGCGCCAGCAACTCATCCACATAGGCACTCATCTTCTTCGCGCGGCCAGGGCGCCAGGCCCAGACCGACGGCGACACATAGCCAACCACGGGAATATGAGGAGCCCGTTTCCGCACGCGCTTTGCAACATTATGCGTAAAATCAGGACTGTCGACGATCACCAGCACGTCCGGTTTGGCGGCAACCACCGCGTCCACCGTCTGGTACACCCGCCGTACAATGAGCGGCAACCTGGCGATCACTGCCGTCAGTCCCATGACAGAGACATCGCTCATGTTGAAGAAACTGGTCAGACCGAGGCCGGTCATCTTTTCGCCGCCAACCCCACAATAGCGGACACCTTCGCCAAGACGGTCATTCAGGGCCTTCATGAGCTCAGAGCCGAGCTGATCGCCCGATTCTTCTCCCGCCACGATGCAGATAGTTGGCATCCGGCCTGTCATGACCGCTCCGTTCCAGCGGCATGAGAAATGCCGATCAGAAACACTTTCGACTGGTTGGCCTTGCGGATGGTTTCCTCGCGCTCGGCAATCAGCGCGCCATCTGCTTCCACGGCAATGCCGGCGAGACCCGCGGCAACAGCAAGATCAATGGTATTCGGACCAACAGCTGGAAGGTCGACCCGAAGATCCTGGTTGGGTTTGGCCGTTTTCACGAGAACACCCGATCGCCCCTTGTTCCGGATGCGTCCGATCCTTTTCAGATCGGCACAGCGCTGCAGCATCGCGTCTGTGCCTTCTGCCCCTTCCAGGGCAACGACCCGGCCCCCGATGGCGACAGCCGCCTGTCCGATATCCAGTTCACCAAGTTTTTCAGTTGCAGCGAGAGCCAATTCGACGTCACGCCAATCGGCCTCCCTGGGCTGTACCTTGCCCAGAACTCCGCTTGAAGCCAACAGTTGCGGCGCAACGTCCTTGATCCCCACGACGCGGTATCCTTCCTTCTCAAACAGCCGGATGACCTTGGTCAGCAGACTGTCATCACCGCCAGCCAGGGCGCGTATGATTGCAGGCAAGCGTTTCAAGGTCCCGAAATCACCCAGAATGGACGTGAAATCAGGGCGTTTGGAAACACCACCTATCAGCAGGACATCCTGGCAGTCATTGGACTTCAGAAACCTGTAGAGCCGGCCAATCTCACCCCAGCCGAGTTCCGCGTGGGCGCGCGCTCGGGTTGCCTGATCCGCTTCTCCTCTGATGGCCACAATCCTGAAATCGCGGCCTGCGGAAACGAGACCGTCTGCCACCTGTCGCGGCAAGGTTCCGTTACCGGCGATCAATGCGATACGGGGCGCATCTTGCAGGGTCCTGCCTGCCATGACCTCAATCTTCGCTGCGCGGCGTACAGAAGCGCCGGTCTTCCTTTTCCAGGATAAAGTCGGTCACTGTCTTGACCAGCGGTTGGTCAGCCTGCTCGGCAGCCAGGGCCTCCGCTCGGCCACGCAACGTGCCCTCTTCGACCTCGAACAGGGCCCGGTAGGCCGCGCGCAGCGCATGGATCTGCTCACGCGGCAAGCCCTTTCGCTTCAATCCGATCAGGTTGAGGCCTGCCAGTCGCGCCCGGTCACCAATGACGGAACCGTAAGGAATAACATCGAATTCCACTCCCGTCATACCGCCGACGATAGCGCCCGTTCCGATCCGGGACCACTGACGAACGGCACTGAGGCCGCCCATGATGACAAAGTCCGCAAGTTCAACGTGGCCGGCCAGCGTTGCGTTGTTGGCAAGAATGGCGTGATTTCCGACCAGGCAGTCGTGTCCTACATGAGATCCCATCATGAACAGGCAATTATCACCGACGCGCGTCACGCCGCCGCCGCCCTCTGTTCCCGGGTTCATCGTAACGTGTTCGCGGATCTGGTTGTTGGCCCCGATTTCAAGCCGCGAAACCTCACCGGCAAATTTCAGATCCTGAGGCTTGTGCCCGATGCTGGCAAACGGAAAAATATGCGTACCTGGACCAACATGGGTGTGTCCGGCCACCGCAACATGCGCTTCCAGAACGACATTGTCGGAAAGCGAGACATTACCGCCCACAATGGAATACGGACCAATACGGACATTTTCGCCGATTTTGGCACCGTCTTCGACAATGGCGGTAGGATGAATTTCAGTCATGCAACCTCACGCATCTATCAGCATGGCGCTGACTTCCGCTTCCGCAACCTTTTTGCCGTCTACAAGCGCGACGGCATCGAATTTCCAGATATTGGCACGCTGCTTGATTTTCTTGACGTGAAAGTGAACCTGATCGCCGGGCTCCACAGGCTTGCGGAACTTGGCCTTGTCGATGGTCATGAAATAGACCAACTGTGGCGGCGCATCATCCCCCCGCGCATGTACACACAGAGCCCCGGCGGTCTGCGCCATGGCCTCGATGAGCAACACACCTGGAAAAACGGGTCTTTCCGGAAAGTGTCCGGTAAAGTGAGGCTCGTTGATGGTGACGTTCTTGATACCAATGCAACTGTTGTCGCCGTCCATTTCAATGATCTTGTCGATCAGGAGAAATGGATAACGGTGCGGCAGCAGCTTCATGATCTTCATGATGTCTGCGGTCGCCAATGTCTTGTTGTTTTCGTCTTCCATAAAAAACCCCTGGGCAGTTGCTGCCGAAAAGTTATCGATTGTCCGAATTATCGTTTACGACCCGCCGCCGCGCTCTGCAAGTTTTCTCAGGGCAGCAACCTCCCTGAACCACTGCTTTACCGGCTTTGCCGGCGTACCGCCGTATCGCCCACCGGCCGGAAGGTCTTCGCTGACGACGCTGACGGCGGCGACCTGAGACCCCATGCCTATGGTCACGTGCCCTCGAACACCGGTCTGTCCGCCGATGGCGACAAAGTCCTCCAGCGTACAGCTTCCCGAAAGCCCGACCTGGGACACCAGCACGCAATGCCGACCAACGACAACATTGTGCCCGATCTGGACCTGGTTATCGATCTTGGTACCCTCACCGATCATCGTGTCCCGGTTCGCACCCCGGTCAATGGTCGTGTTGGCGCCAATCTCCACGTCATCCTGAATGATGACCCGTCCAACCTGCGGCACCTTCAGGTGTCCGCCCGGCCCCATGGCATATCCGAAACCGTCCTGCCCACAGGCGACACCCGGATGCAAAAAGACCCTGTCTCCAAGCACGGAATGTTGCACGGTAGAATTCGGGCCAATGATACAGTCACGCCCGATCTTGGCGCCACGGCCAATTACGGCATTTGACCGGATGACGGTTCCTGCACCGATTTCAGCGCCCGCTCCAACAACCGCGCCCGGCTCTACGGTCACATTGTCTTCAAGCCTGGCTTCCGGGTCCACATGCGCCCTCTCGGAGACAATCGCATCTCCTTGATCGCGCGGCCGCATGGCCGCCGGATAAAGCTGTGCCAAGACCATTGCCCAGGAACGGTAGGCATCGGCACACACCAGAACCGCAACACCTTCCGGCACCTTGTCCTTGTGTCTCTTGCCGACCAGACAGGCAGCTGCCGTGGTCGCTTCGAGTTGTTTCAGGTACGCGGTGTTGTCGAAAAAGACCAAAGCGCCAGGTCCGGCATCTTCAAGCGGACCGACACTCGAGATTTCCAGTGAGGGATCGCCGCGATAAATTTCGGCATTCGCCCACTTGGCGATATCGCTCAGCGAAACCGGGGCTGGCGCCTCGAAGAAACTCGGCTCGGACATGTCGTTACCCTTCTCGCCTCAAAACAAAAACGGCCGCCGATCATATCGGCGGCCGTAACTGTTCTATGAGACCGCAGTTTAGAACCTTGTGCCACCGCTCAGACGGAACACCTGGGTCTTGTCGTCGTCATCCTTGACCAGCGGGTAGGCAAAGTCGGCGCGGAGCGGACCGAACGGCGAGTTCCAGCGGATACCTGCACCAACGGACGCGCGGATGTTGAAGTCGTTTGAGTCCACCCGGCCGCCATTGTTCTCGACCAGGTTGACCAGATCGCTGTCGGAGTCCCACAGGGAACCGGCATCTGCGAACACCGCGCCACTCAGGCCGAATTCCTTCGGAAGGACCGGGAACGGGAAACGTGTCTCGGCCGTGGCAGCGAAGTAGAACTGGCCACCAAGAGCGTCACCGGTCCCTGCGTCACGCGGGCCAATGCCCTGGTTTTCGAAACCGCGCACAAGGTTGCCACCCAGCATGAACTGTTCGGAAACACGCAGCCGCTCGTCACCAAGGGCGAAGATGTTGCCACCGCGAACGGACAGGCTACCAACGAGACCGTAGTCTGCCAGGATTTCCTTGTAGGCACGTGCCTGAGCTTCGGTCTTGACGTAGAAGCTGTCGCCACCGAGACCGGCAAATTCCTGACCGAAGGAAACGTACAGACCGTCAGTCGGGTCAAGGTTCCGGTCAAGGGTGTTGTACCGCAGCTCATAGCCGGCAAGGGACGTCAGATATGTGCCGAGCGAGTCACACACAGCCAGCGACAGACTCGAGGTGTCGCAGTTGTTGATGCCGGTAGACTTGTTGTCGGGGTCCGAGTTGTCCTCAGAGAAGATGTTATAGAACAGGCGAAGCGTCAGCTCTTCCTCGCGCAGCGGCAAGGTGAAACCGAAACCGCCACCGGTCTTCTTCTGGTCAAACGAACGGTAGTCATTGGCATCGTCGATCTTGCGATACACGTCCAGATCAAGAGCCACCCTGCGTCCCATGAAGAACGGTTCGACAAAGCGGAACTCGTAGGACTGCGTGTCTGTACCGCCACCAACCGCGACTTTGACGAACTGACCGCGACCCAGGAAGTTTTTCTCTGTCAGAGAAATATCACCGATCACGCCATCGACCGTCGAATAGCCAACACCGAAGGAAATCTCACCGGTCGGTTTTTCCTCGACACGGACATTCACCACAACACGGTCAGGAGAGCTGCCCTGTTGCGTGGTCACAGACACCTTCTCGAAGAAGCCGAGATTGCGCAACCGCCGCTCAGCCTTGTCGATCAGGGCACGGTTGAAGGCATCACCTTCAGCAATATCGAATTCGCGGCGAATGACATATTCGCGGGTGCGATCGTTGCCAATGATGTTGATGCGCTCGACATAGGCCCGCGGACCTTCTTCGATATAGTAGATCAGCGAAATCGTGTTGTTGTCATAGTCGCGAGCACCACGCGGCCGAACACGCGCAAAGGCATAGCCTTCTTCCGAGACACGCAGCGTAATATCTTCAACCGTCTGCTCAACGCGAAGCGAGTTGAACGTGCGGCCACTCTTGGTCCGAACCAGGCGACGCAGTTCTTCCGGATCGACATCCGGGATCGTCGATACGATTTCCACATCGCCGATCTCGTACTTCTCGCCCTCATCGACGGTGAAGGTCACGTAGAAGATGTTCTGCTCGCGATCGAGGTCGGCGCTAACCGAAACGATACGGAAATCGGCATAGCCCTTCTTGTTGTAGTACTGACGCAGAAGCTCTTCGTCAGCAGCAAGCCGATCGGGATCGTACGTATCCGTGCTGCGCAGCCAGCTCAACAGACCGCTTTCGCGCGTCCGGATCACGTCACGCAGGCGACCGTCGCTGAACGCGTTGTTGCCAATGAAGCTGATCCGCTCAACGCCGGTTTTTGCACCTTCATTGATCTCGAAAACCAGATCGACGCGGTTCTGGCCGCGGTCGATGATCTGCGGATCAACGGATGCACCGTACCGTCCGGACCGGCGATAGGCTTCAAGAATGTTCTGAACGTCAGCCTGAACCTTGGCGCGCGACAGCATCGAGCGCGGCTGAGACCGCACGGCTGTTTCAAGCGCGTCATCCTTGATCTTGCGGTTACCCTCGAACGAAACCCGATTAATGATCGGGTTCTCCGTAACGGTAACGACCACGGTGCTGCCACGCGGGGTGATATCAACCGTGGCAAACAGGCCGGTTGCATAAAGCGCCTTCAAGCTCTCATCGACATCGAAGGCGCTGTACGAGCGCCCGGGCACGATGGTCAGGTAGCTGATAACCGTTTCATCCTCGACACGGGTGTTCCCGTTGACCTGGATGTTGCGGGCGACGGCTGCTTCTGCCTCGCTGACAAGCGACACAGGCCCAAAGGCCTGCGGCATGGCCGAACCGGCCGTGAAAATCGCTGCCGCAAGCAGAACGGCCCGTGTAAGTTTCTGCAATCGCTGCATTATTGCGCTATGCCTTTGTTTTTAATACCCCTCCCGGGAATCCGCACTCACCCCAGCAGATTCTCGGAACCGACGAGTGTTTTATAGGTTTTTACCGATAACGCAACCGCCCTTCCGGGCTGAAAGCGATTTAGTCTGAAGACGTTGCGTCAATGTCACGGGTCTCATGAATTTGTCCCCACCAGCCGCATGATATCCTTCCAGGTGACAAACACCATCAGCATGAGCACAAGCCCCAGCCCGATCCGGAAACCAACGTCCTGAACGCGCTCGCTCAAGGGTTTGCCGCGCAACGCCTCGGCTGCGAAATACACGAGGTGACCACCGTCGAGAATCGGGACCGGCGCAAGGTTGATCAGGCCGATGCTGACCGACAACACCGCTGTCAGCGAAATGAGCGGCAGGATACCCAGATCGGCGACCTGTCCGGAAATCTGTGCCACGCGGATCGGCCCGCCCAACTGGTCAGCCGACTGCCGCTGTGTGATCACGCCCCAGATATAGCTGGCCGTCCCATCAATGATCCGCCAGGTCTCCCGACCTCCTTCGGCAATTGCCTCAAGCGGTGTGTATTTGATGAGCACCACGTTTTCCGGGTTTGCAGCACCGCGCAGCCCAATGTCGCCAGCCACCTGGCGTTCGCCCATGAAGACTTCTTTTTCCTTCGCGTCCGGCGTTACGGTCAAGGTGACCATTTTGCCGTTCCGATCCACTTCAAACACCAGTGGTGTATTGGCGTTCATCAGGACGACCTGACGCAACTCGTTGAATGTCTGGATCTTTCGCCCGTCGATTTCCTCGATGACGTCTCCGGCCTGGATCCCTCCGCGCTCCGCTGCGCCGCCGGCAAAGACCTCTTCCACGACCGGACGCAATCCCTGTTTGCCAATCATCACGAACAGGGCGGCAAAGATGACGATGGCGAGAATGAAGTTGGCAATCGGTCCGGCTGCGACAACGGCCGCCCGTTGCCAGACAGGCTTGGCGATGAACGCGGTCTTGCGCTCCTCTTCGCTCATCTGTGCAATCAGTTCGCGACTGGGCACGCTGGCGGCGTTTTCATCGCCAGCGAATTTCACATAGCCACCAAGCGGGATCCAGCACAGCTTCCAGCGCGTGCCCTTCCTGTCGGTACGCCCGATCAGCTCACGTCCGAAACCAACGGAAAACGCATCCACCTTGACGTTGCACCAACGTGCGACGGCAAAATGCCCAAGCTCATGAAAAAACACCACAATCGTGAGCACGAACAGAAACGGGACTATCGTGCCGACGATGAGAGAGTAAGCGGAGAGAAGAAGATCCATGTAAGGTGTCCGATCGCGCGCAGCCTGGATGTGTCTGATGCACCGTACTAAAAGGAAAATTACGGCGTGTTAATGGTGCACCGTGTTTTTTCGTGACCTGTCAACGTTATAAACGCCTGGCCGCGATCCATTCCTCGGTCCGTTTTCGCGCAATCGCGTCTATGGCCAGAACATCTTCAACGGTGCTCGCTTCACGGAGATCGCCCTGCCCGCCCATTGTTTCCAGAACGGCTTCTATTGCCGCAGGAATTTCCATGAAACCGGCCTTGCCGGTCAGGAAGGCATCAACCACAACCTCGTCAGCCGCATTCAGCGCCGCCGGGGCACCACCGCCGGCCTTCATCGCGTCCAAAGCCAGTCTGAGCGCCGGGAACCGGTCCAGATCCGGCGCCTCGAA
This sequence comes from Labrenzia sp. VG12, assembly GCF_002237595.1. NCBI lineage: Bacteria > Pseudomonadati > Pseudomonadota > Alphaproteobacteria > Hyphomicrobiales > Stappiaceae > Labrenzia > Labrenzia sp. VG12. Next base: position 1,478,215 of record NZ_CP022529.1, read on the forward strand.
GGTCAGCGTCGCAATCTCGGCAAGGTCCAGTTTCCTGACGGGCACTTCCATCCTGTCGGGATAAGCAAGACAGTGGGCAATGGGCGTTCTCATGTCCGGACTGCCAAGCTGGGCCAACAGGGATCCGTCCTTGTACTGCACCAGTCCATGCACCACCGATTGCGGATGAACCAGCACACCAAGGTCGTCATGCGAAACGGGGAAAAGATGCGAGGCTTCAATGACTTCAAAGCCTTTGTTCATCATGGTCGCACTGTCGATGGTGATCCGCGCGCCCATATCCCAATTGGGGTGTTTCAGGGCCTGTTCCGGCGTAACACGGGCCATGTCCGCTTTTGCCATCTGCCGGAAAGGACCGCCGGAGGCGGTCAGGATGACCTTCTCCACCTGGTCAGCCTTGTCGGCTTCGAAGACCTGGAAAATCGCATTATGCTCACTGTCGACCGGCAGGAGTTCTGCGCCGGTCTCGCGGATCCTGGCCATGAACAGACCACCGGCACAGACAAGGCATTCCTTGTTGGCAAGCGCGATGCGCCGTCCGGGCCGGATGGCACGCATGGTCGGGATGAGGCCGGCTGACCCGACAATGGCGCCGACAACAAGATCCGTGTCCCGGTCGACCGCTTCCAGCACGGCCGTCGCGCCACCGCTGACGTCAATTCCGGTTCCTGCAAGATGTGCGGACAGGTCATCAAGACGGGCTTCGTCAGCGAGAACGGCGGCGCCGGCGCGCAGTCTTTTGGCCATGTCGGCCAGAAGATCCGCATTGCGATTGGCAACGAGTGCAACCACTTCGAACCGGTTCGGATTACGTTCGATGATATCTGCCAGACTTTGGCCGATGGACCCCGTCGCTCCCAAAACGGTGATGCGAACCGGTCGGTTGTTGTCTTGAACTGCGGGACCACCCGCCATTGGCCTCACTCCAGAATTAGGTCAGTCCAAGTCCGGCGATCGGGTCAGACAAGGTCCCTCCTGCGATCAGCCCGAGCAGTACCGCGAAGATTGCGGCCGCAACCAAACCGTCGATGCGGTCCATGATGCCGCCATGCCCTGGAATGAGCTTGCTTGAATCCTTGACGTCGAAGCGGCGCTTGATGGCGGACTCCAGGAGATCTCCCGCTTGCGAAACAACCGACAGTGCAGCGGCGAGAAGGGCCCAGAACACCAGGTCTGAAGCGCCTGCAAAAAACGCAACACCGGTTCCAAAAAGCGTTGCAAGCAACAGTCCGCCAATCGCCCCGGACCAGGTCTTCTTGGGCGAGACCCTTGCCCAGAGCTTGGGACCGCCAAGCGCACGTCCGGTGAAATAGGCAAAGATGTCGGTCGCCCAAACCACAAACAACAGAAAGAAGATGAACAGCAGCCCACCGGCCCCTTCTCTCAAAGCCAGGAGGGAAAACAGGGCCAGGCCGCTGTAAAGCGTTCCTTCCGCGCCCCAGCGGCCACTCCGTGAAAACCCGCTGAAGGCGAACACGGCAAGTGCACCCAGAAGCAATGCGCCAAGGCCGGCCTCCGGCATCCCGCTGACATGCAACGCCGCAATCACCAGCATCACCCCCTGCCCGATCACGGAGGTTACCGATTTCAACGGCGTGCCAGTCATGGAAAACCATTCCCAGAGGAACAGCATTGCGGCGGCCAGCATGAGCAACGTGAAGGCGAACCCGCCAAAATAGGCGATAGCGAGCACAACGGGTCCCAGCACAACGGCGGAGGCAAGGCGCACGCCCAGATCGGAGAGTTTCTTTGGAGGATGCTCTGTTTCTGCCATTCTGACCGCCGGACGTTAAAACGTCTTGGCGCTCACGCCACCGTAACGTCGCTCGCGGGCGCCGAAACAGTCGAGAGCCTGATCGAAAGCCGCTTCGTCAAAATCCGGCCACAGCAGATCGCAGAAATAGAATTCGGAGTAGGCAGCCTGCCAAAGCAGGAAATTGGAAAGGCGCATTTCGCCGCTGGTGCGGATAATCAGATCGGGATCAGGCAGCCCGGACGTGTCCAGCTCTCCCGACAGGGCGTCCTCTGTTACGTCTTCGGGATTGAACACACCGTCGGCAACTTTCTGCGCCAGCGCCTGTGCAGCCCGCAGGATTTCATCTCTCGCGCCATAGTTGAACGCCACCACCAGCTCAAGGCCGGAATTGTTGCGGGTCAGGTCTTCGGCTTCCTTGAGCAGCTTCAGAATTCCCGGTTCAAGGTCTCTGCGCCCGCCAATGATACGGATCTTGACATTGGCCTCGTGCAATTCGCTCAGGTCCCGCTGCACAAACCGGCGCAGCAGCCCCATCAGAAACGAGACCTCCGCTTCCGGCCGGCTCCAGTTTTCAGACGAAAAACTGTAGATGGTAATGACGTCAATGCCGACCTTGCCGGCATGGCGGATCACTTTGCGCAGCGCTTCCAGCCCCTGCCGGTGGCCTTCGGTGCGCGGCAATCCGCGCGCCGTCGCCCAACGGCCGTTGCCATCCATGATGAAGGCAACATGACGCGGCAACTTGGCGCCGGAGCTGTCCGTCGCCGATGTTTGCAGGTTGTGATCCGGGTTGACGCTCATGTGCTCCCCAACTCACCGGGCCCGGTCCGAACGGATCAGACCTGGGAAATTTCCTGCTCTTTTTTCTCAAGCATTGCATCCACTTCCGCGATCATCTGATCGGTCAGCTTCTGCACCTCGTCAGAGGCTGCACGGCTATCATCCTGAGAGATATCACCGTCTTTTTCTGCCTTCTTGGCATCGTCCATGCCATCGCGGCGCACGTGACGGATCGCAACCTTGGCGCCTTCGGCATATTTATGAGCGACCTTGATCAGCTCCTGACGGCGCTCTTCATTCAGCTCCGGGATCGGCAAACGCAGCAGCTGACCATCGACAACGGGGTTGAGACCCAGATTCGATTCCCGGATGGCCTTCTCGACTGCGGCCACCATGCTCTTGTCCCACACCTGAACGGCAACCATGCGCGGCTCCGGTACGGAAACAGTTGCAACCTGGTTGATCGGCATGGCCTGGCCATAGGCGTCGACAGAGATCGGATCCATCATGGACGCAGAAGCGCGGCCGGTACGAAGGCCTGCAAATTCGGTTTTCAGCACCGACAGAGCCCCCTGCATGCGGCGCTTGAGATCGTCCAGGTCCACACCTTCTACCGACATTTTGTCCTCACTGTTTTTCTTCATTTGGCGGAAGCGGGTCGATCGAAACCGGGCCGTCAGGGGCACGTGTCTGCGATTCCGCTCGCAACAGAATCCGGATCTTCAGCAGACCGAAGAGTCTCGGCGCGCGCCAACATGGCATAAACGCACCGAAACACAAGAGCTTGTGCAATGAATGCGGCTAATTCTTTCAGTCACCCACGACTGTGTAGGTGCCCGTTTCCTGGAGCACGCTCACCAGGGCACCCGGCGAATGAATTGAAAACACGATCACCGGAATGGAGTTGTCGCGGGCAAGAGCGATCGCCGTCGTGTCCATGACCTTCAGGTTGCGGGTGATGACTTCCTCGTAACCGAGGGTCTCATACCGCTCCGCATCCGGGTTGACCTTGGGATCTTCAGAATAGACACCGTCCACCTGCGTGCCCTTCAGGAAGGCGTCGCATTTCATTTCAGCAGCGCGCAAGGCAGCGCCACTGTCGGTGGTGAAAAACGGGTTGCCCGTGCCGCCCGCAAAGATGATGACGTCGCCGTCTTCCATGTAACGGTCGGCAACACGCTGGGAAAAAGTCTCGCAGATCGACGGTACGGCGACCGCCGACAGCACACGGGCATTGACCTTGAGCCGGCGCAGGGCATCTGCAAGCGTCAGGCTGTTCATGATGGTTGCGAGCATGCCCATATGGTCGCCCGTAACGCGATTGCCGCCCTTGGCAGCCACGGCAACGCCGCGGAAGATGTTACCGCCACCGACGACCACGCCAACCTGGGCGCCGAGCGCCACCGCGTCGGCAATCTCCTTGGCGATCCTCTGCACAATGGCCGGGTCAATTCCAAAAGCCTGGGACCCCATAAGGGCCTCACCGGAGAGCTTCAGAAGGATCCGTTTCCAGCGCAGAGAATTCGTCATGGGTCACCCTTTTAGAAAATTGTCTTCCTAAAAAAAAAGCGCCGGACTTGCCGGCGCTTTCTTTCGAGCTTACTGCCCGGTGGCTGCCGCCACCTCTGCAGCGAAGTCTTGCTCTTCCTTCTCGATCCCCTCGCCGAGAGCGAAGCGGACAAAGCCGGTGAGTTTGACGTCTGTGCCGAGTTCTTTCGCGAGCGCCTCGACGGCCTGCTCAACTGTAAGATCCGGGTTGATGACAAAGGCCTGCTTCACGAGGGTAACTTCCTCGTAGAATTTGCGCAAACGGCCTTCCACCATTTTTTCAATGATGTTTTCCGGCTTGCCGGATTCGCGTGCCTGCTCGGAGAACACGGTCTTTTCACGCTCGACCACGGCCGGGTCGAGAGCTTCGGTGTTCAGCGCCAGCGGGCTGGTCGCAGCAACGTGCATGGCGATCTGACGGCCAAGTGCATCGAGCTTGTCCTTGTCGCCGGAAGATTCCAGAGCGACGAGAACGCCAATCTTGCCAAGACCGTCAACCACCTTGCCGTGAACATAGGTGGACACAACGCCTTCATTCACGCCCAGGACGGCGGAACGGCGCAGGGTCATGTTTTCACCAATGGTCGCAATCGCGTCGGTGATGGCTTCGGAGACCGGCTTGCCGTCGAGATCGGCAGCAGCCAGGGCTTCTACGGAACCATCGGTGCCGACAGCAATCTTGGTAACCTTGGAGACCAGCTCCTGGAAACCTTCGTTGCGTGCGACGAAGTCGGTTTCGGAGTTCAGCTCGACAACGGCAGCCTTTGCGCCGTCTGCAGACACACCGACCAGACCTTCAGCGGCCACACGGCCTGCCTTCTTGGCAGCCTTGGCCAGGCCCTTGGTGCGCAGCCAGTCAACAGCTGCTTCCATGTCACCGCCCGATTCATTCAGAGCGGTTTTACAGTCCATCATGCCAGCGCCGGATTTCTCACGGAGCTCTTTTACCATCGCAGCGGTAATGCTCATCGATTGCCTCGTGGACGGGGGGTTTCAGATGAGACACGGTGTAGCCGATCGCTTTCCGCGTCTTTATGACGGGACTGCAACAAATTGCAGTCCGCCTTGCGAATTCAACATAAATCTGCCGCGCGGGACGCGGCAGAGTTATTCTTTAGGCCTGAGCCGCAGCCGCTTCTTCAGCCGGAGCAGCTTCAGCAGCTTCGACCGGAGCTTCTTCGCCTTCAGCGGCGAGAGCTTCTTCAAGCGGAGCCTCTTCCGATTCGCCGATATCCATGCCGGCTGCACCCTGGGCGCGGGAAATGCCGTCGATGGCAGCACGGGCAATCAGATCGCAGTAAAGCGAGATCGCACGGCCGGCATCGTCGTTGCCCGGCACCGGATAGGTGATGCCATCCGGATTGGAGTTGGAATCGAGGATCGCTGCAACCGGGATACCCAGACGACGGGCTTCCTGGATGGCGATGGCTTCACGGTTGGTGTCGATCACGAAGATCAGGTCCGGGATACCGCCCATGTCCTTGATACCGCCAAGGTTCCGCTCGAGCTTTTCACGCTCGCGGTCCATGAACAGACGCTCTTTCTTGGTCAGAGCGTTGGCAGCGTCGGAGGACAGGGTCTCTTCCAGCTTGCGCAGGCGCTGAATGGACTGGGAGATGGTCTTCCAGTTGGTCAGCATGCCGCCGAGCCAGCGGGCGTTGACAAAGTACTGTGCGGAGTTGCGCGCGGACGAAGCAACAGCTTCCTGAGCCTGGCGCTTGGTGCCGACCAGAAGTACGCGGCCACCGCCGGCAACCGTGTCGGACACGGCTTTAAGAGCCTGGTGCAGCAGCGGAACGGTCTGGGACAGATCCATGATGTGAACATCGTTGCGTACACCAAAGATGTACTGACCCATGCGCGGGTTCCAACGGTGTTTCTGGTGACCAAAGTGCACACCAGCTTCGAGCAGCTGGCGCATGGTGAAATCGGGCAATGCCATGGCCCTTATCTCCTGAGTTTTCCGGTTTGACCTCCGCAAGAGGATGTGGACCGGAGGAAACGTTCCTCGCGGGCACCGGATGGACCCCGATAAGCTCAGGTTCCGCCCCTTGCGTGTGGAATGCGCGCCTTATAGTGGGGAAGAAATTTTATTTCAAGGCCCAAACGCCAGTTTTCTTCAGGGATTGGCCCGGTTCTGGCCCCTGCCGCGTTTTCTGTCGGCCAGTCCCCGGCGTCAACCGGACCCGGGGCCTGTTTTGCCACCAAAGACAGTTTCTGACCAGTTCTCGGACCAGCGGCCGAATGGTTGCAGCAGAGCGAACAGCTCCTGCCCCAGCGCGGTCAGCACATATCCGGTGCCGTCATGATCGACAAGCGCACATTCCCTTAGCTCCTTGAGCCGTTTGTTGAGAACGGTCGGTGAAACGCCTTCGCATCTCTTCTGCAGATCCCGAAAGGTCAGACCGTCTTCAGAAAGTTGCCAGATGACGCCGAGCGCCCAGCTTCGGCCCAGAAGGTCGAACAGGGCCATGATCGGTTTGCCGGTTTTCGATCCCCTGACCGGCGCCCCGGGCTTCGGAACGGAGTGAGACATATTCCCTCTTGCTATCTTTTTAGTAGCAAACTATTGCTACGCGATCAGTAGCAAGTCAGAGGGAGATTGTCATGCTGTTCCTGCCTGTTGCCGCAGCGATCGGAGCTTCGACAGGCTGGGCGGCGGGAATTGTCCTGGCACAATCCCCTGCCCGTCGTCTCGGCGCGTTTGAATTCACACGCATTCAGTTGACCGCCTGCGCAGCTATCCTGTCCCTGATCTGCACGCTCCTGGGATTCTGGCCCTCCGTGCTCTGGCATCATTGGCCGGCCTTTGCCTTGAGCAGCGTTGTCGGTATCCTTCTGGGAAACCTGGCAATGATCGAGTGCCTGCGCCGGGGCGGACCGAGGCGCACGGAAATCCTGCTTGCCCTCAAGGGACCTGTCGTTGCCGTATTGGCATTCGTCTGGCTCGGGGAAGTGCCTTCCGCAAATGTTCTGATTGGCGGACTGGTTGTCCTTGCCGGCATTTTCCTTGCCATTCAATTTGGCGGGAGCGAACGATCGGCCAGCGACAGACTGAAGGGCGGCCTGTCCGGGGTCGTCCTCCTCGGATTTCTGGCCACGATTTGCCAGGGTCTCGGATTTCTGGTTGTCAAACCGGCCATGGCCGAGGGCATGTCGCCCCTCACGGTTTCCGCGGTCAGGCTGCTGGGCGCAGCTTTCCTGGTCTCCGTCGTGGCACTTTGGCCGGCAAGCGCGTTTCGCCCGAACCATCCGCTGACCCCGGTGCTGCTTGGACGCACCATCCTGCCCGGTGTGATCGGGTATATCGTCTCGTCGTCGCTTCTGCTTTATGCCTTCAAGAACCTGGACGCGGGTTTCGCTGCGCTGCTGGGGTCGCTTTCCCCTGTCCTCGTGCTGCCGATCCTGTGGCTGAAGGAGGGACAGCCTCCGACACTGCCTGCGGTGCTCGGAGCGCTGATTGCCCTTGCTGGAATAGCACTCATCCTACTTTTCTAGAGGGCTTTTCGGGGATGCCCTTTCATCAACCAGTCCTTGGGTCAGGACCCTAACCCAACCCGAGAAACCACTTGATCAGGAAGGCATTGGCCAGGTCGACAAAAAACGCCGAAATCAGCGGCAAGACGATAAAGGCCAGTGGTGACGGTCCGTAGCGCTGCGTCACAGCCTTCATGTTGGCGATTGCCGTTGGCGTGGCCCCCAGTGCAAAGCCAGCGAACCCGGCGGAGAGCACGGCGGCAAAATAGTTCCGGCCCATCACGCGGAACACGATCAGGATAATGAAGAGAGACGCGGCAACAGCTTGCAGCAACATGGTAACCACCAGCACCCCGGCACTGCTGGCGAGCGTCCAGAGTTCCATGCTCATCAGCGACATTGACAGGAACACCGAGAGACTGAACTCGTTGATCAGGTCCATCGACTGCGACCCGGCCGGCGCCTTGGCCTTCTTGAAGACAAGCGGCAACAGATTGGACAGAAGGATGCCCGAAATCAGGCAGGGCACGAAGAGGGGCAGTTTCAGCCCCGCCGCAGAAAGGCTTTCGCTCGCCGAATAACCGATCGCAATCGCCAGATGGATCCAGAGAATGCAGCGCATGATCTCGACATGATTGATCGGTGCCCGTGTCTCGTCCGTCGCAGCAGCTTCTGTCGTTTCGGCTGCACCGTCTTCCGGAATTGCCGTGATGTTGTTTCTGGTAATCAGGTACTTGGCAATGGGACCACCAAGGACACTGGCCAGGATGAGGCCGACCGTGGCCGAAGCGATCCCCAGTTCCGCCGCACCGACAGCCCCGTAGTCAGAGGCAATCGTCGGGCCCCAGGCAATCGCCGTGCCGTGACCACCGATCAGTGAGGCCGTTCCCAGAAGGACACCGGCTTGTGAAGGCATGCCGAACAGAAGCGCTCCGGCCATGCCGACAAAATTCTGAACCACCATGAAGGTCAGTGTCAGGCCAAGCATGATCGCCAGGATCGGACCACCGCGCATCAGGTCGGAAATGCGCGCGTTCAGCCCGACTGTCGTAAAGAAATAGACCAGCAGGAAATCCCGGACGGACAAATCATATTCAATCACCCTGCCCGTCGCGATCACCACAAGAAGCGCGCAGAAGGCAGCTGCCAGTCCGCCACTCACCGGTTCCGGAATGCTGTAGGCCGACAGGATCTTGAAGCGTTTGGTCAGCCGCGCCCCAAGAAAATAGACAATGATGCCAAGCGTGAATGCGGCAAAACTGTCAATCACGATCGGGGAAAGGTCTGCGGCGGGGTCCATGGCAATCTCCGGACTGATCAATGAATTTCTGGCAATAAGCAGGAAAGTCGCGACCGGGCCGTCCTCGGTATTAGCCGGCCGAAGTGGTCACCTTGTTCGGCGCAAGCAGAACATTTCGCAGCCAATCCGGCAACTGCTGTGTCGTCAACAGAACTGCAAACAAAAAAATCGGCCGGTGCTGGACCGGCCGATCTGATGTATTGGCATGGAGGCGTCAGCCGACGAGGCCACCATCCTCGCGCGTGACCGCAATGATGGCCGACCGCGGGACCGACTCGCCGCCTTCCGGCCAGTGGCTGTCGCCGCGCTCACCCGGGTGCTGGATACCGACAAACATCGTCCGGCGGTCCGGCGACCAGGTCAGACCGGTGACTTCACACTCTTTCGGCCCCACCAGGAAGCGGCGGATTTCCCCGGTGACAGGATCGCCCGCAAGCATCTGGTTGTTGCCCTGGCCGGCAAAATCGCCCTCGTTCTTGTAGCTGCCGTCGGTCTGGATCCACAGGAGACCATTGTCATCGAAGGCAAGCCCGTCCGGCGAGTTGAACATGTTGTCGGCATTGACGTTGGCCGAACCGCGATAGGCATCGGAATGCACCGTTGGGTTGCCGGCCAGCACATAGAGATCCCAGGTGAAGCCCGGCAGCGTGTGATCGCCGCCATCCGGACGCCAGCGAACGATCTGACCGTAATTGTTCTTCTCGCGCGGGTTCGGACCGTTTACGGAGGTATCATCCCCTCCGGCATTCGGTTTCACACCACGGTTCTTGTTGTTGGTCAGGCAGCAGTAGACTTCCGCGACATTCGGATTGGCCGCAACCCATTCCGGTCGGTCCATGGTCGTCGCACCGACGGCAGAAGCTGCCTGGCGGGTATGGATCTGGATCTCGGCCTGAGATGCCATGCCGGTGGATTCGGGGGTCAGTGCCACCCAGGTTCCCGTGCCATTCGCGTTGAACTTGGCAACGGAGAGCGTTCCCTTTTCCATCAGCTCATTGGTGTCGACACCCGGCGCATAAACGCCGTCGGAGACATAGCGGTAGAGGAATTCGCCTCGTTCGTCGTCGCCCATGTAGATGACAACGCGGCCGTCATTGTTGACGACGGCTTCGGCGTTTTCATGCTTGAAGCGGCCAAGGGCAGTGCGTTTTTTCGGCGTGGACGTCGGGTCGGTCGGGTCGATCTCGACAACATAACCTACCCGGTTCGGCTCGTTGGGATGTTTGGCAACATCGAACCGCTCATCGATCTTTGCCCAGCCATAGCCCCAGTCGCTCGTGTTGACGCCGTAGCGCTTCATGGCCGGTGTGATGGACTTGGGATTGTCGTCCTGAACGTCTTCGCTGGAGGAGAAGTAGCCATTGAAGTTTTCTTCACAGGCCAGATAAGTCCCCCAAGGCGTCGTGCCGTTGCCGCAGTTGTTCCAGGTACCGAGCGTTTTGGTGCCGTTCGGGTCTGCATCGGTTTTCATCAGGTCGTGGCCGGCAGCCGGTCCGGTAATCGCCATTTCCGTCTTCGGCGTAATGCGGCGATTGTAGGGGCTGTCCTTGACAATATGCCACTTGCCGTCGGTGTTGGCGATTTCGACAACCGACACACCATGCGCCATCATGCCCTTGGCAATGTCATCGTCCGATGCCGGTTTTGCATCCGGATTGTTGCCCCAGAGAATGTCCCGGTTGGTGTATTCGTTGTTGACCACCAGAAGCGTCTTGCCGTTGTGCGAGAAGACGTCCATACCGTCAGTGTTGTCGCCAAAGGCGCGCTCCTGGCTGGCAGCCGTGCCGCGGGTCGCATGATCGAATTCCGGTGCGTCGGACCACATCGGGTCCCCCCAGCGCACAAGGATCTCGGCCTTGTAGCCGGCCGGAACCACAACGTCGTCGGCAACGGATGTGCCGATCTGATCGAAGGCAAAGCGGTCGGATGCTGCCTTTGCAACTCCCGGCACCAGGCTGCCTCCAACTGCGGCAAAGCTGCCGAACGCCAGAACGCCGCCCAGGAAGCCGCGGCGGCTCAATGCCGCTTCAACGATCCGGTCGAAATCGCACTCCTCGGGGCGCGGGTTGATCTTTTCGTCGAATTCATCGAACGAGAGCGTGTGGTTCTCGGTGTCTTTCATGAATTTCACTCACTGGCTCACTGAAGATTAGCTGGCTAATGTGTTTACAAGCGCCACCTTAACGATAGGCGCGTCAACTCACAACCTTCGATCAGGCAACCCGTTTGTTGCGGGTTACACGTGGCGCCCGTCGAACCGGGCCTCACGATACCGGTACGGTAGTATCCGCATTTTTAGGTTTGATGACGGCAGCCGTGAAATCGGGCCTTCGGGCAGGCGCAAAGAGGCTGTGATGCCATCAAGTTTCCCCCCACCTGCAACAGTCACAAGAGGTTTAGCCCACCTCCCCGCATTCGTCATGTTACATATTTTTCATCGACTTAATGCCTTCCGGACAAAATCGCCCTGGCTTCTGCTTGGCAAGGTTTGCCGATCCGGCCGGACCAGGCGTAGAGGCATGCCAGGATCCTGTCCGTCGCCGAACCGATCCCGCCGCAATGAGACCGAATGTCCCTCGCGCAAATTTCCCGGAACTTCGAGTCTCGCTCCGTCCCCTTCAGAGCGTTCAAGCCGGCTGGCACCATTCGCTTGAAGGTTCCGCTGCGCGTGACCTTTGTAAGTTCCGGTTTGCAGGCACCTGAAATCTTGTTGCCATGCGCAAACAGGCAGGCCGAAATTCGGCCCTGCCCTTCCTTGACCCCATTGCACAGGGAAGCGACATCCACCTTGCAGGCCGTCATGAGAGAACTTGCGTGCGCGTTACCGCTCGGTGTCGCCATCGCCGCAACGAGAATCGCAGCGCCAAACATTGCTTGCTTGAACCTGCCAGCCATCCGTTGTCACCTCGCAAGATGCAATGGCCCCCAGCCAGAAGCTTCAGGAACGTATCGTAGCGCATCAGATTACGTTACGGAAGCTTGCGGTTCAAATCTTCTCCGTCAGGCTTGCTGACGACCGAAAGCCAATGGGCCGTCCTCGGGATAAACCAGGCACCACTTGACGCATTGCCTTGGCATTTTTACCGATAAGCACTGACAACCACAGGACTGGAAACTTCCCTTGATCACCAAAGGCATCAATCATCTTGGCCTCACCGTCCGCGATCTCGATCAGACTACGGCCTTTTTCACCGAGTTGCTTGGCTGGAAACTGCTGGCCCGGGACGACAGCTACCCCCGCACGACCGTCTCTGACGGTTCAGCCAGGCTGACGCTCTGGCAGGCGGACCGGACAGCGCCGAAGACGGATTTTGACCGGAAAGCCAATATCGGCCTGCACCACGTTGCCCTTGAAGTCGAAACGGAAGACGATCTGAATGCACTCGCCGGCAAGATAGAGGCCTGGCCCGGGGTGACGATCGAATTCGGCCCGGAACCACTTGGCAATGGTCCGCGCAAGCACATGATGTTTGCCGAACCCGGCGGCATCCGTCTTGAAATCATCTGGGCTGCTGGCCAATAGCGAACCGGCGCTCGGCAGTCGTCAGGCCAACTGAACGTCCGTAACGCCCGGAACCGCCTTCAGCGCCCCAGCGATTTCCGGAGACAATCGGAATCTGCCTGGAAGCTTGACCTCGACTTCACGCGCGCCGTTCTCCAGAAGCACGATCACGGTGACATCGCCCTCACCACGCACCTGAAGCTGTTTGGCGAGGCTCTGGATCGGGCGCTCGTCGCGCACGAAGACGCGCATGCTCTTTTGAAGCCGCGCAGCCATCTTGTCGATCGGGTCGACCTGCTCGATGCGCAAGGACGGCTCGTCATCGCGCATGTCCGCGCCCACAAGAACGATAACCGAACGCCCGGCCTGCAACACATCCCGGAACTGTTCCAGCTTCTCCCGGAACAGCAGCGCCTCGTATTGCCCGGTGGCGTCGGAGAGCCGGGCAATGCCCATACGTGTGCCGCTCTTGGTCTTGCGTTCCTGCATCGACACAACGGTGCCGGCCAGCCGGCCGTGAGAAGCCCCCTGTTTGACCGCTTCGGCAAATTGCGTCCAGGGCTGCGCCCGCATCTTCTTCAGGACCGACGCGTATTCGTCGATCGGGTGTGCCGAGAGATAAAAGCCGATGGCTGCATGTTCGCGCTGCAGCTTTTCCTCGTTGGTCCAGCCATGGACCTCGTCGAGCTGAAGCGGTTCCTCGCTGTCGCTGCCGCCAAAGAGCTCGTCCTGCCCGAGCGTCCTGTTTTCCTCGCTGCGCTGTGCCAGACCCATGATCCGGTCAAGGCCCTCGAACACCTTGGCTCTGCTGGGCTCCAGTTCATCGAAGGCGCCGGCGGCCACCAAGTTTTCAAGCGTACGCTTGTTGAGCGCCCTTGGTGAAATCCGCCGCGCAAAATCCCCGAGGCTCTTGAACGGCGTGTCGCCCCTTACTTCGACGATGTGTTCGACCGCCTGCTCACCGACCCCCTTGATGGCGCCCATGGCGTAAAGGATCTGGCCATCGGCGACGTCGAAATAGACCTGAGATCTGTTGATCGACGGCGGCACGATCTCGATGCCCATGCGCCGGGCTTCCTGGCGGAAATCGCCCAGCTTGTCGGTGTTGCCGAGATCCAGCGTCATGGACGCAGCCATGAACTCCACAGGGTGGTTCGCCTTCAGCCAGGCCGTGTGATAGGAAACCAGCGCATAGGCGGCCGCGTGCGACTTGTTGAAGCCGTAGTTGGCAAATTTGGCCACCAGGTCGAAGATCGTTCCCGCCTGGGTCTTGTTGATGCCGCGCTCAACGGCGCCGTCGACAAAACGCGCCCGCTGGACTTCCATTTCAGCGGCAATCTTCTTGCCCATCGCGCGGCGCAGAAGGTCAGCTTCACCAAGCGAATAACCGGACAGAACCTGCGCGATCTGCATCACCTGCTCCTGGTAGACGATGATGCCATTCGTCTCCATCAGGATCGGCTCCAGCAGCGGATGCAGGCAGTCCGGCTCCTGTTCGCCGTGTTTCACCGCGTTATAGACCGGAATGTTTTCCATCGGCCCTGGCCGGTAGAGTGCCACAAGCGCAATGATGTCCTCGAACCGGTCCGGTTTCATACCGGCGATGGCCCGGCGCATGCCCTGACTTTCCAGCTGGAACACACCAAACGTCTCGCCGCGCGCGAGAAGTTCATAGGTCTTCAGATCGTCGATGGGCAGGCCGGCGACATCCACGTTAATCCCGCGCCGTTCGATCAGTTTCACGGCCGTGTCGATCACGGTCAGCGTTTTCAGCCCGAGAAAGTCGAACTTAACAAGCCCGGCCTCCTCGACCATCTTCATGTTGAACTGGGCGACCGGCATGTCGGACCGCGGATCGCGATAGAGCGGCACGAGCTGTTCCAGCGGGCGGTCACCGATCACCACGCCGGCCGCGTGGGTCGAGGCGTGACGGTAAAGCCCTTCCAGCTTCTGCGCCATGCCGAGCAGACGCTCGACGATCTCCTCTTCCCTTGCCGCTTCGCGCAGGCGCGGTTCATCCTCGATCGCCTGCCCCAGTGTGACCGGATTGGCGGGGTTTGCCGGCACCAGTTTGCACAGACGGTCGACCTGGCCGTAAGGCATCTGCAACACGCGGCCAACGTCGCGCAGAACGGCCCGGGCCTGAAGCGATCCAAAGGTAATGATCTGCGCCACCTGCTGGCGGCCGTATTTTTCCTGGACGTAACGAATGACCTCTTCACGCCGGCTCTGGCAGAAGTCGATATCGAAATCCGGCATCGACACACGTTCCGGATTGAGAAAGCGCTCGAACAGCAGCGAAAAGCGCATCGGGTCCAGGTCGGTAATCGTGAGTGCCCAGGCCACCAGCGACCCGGCACCGGAACCGCGACCCGGCCCGACCGGGATGTCATGTGCCTTCGCCCACTTGATAAAGTCGGCAACGATCAGGAAGTAACCCGGGAATTTCATCCGTTCGATGATGCCGGTCTCATAGTCCAGCCGTTCCCAGTAATCCTTTTCCTCAAGCCCCGGCGCCAGGCCGTGGGCATCAAGACGCGCCTGCAGGCCTTCGCGGGCCTGGCGCATCAGCTCGGCCGATTCCGCGCGTTCCGCTTCTTCCGGATCAGCATCGGCGCCTGCAAAACGCGGCAGGATCGGTGCCCGCTTGAGCGGGCGAAAGCTGCAGCGACGGGCAATCTCGACCGTCGACGCCAGAGCCTCCGGCAGGTCCGCGAACAGTGCGCACATTTCGGCCCGGCTCTTGAAATAGTGTTCCGGCGTCAGCCTGCGCCGGTCATCCTCTATCAGAACCCGCCCTTCGGATATACAGATCAGGGCGTCGTGGGCTTCATAGTCCTCACGCTTGGGAAAAAACGCCTCGTTGGTTGCAACGATTGGCAGGTCAAGCTCATAGGCAAGGGCCAGAAACGCGTCCTCGGTCTTGCGCTCGGCTTCCATGCCGTGACGCTGGATCTCGACGTAACACCGGCCGGAAAACGCGTCTGCAAGGGTTCGAAGCCGGGTCTCGGCCAGGTCCTTTCGGCCCGCCAGCAAGGCCGCGCCGACAGGTCCCGAGACGCCTCCGGTCAACACGATCACATCATCGGACTTGGACAGGAGATACTGCGCCGAAACATGGGGCCGCAGACCGGTCTCTGTATCCAGGAAGGCCCGCGAGGTCAGTTCCATGAGGTTGCCGTAACCGGCTTCCGTCATGGCAATCACGACAACATCCGCAAGGACAGGCTCTCCCTTGCGCGCGCCTTCCAGACCATCATCAAAGAACACCGACAGCTGGCAGGCCGTGATCGGCTGAATGCCACTTCCCCAGGCCTTGCCGGCAAACTCCTGAGCACCAAAGAGATTGTTCGTATCGGCAATCGCCAGGGCCGGCTGGTTGTCAGCCGCCGCCAGATCCAGAAGTTTCTTGATCGGCAGCGCGCCTTCCAGCAGCGACAATGCCGAGTGCACTCTCAGATGGACATAGCCCGGCCCCGCCTGACCACCGCCATCAGGCACACCGGCACCATTTTCACGAGAAGGATCGGCAACAGAGCCGGACATAGCGCACCTACGACATCTTCCAGGAATCAGCTTTTCAGTGAAGCTGTTTCATGGACGTCTGTCGAGATGACAGAGCCGTCGTCCCCGCTGTTCTTTTCACCGGCAAGCTCTTGCACGTGGCACGGCGAAAGGAGCGCCTCGGAAGCACGCTCATAGACAACGGCAGGATCTTAGTGAACGGAAAACAGCACGTCGCCCCAGACGGCGAGCGTGGTGCAGAAGCAGACGAGAGACCCGAATGCGGCAAAATCACGAGCGATATGGAACATGTCGTCCTCCAAGCTTTATGCCTTGCGTAAGGGGACTATGTTCCATTTCTGTTCCCTTTGCAAGCGCTTTTTGTTCCACTTGCCAGCAGGCAAATCAAATTCTCTGAAATCTTTGCGTTTTTGCTTTGTTCACGCCAAACTCAGCCCTTTGAAATCATGGATCTCGAAGGAGCCACAAGCGTCGGCGTTTCTTTATTGTCGGGCAATCTGATCCGGCTAAAGGTCCTTGACCAGACCGTCCTGAAGCGTGATTGCGCGGTCCATACGCCCGGCAAGCTCCATGTTGTGGGTGGCAAACAGTGTCGCCACGCCTGAAGCACGCACCAGTGCTGACAGGGCATCGAACACATAGGCCGCAGTCTTGGGGTCAAGATTGCCGGTGGGTTCGTCCAGCAACAGGATGCGCGGCGCGTTCGCCACCGCGCGGGCAACGGCTACACGCTGCTGTTCACCACCGGAAAGTTCGGACGGCCGGTGTTTGCCGCGCTCGCCGAGCCGCATGTAGCTGAGCAACTCGTCCGCCCGCTCCGCCGCCACCTTTTTCGGCAGGCCGCGGATCATCTGCGGCATCATGATGTTTTCCTGCGCGGTAAACTCCGGCAGCAGATGATGGAACTGGTAGACGAAGCCGATATCATTGCGCCGGATAGCGGTGCGCTCGGCATCCGAGAGGTCCGAGCAATTGACCGGACCGAGGAAAACATCGCCATCATCCGGTCGCTCCAGCAATCCGGCTATGTGCAACAGGGTCGATTTGCCGGTGCCGGATGCAGCAACAAGGGCGACCATCTCGCCGGCCTCGATCCGGAGATTGGCCCCTTTCAGGATATGAAGCTCCCTGTCCCCCTCATCGAAACTGCGTGTGATGCCAGACAGTTCCAGGGCAGCAGGCGCAAGGCCCGGGGTGCGTCGCGGGTCAACGGCCATGTTCATCTCCCGTCTCCCTATTCATACCTGAGTGCTTCGACAGGATCGAGTCGGGCTGCCCGCCAGGCCGGATAGACGGTCGCCAGCAGCGAGAGACCAAGCGCCATGATAAGGACCGTTATGGTTTCGCCGCTGTCGATTTCCGCTGGAAGTTTCGACAGGAAATAAAGTTCTTCGGAGAAGATCTCCGTGGTCGTCATCCAGGAAACGAATTGCCGGATGCTTTCAATGTTCAGGCAGACCACCAGGCCGAGAACAAAACCTGCCAACGTTCCGACGCAGCCGATGCTCGCGCCAGTAATGAGGAACACCCGCATGATCGCACCGCGCGTTGCACCCATGGTTCGCAAGATGGCGATGTCCTTGCCCTTGTCCTTCACCAGCATGATCATGCCCGAAATAATGTTGAGTGCGGCCACAAGAACGATCAGGAACAGAATGATGAACATCACGTTCCGCTCCACTTCCAGGGCGGAAAAGAATGTGACATTGCGCTGACGCCAGTCAGTGACGAAGGTGGGGCGACCGGCTGCCTCTTCAAGCGCCGGTTTCATCACGCCGACATTGTCCGGATCGACCACGTAGATCTCGATCCCGGTCGCCTTGGTGTCCATGTTGAAATAGGCCTGCGCTTCTTCCAGCGGCATGAACAGGAAGGTGGCGTCATATTCGCTCATGCCGATCTTGAAGATCGCAGTAATCGGGTAAGCCTTGAGGCGCGGCGTCACCCCCATCGGGGTAACGCTGCCCCGTGGCGAGATCACGGTGATATTGTCGCCAACCGTCAGCCCCAGCTGGGCTGCCATGTTGGTGCCGATCGCAACACCCTCGCCTTCGGCAAAGCCGTCGAGCGTTCCAAGCTGGATATTGTTTGCGATCAACGGCATGCGGCGAATGTCGCTTTCATAAACGCCGCGCACCAGGGCACCCAGATTGCCGGCTGGTCCGGACACAAGCGCCTGACCTTCGACAAACGGCATCGCGGCCACGACATCGGGAACCGTTTCGAGTTTTGGCGCAACAACGTCATAGTCGGTCAGCGGCAAATCGATCGGCTGGACCAGCATGTGCCCATTGATACCAAGGATCTTGCTAAGCAGCTCCGTGCGGAAGCCGTTCATCACCGCCATGACGATGATCAGTGTCGCAACCCCGAGCATAATCCCGGCAAAGGAAAAGCCGGCAATCACGGAGATAAAGGTTTCCCGTCGCCGCGACCTCAGATAGCGGCCGGCAATCATCCATTCGAAGGGAGAAAAAGGGCGCGTCGTATCCGCCGGCTTGCGACCGTCGTCAATATCCGCCGTGTCTACCGCTGTCATTGTCCATCCATTTCAGCCATGCCCCGGCGGCGCGCCGTTTAAAACGCGCCGAATCCCTATGCCAAAGCATCGACGGATGGCTTTAGTCCGTCAATGCCGCGGTCAGCTTGTTCAAGGCGGCTTCCGGGGAAAGCATTTCCTTTTCCCCAGTTGCGCGGTCCTTGACTTCAAGAAGGCCGTCTTTCAGCCCTCGCGGTCCCGCCACCACCTGGTAAGGCAGGCCGATCAGGTCCATCGTCGCAAACTTCGCACCTGCCCTCGTATCGGTGTCGTCGTAAAGAACTTCCATGCCCGCTGCCTCCAGCTTGGCATAAAGGTCTTCAGACGCGGCGTCCGTCAGCTCATCACCCGGTTTCAGATTGACCAGCCCGACATGGAACGGGGCAACCGACTTCGGCCAGATGATTCCGTTGTCGTCATGATTGGCTTCGATCAAGGCACCAAGAAGGCGTGAAACGCCAACACCGTAGGAGCCCATGTGCACCGGAACCTCTGTGCCCTCGGCGGTGGCGACTTTCGCGCCCATGGCTTCGGAATACTTGGTGCCGAAATAGAAGATGTGGCCAACCTCGATGCCCCGGGCTGAAACGCGCGTCTCCTCCGGCAGCGCATTAAAGGCCGTCTCGTCGTGCATTTCGTCGGTGGCGGCGTAAGGCGTTGTCCACTCGGTCACGATCGGCGTCAGATCCGAGAAGAAATCCGTGTCTTCCGCCGGCGTGGGCATCTCCAGGAGCGACTTGTCGCAGAAGACTTCGCTTTCGCCGGTTTCGGCAAGAATGATGAACTCATGGCTCATGTCGCCGCCGATGGGGCCGGTATCGGCCTTCATCGGGATGGCCTTCAGACCCATGCGCTCGAACGTGCGCAGGTAGGCGACAAACATGCGGTTATAGGCATGGCGCGCGCTTTCCTTGTCGAGGTCGAAGGAATAGGCGTCCTTCATCAGGAACTCGCGGCCACGCATCACGCCGAAGCGCGGACGCACCTCGTCGCGGAACTTCCACTGGATATGGTAGAGGTTGAGCGGCAGGTCCTTGTAGGAGCGCACGTAGCCGCGGAAGATGTCGGTGATCATCTCCTCGTTGGTCGGCCCGAACAGCATGTCGCGCTCATGCCGGTCGGTGATGCGCAGCATCTCCTTGCCATAGGCATCATAGCGGCCACTTTCGCGCCAGAGATCCGCCGACTGGATGGTCGGCATCAGCAGCTGCACGGCCCCTGCCCTTGCCTGCTCTTCCTCAACGATGCGTTCGATCTTGCGCAGCACCTTCAGTCCAAGCGGCAGCCAGGAATAGATACCGGCTGACTGCTGGCGGATCATGCCGGCACGCAGCATCAGCCGGTGCGACACGATTTCCGCCTCTTTGGGCGTTTCTTTCAGGATGGGAAGGAAGTAGCGGGAAAGACGCATGAAGGTTCTCTTGAAGTTGGCATCGCCTGTTTGGTGCGCAGTCAAAGCGCATGCGGCGCACAAAAACAAGCCCTTTGCGATTTTCCGCGCCGGTTTTGCATTTCGGCGTGTCGAATTGGCCAAAAAACAAGGCCCCTCCTGACATTTGCCAGCTAATTGATTACATGTCTAAATACGAAGAATTTAGTAGAAATTACCGCTGAGGAAATAGACAAGCAAAAAAATTGAGCTGTGCACGACAAATAGGTGACAAGCCTGAATCAATCAGCTAGGTTCCATTCCCATAACAACAAGATGCCTTGGCAGAAATGTCAGGAGGCTCAAGGACATCGCGGTCTGAGTCTTGGGAGGAAGGACCCTCAGGCGCACCTTTACGGTCCGCAGCCGCCCGGCCAGGTTGAACAATCGACCGGTACGGGTTCAAGGGTCAAATTTAGACGCGGAACTATTCAAGGCAGAGCTTCGGCTCTGCCTTTTTTCTTGTCTTCAGTCTTTCAGAAATCGTCTTGGGCTGGCTCGCAAAAGGCCGGGGCCAGGGAATCAGCTTCCCGGCTGGCTGTAGCTGTTCCCCGGCGGGTTCAGAAACGGAATGTCATCCAGTCCGAATCCCGAGTTTCTGAGGCTCACATAGGCAGTGAAGATCACGGACGCGACGATGGTCGTGATAACGATCACCTTCAGGAACTGGGGCCGTTCCGGAGCACTCGGCTCGGAACCGGGCAGCACCTCCCCGGCCTCTTCCTGGGTCCGGCGCAAGCCGAAAGGCAGGATGGCAAACAGGACGATCCACCAGATCAGAAAAAAGACCGCCAGAGCATACACCACGGACATTGATCAGGCCTCTTCCAGTTCCGTCAGCGTGCCGAGAAAGTCCTTGGGATGCAGGAACAGCACGGGCTTGCCATGAGCGCCGATCTTCGGCTCGCCATCGCCGAGCACGCGCGCACCTTCTGCCATCAGCTTGTCGCGGGCCGCGCGAATGTCGTCGACCTCGTAACAGACATGGTGAATGCCCCCGGACGGATTTTTTTCCAGGAACTTTGCAATCGGGGAGTTTTCCCCGAGGGGTTCCAAAAGCTCGATCTTGGTATTCGGCAGATTGATGAACACCGTGCTCACACCGTGATCCGGCTGTTCTTCCTTCGCTGAAACCTCGGCGCCGAGCGTGTCCCTATAGACAGCGGTCGCCGCTTCAATGTCCGACACTGCAATCGCCACGTGATTGAGCCGTCCGATCATGCATTCACCTCCACAAAACGCCATTGACTGCAGGACCAGGATCCTCCTGGTCGCTAAAGCAGGTTGAAAGCTCGCCCTGAGAAAAGCCGCAGGTCTGTCGCGAACGATCGGCACCACGCGCTTCAACAAGCAGCGGTCCCTTCGGTACGTACCTTCTGGCCCTGGTCTGGACGAGAGCTTCCGGGTTTTACCCCATCAAAGCCAGGCTTCGTAGTTGACTATAGTTGCGACACCATCACCTTGCAGAGCGTCTTTTTGCCCCACACGTCGAGGATCTCGGACCGGGCTGCGCGCCGGGCGGCCTCGCCCACCAGATCCTTGTCCTTGCGCCGCGCCTTCGGGATGCTCGTCACGGCGCCGATCACGGCCTTGGAAACGATCTCTTCCATGGGCTCGCCATCGTCATCCGTGTCCGGCAGGCCAAGCAACGTGATCAGCGGGTCGGTCAGAAGTTCGCCCTTCCGGTTCACCACGAGTGCGATGATCGCCGCACCAGCAAAGGAGAGCTTGCGCCGTTCCTTGACGCCAGTGACTTCCGGGTCGTCCAGAATATCACCATCCTTGACCAGAATGCCGGACGGAGCTTCGTCGATGACCCCAGCCCGGCCTGCGGAGAGGCGGACAACGTCGCCGTTCTTGCCACGCACCACTTCCGGAACACCCTGTGCCTTGGCAAAGGCGGCATGGGCGGCAAGGTGCAGCGGCTCACCATGAACGGGCAGAACGACCTTCGGCTGAACGAGCTTGTAGAGCTGCTCCAGTTCACCGCGGCGCGGGTGACCTGAGACATGAACCAGCGCATCCCGGTCGGTGACAATCTCGACATCCTTGTCGGCAAGATTGTTCATGACCGCGCCGACTTCCTTTTCGTTGCCCGGAATGGTGCGCGAGGAGAAGATCACCATGTCGCCCTTGGTGAGCGCAACATTGCGATGATCGCCAGCCGCAATCCTGGCAAGCGCTGCCCGGCTTTCCCCTTGCGAGCCTGTACAAAGCAGCACGGTCTTTTCCCGCGGCAGGTAGCCATAGGCTTCTTCGTCATGGAACTGGGGCAGACCGTCCAGATATTCCAGCTCCCCGGCCACCTCGATCACCCGGTGCATCGAGCGGCCGACAACCACAATATCCCGCTCATTGGCGGCCGCCGCTTCGGCAATTGCCCGGATCCGCGCAACGTTGGAGGCGAAGGTGGTAACGGCGATCCGCTTCTTGGCGCGAGCCATCACTTTCTTCAGTTCTTCGGCCACATCCTGTTCGCTCGGGCTCACCCCGTCGCGGACAGCATTGGTACTGTCACACACCAGGGCCATCACCCCTTCCCGGCCAAGCTCCGCCAGCCGGTCCAGATCGATCGGCTTGCCGACACCAGGGGTCAGGTCGATCTTCCAGTCGCCGGTGTGCAGCACAAGACCGGCAGGTGTGCGGATCGCAAGCGCGCAGGGCTCCGGGATCGAGTGCGCCATCGCGACGAACTCCACGTCAAACGGTCCGATCTTGTGCCGCTCGCCCTGGCGCACAACGGTGACCGGAACTTCTTCCGCCCCCGGCTCGCTTTCCGCCTTTGCCGCCAGCAGACCTGCCGTGAAGGCCGTCGCATAGACCGGCACCTTCAGATAAGGCCACAGGTGCAGGATGGCGCCGTAATGGTCTTCGTGGGCGTGCGTGATCACCATGCCGACGATATTGTCGACCTCGTCTTCCAGAAACTTGATATCCGGTACGACCACGTCGATGCCCGGAAGGTCCGGACCGGCGAAACTCACGCCGCAATCGACGATCAGCCAGCTTCGGTCATCTTCCGGACCAAAGCCATAAAGCCCGAGATTCATTCCGATTTCGCCGACCCCACCCAGCGGCAGAAACACGATGTCATTGTCTGTCATCTTGGCCGAAGCCATGGATTGCTCCTTCAACATGCCGCGGGCCTGCAGCGTGGCGCTCAACGCCCTGGTAAAAACACGTCGCCCGCATATAGCGTGCGCTGGCGGCCATCATCCAGTTTCACAACCAGATGGCCGCGCGCATCCAGATCGGCAAAAATGCCGGTAATCTCTTCCTGAGCCGTTCTGACCGTAATGGTCTTGCCCAGATGGGCCGCCCGCTTGAGCCAGTCCCTGCGAATACTGTCAAAACCGCCTGGCAGTTGCCAGCGTGCCAAAGTGTCGGCCATTGCAGCGGACAGACACTCAAACAACCGTTCCGCAGTGACCTGAAAACCCAGGCTCCTCAGATCCGTTGCCTGATAAAGCGACAGCTGCGGATGGGTCACACAATTGACGCCGAACCCGATCACGACAGCCTGCCGTCCGTCGGAGAGCGTCTCGGCTTCCAGAAGGATACCCGACAGCTTCGCGCCTTCAACCAGAAGATCGTTCGGCCATTTCAGCGATACCAGTTGCAGTGTCCCGGCGGCTTTGTCAACGGCTTCGGCAAGCGCAACAGCTGCTGCAAGCGGCAGTTCACCGATCCGATCGGCCGGTTGCGGATTGATCAGCAGCAGACTGGTGAAGAGGTTTCCGCCGGGAGAGGACCAGTCGCGGCCACGCCGCCCCCTGCCCTCTGTCTGCTGGTCCGCCCTGATCCAGAGCTGGCCGGGATGTCCGATCTGCGCCCGTTCAAAACAGAGCGAGTTGGTCGAACCGACACTGTCATGCTCTTCAAAGCGAAAGTCCGGCGCACCTGGCGCCGGACGTTCCTCGGATCTTGCTGTCATGTGACCGGTCAGAACAGCGACTGCGCTGCTGCGCTGGCTGCATTGACGACCTGTCCCGGTGCCAGCCAGAAGAAGATCACGAACACGCTGGACAGGCCGAGCACGACCTTCAGCTCCGCCGGCATCTTCTCAAAACCTTCAACCGGCTCGTCGAAGAACATGATCTTGACGATGCGGAGATAATAATAGGCGCCGACAACCGACATCAGCACACCGATGATCGCCAGCGGATAGAGGCCAGCTTCAACCGCTGCAACGAAGACGTACCACTTGCCGAAGAAGCCGACCAGCGGCGGAATGCCGGCAAGCGAGAACATCAGAAGGCCCAGCAGGATGGCCATCGGCAGATTGGTCTGCGAGAGGCCGGACAGATCGCTGATCTCCTCGACCATGCCATCCTTGCGGCGCATGGAGAGGATGCAGGCAAAGACGCCGAGCGTCATGCCGAGATAGGCCATCATGTAGAAGATCACGCCTTCCACGCCCGTCTGAGTGCCGGCCGCAAGGCCGACCAGCGCATAGCCCATGTGACCGATCGAGGAATAGGCCATCAGGCGTTTCAGGTTGCGCTGACCGATCGCGGCAAAGGCGCCAAGCGCCATGGAGGCGATGGAGACAAAGACGACGATCTGCTGCCAGTCACTGGTGACCGGCTGGAACGCGTCGATGACGATCCGCACCATCATGCCCATGGCCGCCACCTTCGGTGCGGCAGCCAGAAAGGCGGTGACCGGTGTCGGAGCGCCCTCATAAACGTCCGGCGTCCACATGTGGAACGGAACGGCGGAAATCTTGAAGGCAAGGCCGGCCAGAATGAAGGTCAGGCCGAAGACCAGGCCGAGCGAAGCGCCTTCATGAGACAGGACCTCGGCAATACCGGCAAACGAGATCTGGCCGGAAAAGCCGTAAACCAGCGACATGCCGTAAAGCAGCATGCCCGACGACAGGGCGCCGAGAACAAAGTATTTCAGGCCTGCTTCCGTCGACCGGACACTGTCGCGGTTGATGGCGGCGACCACGTAGAGCGACAGGCTCTGCAGCTCCAGGCCCATGTAAAGCGCGATCATGTCGTTGGCCGACAGCATCAGCATCATG
The DNA here is from genome assembly GCF_002237595.1 of Labrenzia sp. VG12. Lineage (NCBI taxonomy): Bacteria > Pseudomonadati > Pseudomonadota > Alphaproteobacteria > Hyphomicrobiales > Stappiaceae > Labrenzia > Labrenzia sp. VG12. The sequence goes on from NZ_CP022529.1 coordinate 1,503,100, forward strand.
CCGAGCGTCGCCAGCACGATCAGGATCGGATACTCGAAATGATCGAAGGACTGGCTCTTGGCATAGGCCCAGGACATCGCAATGGCGAAGAACGACCCCATCAATACCAGAAGCTTCAGGAGATAGGCGAAATCATCGAGAACGAAGGATCCGCCGAAGGTCTCCCCAAAGGTCGGTACGAACAGCAGCACCAGGAAGGTGCCGCCGAGCAGGCCCATGGCGCCGCCGAAGACGGCGTAGCTGACACCCTTGCCACCAAAGGCGCCGATCATCAGCAGCATCATTGCTCCGAGGGCCAGGATGATCTCCGGCAGGACCGGCATGAGATCTGGCAGTTGGCTCATATCTGACATGGCTCTGTCTCGTCCTCGAAACCTTAGTGCGCCGCGGCGGCGGCCGCCGCTGCATGCTGGGTGCCCCCAGCCGCTTCAAGCGCTGCGGTATAGTGATTGATGAGATTGTCGACCGCGCCCTGGGTCACGTCCAGGATGGCCATCGGGTAGAAGCCGAAGAAGATCGTCAGCACCACCATCGGCAGCAGGATCGCCTTTTCCCGGAGGTTCAGGTCGAGCATCGACTTGAGGCTTTCCTTCTCCAGCGCGCCGAACACGACACGGCGGTAGAGGTAAAGCGCGTAGGCTGCCGACAGGATCACACCGGTCGTTGCAAAGAACGCCACCCAGGTATTGACCTGGAACGCACCCATCAGCGTCAGGATTTCACCGACGAAACCGGACGTGCCCGGCAGGCCGACATTGGCCATCGTGAAGATCAGGAACGCCACCGCATATTTCGGCATCCGGTTGACCAGGCCGCCATAGGCCGAGATCTCACGGGTATGCATGCGGTCATAGATCACGCCGACACACAGGAAGAGCGCACCGGAGACGATGCCGTGCGACAGCATCTGGAAGATCCCGCCCTGAACGCCCTGTTCGGTCATCGTGAAGATGCCCATGGTGACGTAGCCCATATGGGCGACCGACGAATAGGCGATCAGTTTCTTGATGTCTTCCTGCGCCAGCGCCACCAGAGAGGTGTAGATGATCGCGACCACCGAGAGCGTGTAGATCATCGGCGCGAACATGTCCGACGCAATCGGGAACATCGGCAGGGAGAACCGCAGGAAGCCGTAGCCGCCGAGTTTCAGAAGGATGCCTGCCAGGATGACAGACCCTGCCGTCGGGGCTTCCACGTGCGCATCCGGCAGCCAGGTATGCACCGGCCACATCGGCATCTTCACCGCGAAGCTGGCGAAGAAGGCAAGCCATAGCCAGGTCTGCATTTCCGCCGGGAAGGCGTTGCTGGCGACGAGCTCTGCGATGTTCGACGTTTTCGCGGTCCAGTACATCGCCATGATCGCGATCAGCATCAGCACCGAGCCGAGCAGCGTGTAGAGGAAGAACTTGTAGGAAGCATAGACCCTGCGTGCGCCGCCCCAGACGCCGATGATCAGGAACATCGGGATCAGGCCGGCCTCGAAGAAGACGTAGAAGACCACCAGATCCAGCGCGCAGAACACGCCGATCATCAGCGTTTCCAGCACCAGGAAGGCGATCATGTATTCCTTGACGCGCTTCTGGATGCTCTCCCAGGAGGCGAGAATGCAGAACGGCATCAGGAACGTGGTCAGGATCACGAACAGGATCGAGATGCCGTCGACGCCCATGCGGTACTTGATGTCTTCAACACCCAGATGCGCGGCAATGCCGCTCGGCAGCCAGTCCTTCTCCTCGATGAACTGAAAGCCCGGATTGGCGTAATCGAAGTTGCCCCAGATGAACAGCGACAGCAGGAAGGTGACCGACGTGGTCACCAGCGCGACCATCCGGATGTTCTTCTTGCTGCCCTCGTCATCACCCGGAACCAGCAGGATGAAGAGCACGCCGAGCAGCGGCAAGAAGGTTGTGAGTGACAGAATTGGCCAGTCAATCATTAGTGAGCACCCCCGCCGGTGCTGCCACCGGTGAACATCGACCAGGTGATGAGCAGAGCCACCCCGATCAGCATCGCAAATGCATAGTGATAGAGATATCCGGTCTGCAGTCGGACGACCCAGGACGTCACGTTCTGAACGCGCGCCGAGATACCGTCAGGGCCGAAGCCGTCGATCACGGTGCCGTCGCCCTTCTTCCAGAGCATGCGGCCGAGCCACTGCGCGGGCCGGACAAAGAGGAAATCGTACAGCTCGTCGAAATACCACTTGTTTAGCAGGAACTGGTAGAGGCCGGAATGGCGCTCCGCCAGCTGCTTCGGCATTTCCGGAGAGCGGATGTAGAACTGGTAGGCAACCAGGAAGCCAAGCACCATCATGACGAATGGTGACACACGCACCCAGGCCGGCACATCATGCATGGCGTGTAGCACATGGAGGTCGGCGAAGGCCGGCAAAGCACCGTTCCAGAAGGCCTCGTAAGCCTCTTCTGAGTAGAAGAACGAGTTGTAGAACACCATGCCGGCGAGAACGGCCCCGACCGACAGGATGAACAGCGGCACGGTCATGACCAGCGGCGATTCATGCACGTGTTTCATGACGTCCACCGGAGCGCGCGGCTTGCCGTGGAAGGTCATGAAGGTCAGACGCCACGAATAGAAGGAGGTCAGCGCAGCGGCAATCACCGTCAGCCAGAAGCCGTAAAGCGCCATCGGGTTGGCATGTTCAAGCATTGAACTGCCGAAGGCCGCTTCAATGATGCCGTCCTTGGAAACAAAACCCGCAAAACCGAGATGTGTGAACGGAATGCCGACACCGGTCAGCGCCAGCGTGCCGATCATCATCGTCCAGTAGGTGATCGGGATGTGCTTCCGCAGTCCGCCCATCTTGCGCATGTCCTGTTCGTCGGAGACCGCGTGAATGACGGAACCGGCGCAAAGGAACAACAGTGCCTTGAAGAAGGCGTGCGTGAACAGGTGGAAAATGCCGATCGAGTAGGCTCCGACCCCGAGCGCCACGAACATGTAGCCGAGCTGGGAACAGGTCGAATAGGCGATCACGCGCTTGATGTCGTTCTGAACGAGACCGACCGTTGCGGCGAAGAAAGCCGTGGTTGCCCCGAAGAAGACGATCACGGTCAGCGCGGTTTGCGACAGTTCCATCAGCGGCGACAGGCGCGCCACCATGAAGACACCGGCCGTCACCATGGTCGCGGCGTGGATGAGCGCGGAAACCGGCGTCGGGCCTTCCATCGCGTCCGGCAGCCAGGTGTGCAGCAGGAACTGCGCCGACTTGCCCATGGCGCCCATGAAGAGCAACAGGCAGATAACCGTCAACACGGTCTGCCGATCTAGCTCGTACCCGAGGAACAACAGGTCTGTGTATTTCCCCTGACCAGCGATGAAAGAAGGTGCGTCACGGAAAATCGTCTCGAATTCTATCGTTTGGAAAACGTAGAACACACCGAAGATGCCGAGGGCGAAGCCGAAGTCACCCACCCGGTTGACGACAAAGGCCTTGATCGCCGCCGCGTTTGCGGACGGCTTCTGGTACCAGAAACCGATCAGGAGATAGGAGGCAAGGCCCACGCCTTCCCAGCCGAAGAACATCTGCAGCAGGTTGTCGGCGGTGACCAGCGACAACATGGCGAAGGTGAACAGCGACAGATAGGCGAAGAAGCGCGGCCGGTGCGGGTCGTGATGCATGTAGCCGATGGAATAGACATGCACGAGCGCCGACACCGTGTTGACCACCACAAGCATGACGACGGTCAGCGTGTCGATCTTGAGCGACCAGGACACGTTCAGGGCGCCGACATTCATCCAGCGGAAGAGATCGTAGGTGCCGCCCTGGGCGCCGCCGAGCCAGAAGCCGAAAAAGGCGATCCAGGACAGGAGCGCTGCAATGATCAGGAGGCCACTGGTGATATACTCACAGGCCTTGGCGCCGATGGCGCGGCCGAACAGGCCGGCAATCAGGAAGCCGATCAGCGGCAGGAACAGAATTGCGGAATACATCGGTTCCTATCCCTTCATCACGTTGACGTCTTCCACGGCGATGGAGCCGCGGTTCCGGTGGAAGACCACCAGGATCGCCAGACCGATAGCCGCCTCGGCGGCCGCCACGGTGAGGACCAGCATGGTGAACACCTGCCCCATCATGTCGCCGAGGAACGACGAGAAAGCGACAAAGTTGATGTTCACCGAGAGCAGCAGCAGCTCGATCGACATCAGAATGACAATCACGTTTTTCCGGTTCAGAAAGATCCCGAAGATCCCGATCGTGAACAGGATCGCCGCGACCGACAGATAGTGCGACAGACCGATTTCCATGGGCGCCTCGCCGTGCTCCCCTCGTTTACCCCAACCTGGCACCGCACGGAGGAGCGTGCATGTACCAGGACATTCTCGAATGACGCCTTGGCGTCAGATACCTTTGCCACTCTCCACTTTCCGGACCTCGATGGCGGTTTCGCGGTTGCGCGCAACCTGCTCCGGAATGCTTTGACGTTTGACATTCGGCTTGTGGCGCAGGGTCAGCACAATTGCCCCGATCATGGCCACCAGAAGGATCAGGCCAGCGACCTGGAAGAAATAGATGTACTTGGTGTAGAGCACCGAGCCGAGCGCCTGGATGTTCGTGACGCCCTCGGCGCCCGGCACCCCGGCAATAACCGGCGTCGGTTCGGACCCGTGTCCCAGCACCTCCGGCGCTATGATCCAGGCACCGAGCCCCATCAGCAGTTCGACCATCAGGATCAGGCCGACCAGCGCACCGACCGGCAGATACTGCAGGAAACCCTGGCGAAGCTCGACGAAGTCGACATCCAGCATCATCACCACGAACAGGAACAGCACCGCGACCGCGCCGACATAGACAACGATCAGCAGCAGGGCCAGATACTCAGCACCAAGCAGGATGAACAGACCAGCGGAATTCACGAAGGCCAGGATCAGGAACAAGACCGACGTCACCGGATTGCGGGACGCGATCACCATGAAGCCGGACGCCAGGGTGACGCCGGCAAACAGGTAGAAAAAGAGGGCTTTCAGGATCATTGCAAAGACCTGCCTGTCGTGTGGCCTTTCGGCCGGAAGTGCGGGGCCCGGCCGGATTGCCGGGCTGAAATCTGAAGTTCGGGTAGCTCCTAGCGGTAAGGAGCATCCATTTCAATGTTGCGGGCGATCTCGCGTTCCCAGCGGTCCCCGTTCGCGAGCAGCTTTTCCTTGTCGTAGTAAAGCTCTTCGCGGGTTTCCGTGGCGAATTCGAAATTCGGCCCTTCCACGATCGCGTCCACCGGACAGGCTTCTTGGCAGAAGCCGCAATAGATGCACTTGACCATGTCGATGTCGTAGCGGGTGGTCCGGCGAGTGCCGTCATTGCGGCGCGGACCTGCCTCGATGGTGATGGCCTGCGCCGGGCAGATGGCCTCGCACAGCTTGCAGGCAATGCAGCGTTCTTCGCCGTTCGGATAGCGGCGCAAAGCGTGCTCGCCGCGGAAGCGCGGGCTCACCGGCCCCTTCTCGAACGGATAGTTGACCGTAGGCTTCGGCTTGAAGAAGTAACGCATCGCCAGAATGAAGGCGGACACGAACTCCTGCAGGAACAGCGATTTGACGGCTTGACTAAGTCCCATCGCTTTTTGCCTCTCTTTCCTCAACCAGCCAGCATGTTGCCGGCCAAATAGCCAATGATCGGAAAGCCGATCACCGGAACTCCAAAAATCAGTGCGCTCCAGAGCGCCTTGTACCTGGCTGCGACGCCACCGTCGCCGCCAGCCTGTCTGTTCTTCGTTTCCGCCGCCTGAAGCATGCCCTTCAGGATCTTCCAGTCGAGCCAGCCCATATAGAGGCCGACGGCGGCGCCGATCACACCGGCGAGCGAGATGCTCACGCCGCGCCCGGAGCCCAGCCCATGATCATCAGAACGGCTGCGACAACGACGACCATGCCAAGCGACAGCGGCAGGAACACTTTCCAGCCCAGACGCATCAGCTGGTCATAGCGGTAGCGCGGCACCATGGCCTTCACCATGGCGAACATGAAGAAGCCCAGGAAACACTTCAGCACGAACCAGACCACGCCCGGCACCCAGGTGAAGGGTGCGAAATCGAACGGCGGCAGCCATCCGCCCATGAAGAAGATCGTCATCAGGGCGCACATCAGGCAGATGGCGACATATTCACCGAGCATGAACATCATGTACGGGGTCGAGCCGTATTCCACCATGAAGCCGGCAACCAGCTCAGATTCCGCTTCGGCAAGGTCGAACGGCGGACGGTTGGTCTCGGCCAGGGCGGACACGAAGAAGACCACGAACATCGGGAACAACGGCAGCCAGTACCAGTTCAGGAAGGCGAGCCACGGCACGCCGAGCCAGGTCGCAAGACCCGTCTGCTGCGCCATCACGATACCGGAGAGGTTCAACGTACCGGCACAAAGCAGAACGGTCACGATCACGAAGCCGATCGACACCTCATAGGAAACCATCTGCGCCGCCGAGCGCAGCGCCGACAGGAACGGATATTTCGAGTTCGACGCCCAGCCACCGATGATGACGCCGTAGACTTCCAGCGAAGACACCGCGAAGACGAACAGGACGCCGATATTGATGTTCGAGATCACCCAGCCGTCCGCGACCGGGATCACGGCCCAGGCACTGAGCGCGAGCAGCACGGAGACCAGCGGCGCCAGCAGAAACAGGATCTTGTTGGAGCCTGCCGGAATGACCGGCTCCTTCAGAACGAATTTCAGAAGATCGGCGAAACTCTGCAGCAAGCCCCAGGGACCGACCACGTTCGGACCGCGCCGGATCTGCACGGCCGCCCAGATCTTGCGGTCGGCGTACAAGATGTAGGCGACAATCACCAGGAGCACGACCATCAGCACCACGCTTTGCAGTGCCATCACCAGGAATTGCCCCAGGTAGGTCGTCGTAAAGAACTCAACCATTTCGGTCCCCTACCCCTTATTCTGCAGCTTCTGCCGCCCGCGACTTCGCGAGCGCCGAACACTCGGCCATCACCTTGGAGGCGCGGGCGATCGGGTTGGTCAGATAAAAATCACGGATCACGTTGGCAAAGCCGGCGCTGTCCATCTTTGCCTTGGCATTGGCCAGCTGTTCAATGTCAGCGGCGGAGCCAGCCTCGATCATGTCGATCGAGGCCATGTGCGGGACAGCTTCAAAGAGCTTGCCGCGCAACTGGCTGAGCGAGTCGAAGTCGAGCGTCTGCGACAGGGTCGCGGACAGTGCCCGCAGGATCGCCCAATCCTCGCGCGCTTCACCCGGAGGGAACGCGGCGCGGTCGGCCATCTGGACGCGGCCTTCGGTGTTGACGTAGATCGCGGACTTCTCGGTGTAGGCCGCTCCCGGAAGGATCACGTCGGCCCGGTGTGCACCTCGGTCGCCATGGGTGCCCTGGTAGACGACAAAAGCGCCCTCGGGAACCTCGACCTCGTCGACGCCCAGCAGGAACAGGATGTCCATTGCCCCCGGCTCGAGCATGGCTCCGGTGTCCTTGCCGCCTTCGCCCGGGACAAAACCGAGATCCAGCGCACCAACCTGAGAGGCTTCGGTGTGCAGGATGTTGAAACCGTTCCAGCCGTCCTTGATCACGCCAAGCGATTTGGCGGCTGCGGCGATGGTCGCCATGACTTCCGCACCATCCGGACGGTTGAGCGCGCCCTGGCCGACAATGAACATCGGCCGCTCGGCTTTGGCCGGAGCATGTTCGACAAACTGCTTCAGGCTGTCCGGGCCGGCGCCGAGATAGGTCACCGGAAAGGTCAGGTCGGCGTTTTCACCGATCAGGCCGACATGCAGGTCGCCGCGGGTCCAGCGCTTGCGGATCCGGGCGTTCAGCACCGGTGCTTCCTGGCGCGGGTTGGTGCCGATCAGCATGATCGCGTCGGCATCTTCGATGCCTTGAATGGTGGAATTGAAGAGGTAGCTGGCGCGGCCGTTCTTCGGATGCAGCGGCGAGCCCGGGAAGCGGCTGTCGATATTGGTGACGCCGAGCTTTTCCATCAGGCTCTTCAGGGCGAACATCTCTTCAACGCCCGCCATCTGGCCAGCCAGTGCACCGATCCGGTCACTGGAAGCGCCCTTCACCTTGTCGGCGATGATCTGGAAGGCTTCGCCCCAGGAAACGGGCTGCAGCTTGCCGTCCTTCTTGGCGTAGGGCCGGTCGAGACGCTGGGTCTTCAGACCGTCCCAGATGTAGCGGGACTTGTCGGAGATCCACTCCTCGTTGACCTCTTCGTTGAGGCGCGGCATCACCCGCATGACTTCCTTGCCGCGGCTGTCGACGCGGATCGCAGACCCGACCGCGTCCATCACGTCAACGCTTTCGGTCTTGGTCAGCTCCCAGGGACGGGCATGGAATTCGTACGGCTTGTGGGTCAGCGCGCCCACCGGGCAAAGATCGGCGACATTGCCCTGCATTTCAGACGACAGGGCCGCATCGAGATAGGTGGTGATTTCCGCGTCTTCGCCGCGGCTGATCAGGCCCATGTCGGTGACGCCGCAGACTTCCGTGGTGAAACGGACGCAGCGGGTACAGTGAATGCAGCGCGTCATGATCGTCTTGATCAGCGGGCCGATTTCCTTGTTCTCGACCGCGCGCTTGTTCTCATGGAACCGTGACCCGTCGACACCATAGGCCATCGCCTGGTCCTGTAGGTCGCACTCACCGCCCTGATCGCAGATCGGGCAGTCCAACGGGTGGTTGATGAGCAGGAACTCCATCACCCCTTCGCGGGCCTTCTTGACCATCTCGGACTTGGTCTCGACCACCGGCGGTTCGCCGTTCGGGCCCGGACGCAGGTCCTTCACGCCCATGGCGCAGGAGGCGGTCGGCTTGGGCGGTCCGCCCTTCACTTCCACCAGGCACATGCGGCAGTTGCCGGCAATCGACAGCCGGTCGTGGTAACAAAAGCGCGGAACCTCGGCACCCGCTTCTTCACAAGCCTGAAGCAGCGTGTAATCCGCCGGGACATCCACTTCGTTGCCGTCGATGATGAGCTTCGTCATCCGTTGCTCTCCAAATCCCGTTCCGCTTACTCAGCCGCCACCATGGTCGAAGACGCCTTCGACTTGGCGACATAGTCGTCGATGCGCTGCTCGATGACCGGCCGGAAATTCTTGATCAAACCCTGGATCGGCCAGGCGGCCGCATCCCCGAGCGCACAGATGGTGTGGCCCTCGACCTGCTTGGTCACCTTGAACAGCATGTCGATTTCCTCGTAGGAGGATTCGCCCTTCACCATGCGTTCCATCACGCGCCACATCCAGCCGGTGCCTTCCCGGCACGGCGTGCACTGGCCGCAGCTTTCATGCTTGTAGAAGTAGCTGAGCCGGGCGATTGCCTTGATGATGTCCGTGGACTTGTCCATGACGATCACGGCCGCCGTACCAAGGCCGGAACCGAGCCCACGCAGCGTGTCGAAATCCATCGGCGCGTCCTTGATCTCGTCGGCCGTGCAGCACGGCACGGAAGATCCACCCGGAATCACCGCCAGGAGATTGTCCCAGCCACCGCGAATACCGCCGCAATGCTTGTCGATCATTTCCGAAAACGGAACGCCGAGCTCTTCTTCGAAGGTCGCGGGCTGATTGACGTGACCGGAGACGCAGAAGAGCTTGGTGCCGGTATTGTTCGGACGACCAAGTGCGGAGAACCAGGCCGCGCCGCGGCGCAGGATGGTCGGCGCAACCGCGATCGATTCCACATTGTTCACCGTGGTCGGGCAGCCGTAGAGACCGACATTGGCCGGGAACGGCGGCTTCAGGCGCGGCTGGCCCTTCTTGCCTTCCAGGCTTTCCAGCAGCGCCGTTTCCTCGCCGCAGATATAGGCACCGGCGCCGTGGTGAACGTAGATGTCGAAATCGTAGCCGTTCTTGTTGTTCTTGCCGATCAGGCCGGCATCGTAGGCCTGGTCGATCGCCGCCTGCAGGCGCTCACGTTCACGGATGAATTCGCCACGTACATAGATGTAAGCAGCAATCGCGCCCATGGCGTAACCGGCGACCAGACAGCCTTCGACCAGCGTGTGCGGATCGTGGCGCAGGATCTCGCGGTCCTTGCAGGTGCCCGGTTCGGATTCATCGGCATTGACGACGAGATAGGCCGGCCGGCCATCCGATTCCCTGGGCATGAACGACCATTTCAGGCCCGTCGGGAAGCCCGCGCCACCACGGCCGCGCAGCCCGGAATCCTTCATTTCCTGAATGATCCAGTCGCGGCCCTTGTCCAGAAGCGCCTTGGTGTTGTCCCACTGGCCACGCTTCTTCGCGCCGTCCAGACCCCAGTCATGCAGACCGTAGATATTGGTGAAGATCCGATCCTGATCCTTCAGCATCTTATCCCCCTAGTCTTCGCTCTTGGAGGAGGCCACTTCACCGGCTTCCACGCGCTTGGAAAATTCAGTGTCTTCGCCGCTGGCGAGCACCTTGGCCTGTTCGATCCAGCCATCCCGCTCGATCCGGCCCTTGAACTTCAGCCGGCTGTCGACCCAGGCCACCTCTTCCGGTCCCCAGCTGGCGACCTGGTCGAAATGGAAGAAGCCGAGCTCGTGCAGTGTTGCTTCCAGCTTCGGCCCGACGCCTTTCAGCTTTTTCAGATCGTCCGGCTTGCCGCCGCGGGCTTCCTTCAGCAGCTCGGGCGCCTTTTCGGCAACCTCGGCGTCTGCAGCCGGAGCCGCTTTCGGCTTGGCTTTGGAAGCCGGCTTCGGTTCGTCAGCCTTCTTGGCAGCCTTTTCGACCTTTTCAGCGGGCTTGGTAGCAGCCTTCTTCGGTGCCGGAGCCTCTTCCGCCTTGCCGGACTTGGCAGCATGGGCTGCCCTTACCTTCGCAACCGCGTCTTCGGCCGGCGTCGGCACGCCGTCATAATCGTTGCCACCGGCATTGATCGGTCCGCCGGCAAAAGCATGAGACGCCTTTTCCGAGCCGTCGACCACGTGCGGGACCGGCAGTTCGCCCTTGGTATCGTCGTCCAGTTCGGTCAAGGAGGTCAGACCGCCTTCGGCCATGGCAAAACGGCGACCGTTTTGCGGGCCCGGGGTCACGTCCCTGCCCTCGGAAATGTCGTCGAGCAGCTTGTTGAAGCTGTCCTCGGTCAGGTCCTCGTAGGTATCCTTGAAGATCTGCACCATCGGCGCGTTGACGCAGGCGCCGAGGCACTCGACCTCTTCCCAGGAGAACATGCCGTCCTCGGAGATTTCATGCATGTGCTTGGCAATGCGCGACTTGCAGATCTTGATCAGGTCTTCGGACCCGCGCAGCTGGCACGGTGTCGTTCCGCAGACCTGGATATGGGCCTTCTTGCCGACCGGCTGCAGCTGGAACATGGTGTAGAAGGTCGCGACCTCCAGCACACGAATGTTCGGCATCTCCAGAAGGTCTGCAATATAGCGGATCGCCGGCTCGCTCACCCAGCCGTCATTCTGCTCCTGTGCGCGCCACAACAGCGGGATCACCGCGGAAGCCTGGCGGCCGGCCGGATAGCGATCAATCAGCTTCTTCGCCCAGGTAAGGTTTACCTCGGTGAATTCGAAACTGTCTGGTTGTTCCGCGGCAAGTCTGCGAACTGCCATGGTGTTATCCCCGTTCTGTCACAGTGACCGGAGCCGGACGGGCGGCTGCCAGGGTCGAAAATTTGTGGTGAGCCACCCGCATCAGCGGTCGACCTCACCGAACACGATGTCCATCGAACCAAGCACGGCCGAGACGTCGGCAAGCATGTGGCCGTTGCACAGGAAATCCATCGCCTGCAGGTGCGCGTAACCCGGCGCCTTGATCTTGCAGCGATAGGGCTTGTTGGTGCCGTCGGCAACCAGATAGACGCCGAATTCGCCCTTGGGCGCCTCGACGGCGGCGTACACTTCGCCGGCCGGGACGTGATAGCCCTCGGTATAGAGCTTGAAGTGATGGATCAGCGCTTCCATCGAACGCTTCATCTCGCCCCGCTTCGGCGGCACGATCTTGCCGTCCGTGGAGGAAACCGGACCGGTTTCTACGGTCAGCTTCTCCAGGCACTGTTTCATGATCCTGACGGACTGGCGCATCTCTTCCATGCGGATCAGATAGCGGTCGTAACAATCGCCGTTCTTGCCGATCGGAATGTCGAAATCGAGTTCCGAATAACATTCGTATGGCTGCGACTTGCGCAGATCCCAGGCAGCACCCGAACCGCGCACCATCACTCCGGAGAAACCCCAGGCCCAGGCATCGTCCAGGTCCACAACGCCGATATCGACGTTACGCTGCTTGAAGATACGGTTGTCGGTCAGAAGGCCTTCGATGTCGTCGCAAGTCTGCAGGAACGGATCACAGAAATCCCAGATGTCGTCGAGAAGGTCGCGCGGCAGATCCTGGTGCACCCCGCCCGGGCGCACATAGGCTGCGTGCATGCGCGCGCCGCAGGCCCGCTCATAGAACACCATCAGCTCTTCGCGCGGCTCGAAGCCCCACAGCGGCGGTGTCAGCGCGCCGACGTCCATGGCCTGCGTGGTGACGTTCAAGAGGTGTGAGAGGATCCGGCCGATTTCCGAATAAAGCACCCGGACCAGCTGCCCCCGTTTCGGCACTTCGATG